>JANXYO010000064.1 GCA_025356015.1 Spirochaetaceae bacterium
CGCGTGCCGCGGTCGACCAGGCACGATTCTCCCTTGGGCAGGCCAAGGAGGGCGTGACCCTCGCGGTGGTCAGCGCCGCCCTCGACCTCGGGAAGACCATCGACCGCCTGGCGGCGACCACGAGTTCGGTGGACACCGCCCAGGAGAACCTAAGGGTTACGAGGGACCGCTTCTCGAACGGGCTTGCCCTTCCTTCCGAGCTCTCCGACGCCGAGCTAGCCCTGCTCCAGGCGAGGCTTGAGCGCAGCCGGTCACGCGTCGCGATTGAGCTCGCCCGCCTTGTCCTGCGCGACGCCGTCGGCGAAGGCCAGGGCCGCTGATGCGGGAGCCCGGGATGGCCAGCGCGATAGAGGTCAGGGACCTCTGCAAGAGCTTCGGTGCCTTCAGGGCCGTGGACGGGATATCTTTCTCGGTCCCGCAGGGGACGGTGTTCGGCCTGCTTGGCGCCAACGGGGCGGGCAAGTCCACCACAATCCGCATGCTCTGCGGCCTCCTGGCCCCCAGCTCGGGGATGGCCCGCGTCGCCGGCTGCGACATCGCGAAGGACCCCGAGGGGGTGAAGCGCAGCATCGGCTACATGTCCCAGAAGTTCTCCCTCTACGAGGACCTGACGGTCATCGAGAACCTGCGCTTTTTCGCCGGTCTTTACGGCCTGGCTCCAAGGCGCATCGAGACCGAGGCAGGGGAGATCATGTCCCTCACCGGCCTCGCCGGACGTGAGGCCTCCCTGGCGGCCGAGCTCTCGGCCGGATACAGGCAGAGGCTCGCCCTGGGCTGCGCACTCCTCCACAGTCCCCGCGTCCTCTTCCTCGACGAGCCAACCGCCGGTGTGGACCCGGCTGCGAGGCGGGTCTTCTGGGACATCATCTACCGCCTCGCCGATTCTGGCTCGACTGTCCTCATCACGACCCATTACCTCGACGAGGCCGAATACTGCGGGACCGTCACCCTCATGCACGCGGGCAGGATTGTCGCAGCGGGCAGCCCCGGCCAGCTCAAGCGGGAACGCTTTCCCGGCCGCCTCGTCGAGGTGGAGTGCGACAATCCCGAGGCCGCCCTTGCCGCCCTGAAGGCCGACCCCCGCATCGAGGAGGCTGCCCTCTTCGGGACCAGGCTCCACGCGGCCATAGCCCCGGGCGCGGGGGAGCTCATCGTTGAGGGAATCCTGGCCTCTCGGGGCGTCGGCCTCTCCCGCGCCGAGTCCATCCTGCCGAGCCTCGAGGACGTCTTCATTCGCGTCATCTCGGAGAGCGAGAAGGAGGACAGGCCATGAGGGACAGGCTCGCCGCCCTTATGCGCAAGGAGTACCGCCACATCCTACGCGACCCCGGTACCCTCTTCACCCTCCTCGCCGTCCCCCTTTTCCTCCTGGTCATGTTCGGCTATGCGATCAGCCTGGACGTGAACAACATCCCCCTGGCCGTCAGGGACCTCGACCGCAGCCCCGAGAGCCGGGCCCTCGTCGCCTCCTTCCTCGCCTCCGGCCATTTCCTTCCCTCCCCCTCGCCGCCTGACTCCCGGGCAGAGGGCAGGGCCCTGGACACTGGCGCTGCGATGGCCGTCCTTGAGATCCCCGACGGCTTCGCCGCAGCCCTCGCGAGAAGGGAGACCGCTCCCGTGCAGGTCCTCGTCGACGGGAGCGACGGCACGCGCGCGGCCACGGTCATGGGTTACGTCGACGGCATGACCATGCGCTTCAGCACCGACCTGCGCCGCCTGGCCTCGATGCGCTCCGGCTCCCCCCCAGCCTCGGGCCCCGCCATGGTCCTCGACGTGCGGCCGCGGGTCCTGTTCAACCAGGAACTAAAGTCCGTCTCCTTCCTTGTCCCCGGCCTCGTCGCCCTCATCCTCATCATCACCTCGGTGATCTCAACCGCCCTCTCAGTGGTCAGGGAGAAGGAAAACGGATCGATGGAGCAGATCATCGTCTCGCCGGTCCGGCCCATCGAGCTCATCCTAGGCAAGACCCTGCCCTACGCCGCCATCGGCCTCGTCGCCGCGGCCCTGGTGCTTTCGGCGAGCGCCATCCTCTTTGGCGTGACCGTGAAGGGCAGCATCCTCGCCCTGGCAGCGATGACTGTCCTGTTCGTCCTCGCCTGCCTGGCCCTGGGCATCTTCATCTCCACCCTCGCCGAGACCCAGCAGGTCGCCTTCCTGATCAGCGCCATGCTCACCCTGATCCCGACCTTCACCCTCTCGGGCTTCGTGTTCCCCATCCGGAACATGCCACCGGCCATCCAGGCTGTCACCTACCTCTTCCCGACCAAGTACTACATCGAGATCCTCCGCGCCCTCCTCCTCAAAGGCGCGGGCTTCGGGACCTACTGGCACCAGGCCCTCGCCCTCCTGGTCTACGCCGTCGTCGCGGCCGCGGCGGGCGCCGCGAGATTCGCACGATCAAGGAGGAAGTGAGCAGTGAGCCGCATCAGATGCATGATCACCAAGGAATTCCAGCAGCTGCGCCGTGACAGGAGGATGCGCCCGATCCTTATCATCGCCCCGGTGATGCAGATCCTCATCCTCGGCTACGCGGCCGACACCGAGGTCCGCGATGTCCCGCTCGCGATCTACGACCAGGACTCAAGCCAACAGAGCCGGGCCCTCGCGCAGGCCTTCGTGTCGAGCCGGTCCTTCCTTGTGGCCGACCGCTCCTCCTCCTTCGGAGAGATGGAGGCAGCCATCACCGGAGGCCACTCAGAAATAGGCCTGGTCATCCCTCCCTCCTTCGGCGCCGACCTTGAGTCAGGCAGGGGGGCGCAGATCCAGCTCCTCGTCGATGGCACCAGGTCGAACACGGCGACCGTGGCTATGGCCTACGCGACGGCGACAGCGACCAGTTTCGCGCGACGCCTGATCGCCTCGGCTACGACGATTGGAGCCGCCGGACCGGCGGTCGAGGCGAGGACCAGGGTCTGGTACAACCCCGACCTCAAGAGCAGGCGATTCATGATACCCGGGGTCTTCGCCCTCCTCATCATGGTCTTCACGGTGATCCTGACCTCCCTTGCCATCGTGAAGGAAAAGGAGATCGGCACCCTCGAACAGCTCATCGTGACCCCACTGGCGAGGCACGAACTCATCATCGGCAAGCTCGCCCCCTTCGTCATCATAAGCCTGGTGATCATCACCCTCACCCTCGGCGCCTCCTGGCTCTTCTTTGGCATCGTGCCCCGCGGCAGCCTGGGCCTCCTCTACGCCCTGTCCCTCGCCCTTGTCCTCTCCACCCTCGGCATGGGACTCCTCGTCTCGACCATCTCGCGAAACCAGCAGCAGGCGATGATGTTCTCCATCTTCCTCTTCATGTTCCCGATGATGATCCTCTCGGGCTTCGTCTTCCCCATCGAGAACATGCCGGCCCCGATACGCGCCCTCACCTACCTCATGCCCCTGCGCTACTACCTGATCATAATTAGGGGCATATTCCTCAAGGGCTCTGACCTGTCGGTGCTCTGGCCGCAGCTCCTTCCCCTCCTCGGCATCGGCACCGCCGTGATCGGGATAAGCATTGCACGATTCCACAAACAGCTGGACTAGGGGAGCGGGCCTTGGGAGATTCTTTCCTTGACTAGGCCTGCCAGTATTCTGAATTTTGATGCTATGGAAAGAAAGGGAAAGAATCGGCGGCCGCCCGGTGCCGCGGCGCCACGTATGGTGCTCGCGCCCCTCCTCGCGGCGATGGTGGCCGTCTCGGCTCCGGTCCAGGTCGCCTGGGCCCAGTCGGAGAGCTCGGGGGCGAGGCCCGCTAGCGCCTTCGCGGAGATGATCGCGACGGTGGCAGAATCCGCCAGGCCAAGCGTCGTGCACATAGAGATCTCGGGCATGATGATGCAGCAGGCTCCAAAGATCGGGCCCTTTGGAATGTTCCAGCCAGGATCCGAGAACCCCATGGTGCCCTTCAGCGCCCTGGGCTCAGGCATCCTCATCGATCCCGCTGGCTACATCATCACGAACAACCATATCGTCGAGAACGCCGACACGGTGTATGTGCAATTCTTCGACGGCTCGGAGCAGGCTGCGCGCATAGTGGGCAAGGATTCCTTCACCGACCTCGCGGTCATAAAGGTGGACCGCGTCGAGGGCATGCAGGCGGCCCGCTTCGGTGATTCGGAGTCCCTCCGCGTGGGCGACTGGGTTGTCGCGATCGGTTCCCCAAGCGGCCTCGACTGGACCGTCACCGCGGGGATCGTCAGCGCCAAGCACCGCTCCAATCTTGAGGGCTGGCCTCCCGCTGGCTTCGAGGACTTCATCCAGACCGACGCCCCCATCAACCCAGGCAATTCGGGCGGGCCCCTCCTCGACCTCGATGGCAGGGTAGTCGGCATCAACTCCATGATCTACTCGTACAGCCAGGGTTCCGAGGGCATCGGTTTCGCCATCCCCTCGGCCCTCGTCAAGTCGATCGCGGCGAGCATCATCGACTCGGGGAAGGTCGTGCGGGGCGACCTGGGCATCTACTTCAAAGACCTCACGATGAGCACGGCCCGTGACCTCAAGCTCCCGGCGGGCACCCATGGCGCCCTGGTCTCCGAGGTACTTCCCGAGGGCCCGGCCGCCCTCGCCGGGATGAAGGCTGGCGACATAATCCAGGCGGTGGACGAGTTCGTGGTCCCCTCCTCCCTCATGCTGCAAAAGGCCGTCTCGGCCGCGAAGCCCGGCCAGGCCATGAGCCTCGACGTCCTCCGCCAGGGCGGGAGCCTCAGGCTCGAGGCCAGGATCGAGGACCAGGCAGTCCTCCTCGCCCGCGCCGCCGAGCGCCCCTCCCTTTTCATCCTGGGCATAAAGGTCGAGAACCTCGACGCCACAACCGCCACGCGTCTGGGAATCGAGAGGGTTTCGGGGGTCGTGGTCACCGACGTGCTGGAGGGAAGTCCCGCTAACAACGCCCACCTCGACGTCGACGACGTCATCCTTGGCATCGGCAATGTCGAAGTCACCGATACCGAGGAGTTCGTCAGCCACCTCAACGAGGCCCTGAAAGCGCCCACCCTCGTCCTCCTGCTGCGGGACAACAGCACCGGCAGGACTGGCTTCCTCTCCGTGAAGATCCGCTAGACCGGGAGACCAAGGCTCGGGTGAGGGGCCACTGCCTTGCCCTCACACCAGGAGGGCGCCCTCGTTGTCGGCGTGGAGGACGATGAGCCTCCATGGGCCCTCGCTTCGCCCGGCGAGGGACTCGGCGATCCGCGTGGCGAAGGCCGCCTCGTCCCTGGCCTCGCAGATCGCCATGACCGTAGGACCCGCCCCGCTCAGGAAGACGCCAAGAGCCCCCGCCTTCCCCGCCGCCCCGACCACCTCGGCGTAGCCGGGGATCAGGGCAGCCCGATACGGCTGGTGGAGGCGGTCGGCACAGGCGGCGGCCAGCCTTGAATAATCCCCGCCCATGAACGCGGCGGCCATCAGGGCCGCCCGTCCCGCGTTGAAGGCAGCGTCTGCGAAGCTGACGCTCCGGGGAAGGGCCGCCCTCGCCTTCGAGGTTTCGAGCGCGAATGGAGGGACGAGTGCGCAGAAGGCGAGCCCTGCCGACACCGGAGCCCGGGCAGTCTCCACCTTGCCGCCACCTGCGACGGACACGACGAAGCCGCCCATGAGGGCTGCCGCGACGTTGTCAGGATGCCCTTCGATCTCGGTGGCAAGCTCGAGGACGCGCTCGGCGCCGAGATTGCCCCGTCCCAGCGCCGATGCGGCCAGGAGCCCGCCCACGATGCAGGCCGAGCTCGAGCCCAGGCCCCTCGCGATGGGGATGTCGGCAGCGATGTGGATCCTCGCGCCCCGGAAGGGGGAGCCGAGCTCCTCGAGGCCGCGGCGGAAGGAGCGCAGGAAGAGGTTGTCCTCTCCGGCATACTCGTCCTCGCAGCCGCTGATCCGCAGGCCGTCGGCCTCGGATATTTCGTAGTGATTATAGAGATCGAGGGCTACTCCGAGGCAGTCGAAGCCAGGCCCGAGGTTCGCGCTGGTCGCGGGGACCCTCACGCGGACCGGGCTCACGAGAGGCCGCCGTCAAGGAAGCGGTACAGCGCGCCTTCCATGCCCTCTGGATCGACCACCGAGAGGTGCAGCTCTGGTGCTCCGCTCAGGAGGGCGATCGGGGGGGGCAGCTCAAGGCCTGCCCTCCGGGCAAGGCTCGCCGCCAGCTCAAGCTCGGAGCCGGGAGAAGCATCTCCTGCGAGTCCGATCGCCCCGGCCACAGCCGCGGGGAATTTGAAGGGGCTCGCCGTAGAGGCGATCACGGTAGGGCGGATCAGCCCTTCCCGCTTCCGGATCTTCGAGAGCACCGCCACCGCGACAGCGCTGTGCGGGTCGATCAGGTAGCCCGTCCCGGCGAAGGTAGCCGCGATCTCGGCCCCAGCCTCCTTGTCATCGGCCCATCCTCCAACGAAGTCGCCAAGAAAGTCCCTTTCGGAATCGCCCAACGCGAAGGATCCCTCGCGCGAAAGCCCATCCATCAGGTAAGCCGTCCTTCCCGGATCTTCTCCGCTCGCGTGGAAGAGGAGGCGTTCCAGGTTGCTCGAGACAAGGATGTCCATCGAGGGGCTGGTGGTCTGGAGCAAGGCCCGATTGCGGTCGTAACGCCCTGTGGCGAAGAAGTCGGCGAGGACCCGGTTGCTGTTCGACGCGCAGATGAGCCGTCCAATGGGGAGGCCCATGCGCTTCGCGTACCAGGCCGCCAGGATGTTGCCGAAATTCCCCGTGGGGACGGCGACATCCATCCTTCCATCGCTTCCGAGGGCGCCTGAGTCCCGCAGTGACCGCCATGCCTTCACGTAGTACACGATCTGCGGCAGGAGCCGGGCGATGTTGATCGAGTTGGCCGAGGTGAGGGAGTATCCCCTGCTCCCTAGCTCCCGGTCCGCCTCGGGGCTCGAGAAGATCCGCTTCACGGCGCGTTGCGCGTCATCGAAGTCACCACGGATGCCTGCTACGAAGGCGTTGCCCGAGGCGTGGCTCACCATCTGAAGGCGCTGCACCGGGCTCACGCCCTTCTCCGGATAGAAGACGGCGACGCGGAGGCCCGGCCTGTCGGAGAAACCCGCGAGGGCAGCCTTGCCGGTGTCCCCCGAGGTCGCGACGAGGACCAGGAGTTCCGCCGCCCCCTTGCCCCGCCCCTCGCCAGCGAGGCCGACGAGTCCGCCCATTAGGCTCAGGGCCAGGTCCTTGAAGGCAAGGGTCCGGCCGTGGAAGAGCTCGAGGAAGTGGATCCCGCGGCGCTCCACGACCGGCGTAACCTCGGCGCAGTCGAATGTCCCCGCCGCGGCCTCGATCTCGGCCTTCAGGCGCCCGGGGGCGAAGCCTGGGAAAAAGGGCTGTAGGACCTCGAGGGCGAGCTCGGGATAGCTCAAGGAGCCGGGGCCGAGGGCCAGGGCGCTCAGGCCGGGCAGGTCGACGGGCACATAGAGTCCGCCATCGGGCGCGAGACCCTCGATTATTGCCCTCTCGGCCGGTACCGGCGCTCCGCCGGACCTGGTGCTTCTGTACATGGCCCGGCTACTTCGCGATCCAGCTGCAGATGTAGCGCCGAGGCGCAGCGGCCTTGATCGTTTCGGGGGCGTGGCGAAGCCATGCCCCACCGATGCCCTGCGCCCTGGCCGCTACCTCGACGTGGCGCATCGCTATTCCCATGTCCATGTCCTGGAGCTTGATCTCGCCGAGCATCGAGTTGTAGCGGCGGTCCTCCTCGAGGAAGAGATCGAGCTCCGGCCTTCCCGCCCGCTCGGAGACGAGGATCCTCCATGGCTGCTTGTTCGATGCCGAGGGACCCACGCGGACCGCCTCGAGGACCTCGGCCCAGATACCCGGCTGTTCCAGGGCCTGCCAGACACCACCGCGTTCCTCGAAGAAGAGCTCACTCGCGGGTTTCCGCGCCCGCGAGCCCGCCGAGAAGCGGATGATCCGCTCCTGTATGCTCTGCCGGTCGGCCGGGACGCCGAGGGGCGAGCAGGCGGGGACCAGGTCCTTCGGGCCGATGCCCAGGGCCTTCCCCGCCGCGCCGCGGTCGAATATGCCGCCGAGCCAGCAGCTTCCCAGGCCCAGTTCCGTCGCGCGGAGCAGGATGCCCTCGAGGCAGTAGCCGAAGTCCTCCATCGCGAAGCTCGCCCGCTCGACCGCGCCGATTATGAAGGCCTGGGCCCTCGAGATGACCCCGTAGGTGCCGATCTTGCCCTTCTCAAAGCTGCCGAGCCCCGGACCGAACAGCTCGAACCTCGGCCTGCCGCCAAAGGGTCCCGGGACAGCCTCGCCGATGGCCGCTCTTATCGCGGCCTCCTGGGCTGAGCCGAGGGCCGAGCCGTCATAGCTTCGTACGGAGCGGCGCGCGCGTACCGCGTCGAGGGAGATATCCATGCTTCGCCTATCCTTTCGCCCCGCCGAGTTCCTTCCAGCGGAAGCAAGTGACAAGGTGATCGTTCACCATGCCGATCGCCTGGATGTGCGCGTAGATTGTCGTTGAGCCGATGAACGAGAAGCCCCGCTTCTTGAGGTCGGCGCTCAGCCTGTCCGAGAGGGGGCTCGTGGCCGGCACCTCGCCCTGCTCGCGCCAGGCATTGATCACAGGCCTGCCATCCACGAAGCCCCAGATATAGGCGTCAAACGACCCGTATTCCTGGACGACCGCCAGGAATGCGCGCGCGTTCCTCACCGTGGCCTCTATCTTCCTGCGATTGCGCACGATGCCTGGATCGAGGAGGATCTCTTCAACCCGGGCCGCGGAGAAGCGGGCGACCTTCTCGGGATCAAAGCCTTCGAAGACCCGCCTGTAGGCCTCTCGCTTGGCGAGAATCGTCCTCCAGGAAAGCCCAGCCTGCTGGGTCTCGAGGATCAGGAACTCGAAATGGCGTCGCTCATCGTGGACGGGCATGCCCCACTCTTCGTCGTGGTATGCGACATATGTGCTCTCGGCTCCGGCCCAGGTGCAACGCTGCATTGGCCTAACGGTACAGGGAGATCCTCGCAATGTCCAGACAGGGCGAGAACTCGGCTCGCACGGCAAGGAGTCCGATCGAGAGGATTGATCCTATCTCGAGCGGCCCCGGGCTGACCGCGTTTCCAGAAAAGTCATCGAAGGGGAAGCGGATGTCCTCCCAGGTACTTGGCGGCTGGAAGGGAAGGCCGAAATAGGCCCAGGGCATGCGGCAGCTCGGGGTCCGGAGGTGGACCTCATGGGGCCCCTCCCTTCCCCTGACCCTGATCTCAATGCCCTTCCACTGGGAGGCATCGAGCTTCCCGCTCGGGAACCTCGTCCTTGCCTGGATAAAGCCTCCGCCGTTCTCGGTGGAGACCCTTCCCTCCATCCGAAGGAAGACGGCATTGGAATCGCTGTATACGGCTATCGCCGTGATGACTGAGCTGCCGCCCATCACCTCGTCGCTGATTCCCTCCCAGGTCAAGGTCGGTCCTTTGGGGAAGGTCTCGATATCGATCCTGTCGGCAACCCGCTCCATCCCGGAAATCTCCTTGGGGCCCTGTCGCTCGGCCACGGCCTGAATTTACTAACTAATCAGCCAGCATTGTCGAAATGCGGGAAATGTCTCGGCGCAGAAGGGACGCCGCCGCCTCGACGGACAAACCCTTGTATGGTAAAGTTTGCGTAGCTATGAATGACCCAGCGCAATTAGTGCTCGAGCTCGCCGTGATCCTCGCCCTCATCCTGCTGAACGGCTTCTTCTCGCTCTCTGAAATGGCCATAGTGTCCTCGCGCAAGGCGCGCCTGCGCCATGAGGCCCAGAGCGGCAAGAGGAACTATCGCCTAGCCCTCGAGACTGCCGAGCACCCCTCGGCCTTCCTTTCGACAATACAGATCGTCATCAGCCTCCTCGGGACCCTCGCGGGCGCCTTCGGCGGAGCGACCGTCGCGCGCAGTCTCGAGCTGAGCCTCAAGGGAATTCCCTCGCTCGCCCACTCCGCTGCCCTGATCTCGGTCGCGGTCGTGGTCCTCGGGACCACCTTCGTCTCGGTCGTCCTCGGCGAGCTTGTGCCGAAGTCCTTCGCCCTTGCACGTCCCGAAGCCATCGCCGCCGCCGTCATCAGGCCCATCCGGGCCATCAGCCTCGTGTTCTATCCCCTGTCGCGCTTCCTCTCGGCCACGACCGAGCTCATCGTCGGCGCGATGATCGCGAAGGGCAAGAAGGAGCCGGCCGTCACCGAGGAGGAGGTCCGCGTCCTCATCGCCCAGGGCGCCGAGTCCGGGGTCTTCGAGGACAGGGAGCGCGAGATGGTCGAGGGAGTCCTGTCACTGGGCGATCGCCGGGTCACCTCCCTCATGACCCCGCGTACCGAACTGGTCGCCATCGATCTTGCCGAGGGCACCGAGCTCGCGCGGAGCATCCTCCTCTCGAACACCCGCTTCGGCTACCTGCCCGCGATCGAGGCGAGCCTCGACCACGTCGTCGGCATGATACCGGTCAAGGACGCCCTTGCCGCGATCGCGGAGGGACGATTCGACGACCTGGGGCGCTTCGTGCGCAAGCCCGTCCTCATCCCAGAATCGATGACGGCCCTCAAGGCCTTCTCCGCCATCAAGGGCGGGGAGGTGAGGAGCGCCCTCATCCTTGATGAGTACGGCGGAGTGTCAGGTCTGGTTTCCCTTTCCGACCTCATAGAGGCCATCGTGGGCGACATCCCGCTCGCGGGCTACGACGAGGAGCCGGGGATTGTGAGAAGGGAGGACGGGAGCTACCTTGTGGACGGATCCCTGCCCATCGAGCGCTTTGTCGAGGAACTGGGCCTGGACGAGGATCTCGTCAAGGGGGATTACGACACGGTCGCGGGTCTCGTGCTCGATCGTATGGGCACGATCCCGAAGGCCGGAGAGAAATGCAGGTGGGACAGCTGCACCCTCGAGATCGTGGACATGGACGGCAACAGGATCGACAAGATCCTCGTGACCCTGGACGAGAGGGCAGGCGAGGAGGCGGGGACCATGGAGTGACGGGGCCTGGCAGCCTTAGCCGGTGCCAGAGCCCACTCACATGCCGATAAAGTAGCGGTGGATCGCGGCACCCTCGACAAGCTCGGGATGGAAGGTCCCCGCGAGGATATTACCCTGGCGCACGAGGATCGGATCCCCAGCGTGTTCCGCCAGGATCTCGACACCCGGGCCCGTCGAGCAGATCTTCGGCGCCCTAATGAAGACGGCCTCCAGGCTCTCGGCCCCCGGGATCCTCGTGTGGATCGGGGCCCTGAAGCTGTCGACCTGCCGCCCGTAGGCGTTGCGCTTAACCTCGATGTCCAGGAGCCTTATGCCAGGCTGCTCCCGGCCCTCGATGGTCTTCGCGAGAAGGATGAGGCCGGCACAGGTCCCGAATACGGGAACGCCGGCCTTGATCCTCGACACGAGGGCTTCCATCAATCCGAAGCGGACAAGAAGGCTCCCCATCACGGTGCTTTCGCCCCCGGGAAGGACGAAGGCGTCGGCCGATTCGATGTCCTCGAGGCTGCGGGCGTCGAAAGCTGACGCTCCGGCAGCTTCGAGGGCCACCCGGTGGGCGTCAAAGTCGCCCTGGAGGGCGAGAACGCCAACCCGCTTCATGCTCACCAGCCCCGTTTTGCCATGCGCTCCGCGTCTGGGAGCTCGCTCATGCCGATGCCAACCATGGGCTCGCCGAGGTCCTCGGAGAGCTTTGCGAGCATCTTCGCGTCCTTGTAGTAGGTGACGGCGCCAACTATGGCGGTGGCGCGGCGCGCCGGATCACCGGACTTGAAGATGCCGGAACCGACGAAGACGGCCTCGGCGCCGAGCTGCATCATGAGGGCCGCGTCGGCGGGAGTCGCGACCCCACCGGCCGAGAAGTTCGGCACAGGAAGCTTGCCGGTCCTTGCGACCTCGACAACCAGCTCGTAGGGTGCGCCCAGCTCCTTCGCGGCCGTCATCAGCTCCTCATCACGCAGGCGGGTGAGCCTGGAGATCTCGTCATTGACGGAGCGGATATGGCGGACAGCCTCGACGATGTCGCCCGTCCCTGGTTCGCCCTTGGTCCTGATCATGGCAGCGCCCTCGCCGATTCGGCGGAGTGCCTCGCCTAGATCGCGGCAGCCGCAGACAAAGGGGACCTTGAAATCATGTTTCATGACATGGTAGCGGTCGTCGGCCGGAGTGAGGACCTCGGATTCGTCGATAAAATCGACCTCAAGAGCCTCGAGGATCCTAGCCTCCATGAAATGTCCGATTCGGCACTTCGCCATGACGGGAATGCTCACCGCGGCCTGGATCTCCCTGATCATCTTGGGGTCGGACATCCGCGCGACCCCGCCATGGGCCCTGATGTCCGCCGGGACACGCTCGAGGGCCATGACCGCACAGGCTCCCGCCTTCTCGGCGATCCTTGCCTGCTCGGCGTTGACGACGTCCATGATGACACCGCCCTTGAGCATCACCGCAAGTCCGACCTTTGTCTTCCATTCGGACGACTGACGCTCAGACCACAAGCCCTTATCCATGCGTATCCCTCCTGCCTTCGATGGGAGCCGTGATCGGCTTCCTCAAGGGCCAAAATACAGAATATGCCAAAACTGTTCAAGAATCCGCCGCTAGGTGCTTTGGCTTGGCGCGGTGTTGTGCCTCGAACCTTGTTGGCGGAATGGCGAATGCTAGCACAAAAGGCGGCCCTTCAGGAAGCTATGCCGTGAAAGTTCCTTGGAGGACGGTCTTGGGCAGCACTCCGCGCCCAGCTGGAGGTCAAAGCCCGAGGGGAAGCCCTCTTCTGTCTCCGGCGATGGATGGGGGCAAGCGCGCCACATGCTAGCCAAAATGTTATTCTATATTCATTTTTGGCTGGACTCCGCAAAGTAATTTTGTTATATGTTTAGCGCGACCTTGGATCGCTCTTTGGGGAAGGGGGGACGGGAAATGGGCGCTCATGTGGCGGGCAGGACAGGCATTGAACAAGGCCAGAACGCGGAAGCCGTGATGGACGGGTTGCTGGAGAGGCTCGACGCCGGCTGCACCTGCATGCAGGACAGCCTATTGAGGCTCATCGATGCCGAGATGGAAGCGAAGGATGACTTGAGGAACAGGCTCCTGCTCCAGGACCTGAGAGCGAGCGTTTCGAGGCGGACCAACAGAGACATAATCCTATATAACATAATCAGGATACTACGGGAGTCTTGAGTAAACCCTTTCTTTCTGAACAGTCCGCCAAAAAGTGCCCCGGGGCGGAGGAGGCATCCAGTCCCGGGGCTGACCTAGGCGAAATAATGATAACACACGATCAGCTGGATCGCAAGGATTTCCTGGTGGTGGGATCATCCGGCGCCACCCTTTCTGGATGAGATATTTTTATCATTTTATCTTTACGGGGCGCCGGTTTTGGTTATATTTATTTTCCGGAGGACACCATGATAACATGTGCATTGCTTGCCGAATGCGGGCCTGCCGGGATGACATGCGCGATTGACATGGCGGAGCATGCCTGGCCTATCAGGTCACGCGCCATGGCCGACTATGCGGTGATCATCGGGAGATCACGCTGCTCTTCCCCCCATCCCAACGGGGAGGACCGCCAACCCCGTATCCTCACCGGTGACACGCTCCGGGCCTAGGGCCGGGCTTGCCACCTCGACTCGACGGTCCCAGCCACACCCCAGCCGGTCTCACTGCCGGGCAGCTTTCCCTACTGGCGATGCGTGCTGTAGTATCCTCCAATAATGGCTCTAGGATGCTCACTCCGCCTGAAACTGGTCCACCTCTTGCTGTGGGCTCTTGCGTTTGCCCCGGCCCTGTCTGCCCAGGACTCCGGCAGCCCATTGATCATCAGGAACCTGGAGTTCCGCGTGACAGGCCGCAGCCTGCCCTTCCTCATGCGGAAGAAGATCGATCCCTACGGGACCATCATTGGCACCCGGTTCGCGGACAAGGCCGCCCTCGAGACCTTCATAGCCGACAAACGTCAGATCCTCCTGAATGAACGCGTCCTCGCCTCGGTTGAATCAAGCTACGAGGCGACGACTGCCCCGGGGGGTGGCCAGGACGTGGTGCTTCGTTTCGTGACCGTCGATACCTGGAACCTGATCGCCCTCCCCTACGCCAAGTACGATTCGAACACTGGCCTCCTCCTCAGCATCCGCGGCCGCGACTACGATTTCGCGGGCTCGATGCAGGAGCTCGCCCTCGACCTCGACTACAAGAAGAGCCCCTCGGGTAGGACCTCATACACTGGAGCCCTGAGCTTTACCCTGCCATTCCAGTCCCTTGGCAGGGATTGGGCGATGGGCTTCCACGAGACCGGTGGCTTCTGGACAGACGGCACGGTGAGCACCGTAACCCAGGCCAGCCTCTCGCTCGAGCTGCCAGGACTCGGCTTTCCTGCGTCCCTGACCGCGACCCAGGGCGTATCGTACAACGCCTTGGCCGCGAGCTCCGAGCTTGCGAAGGACCCGGACAGCTGGTACTTATCCGAGGGTTTTGGCTTCGGCGCGACAATCCCGGTGAGTGGCGACATCGGCTCACTTGGCTCGTTCGAGCTCGGCCCCGTGATCTGGACACCGAGCGCGACCTTATCGCTGAACTGGAAGCCGGGCGCCGAGCTGGAGTATTACGGCAACGCGATGGTCACCCAGCCGGGCAGCGGGCCCTACGGCTACGGGGACACGGTGCCAAGCATTGGGAACAGCATCTCCTACGGCCGGGGTGGCCTGGTCGCCACGGTCGCGAGCACCCTCTCCCTCGGCCGGGTCGACTGGGAAGGCAACCTGCGAAGGGGCCTTGCGGTCAGCCTCGGGAACGTTAACTCGTACAACGCGCAGTACCGTGACCTCGCTAGCGACCTGAGCCTGTCCCTGTCCTGGTACGAGGAGTACGGGGGCCGGCTTGGCGTCGCGTCCATGCTCACCCTGCTGAACAGGTTCTCAAGCCACCCTGGCGCAGATGCCCTTTCGAATCTGGGATGGTACCTGCGCGGTGTCATCGACGACCGCCTTTCCGGAGTGCAGGGCGTCTTCATCAACGCCGAGCTGCCGGTCAAGATCTTTGACTTCCCCACGCATGCCATCATCGGGACCAGGGTCCTCGACTTTGAGTTCCAGGCCTCGCCTTTCGTCGATGCCGCGATAGTGCGGCCCGATTTTCGCTCGGGTTTCACCAAGGATTGGCTCCAGTACGCGGGCGGGATCGAGTTCATGGCCTTCCCCGCCGGCCTTCGTAGCTTCATCGTGAGGGCGAGCGCCGGCTGGGACCTGAAGAATGTCCTTGCCACGCATTCGCTCACCGCGAGTACCCCGGACAGAGGGAGTCCATACGAGATATTCATCGGGCTCGGGATGAAGTACTGACCCTGGCGCCGGGCATGGGCATGGGCATGGGCATGGGCATGGGCATGGGCATGGGCATGGGCATGAAGCATAGATTCAGGTGCCACAATCGGGCGGGGATCGAGGAAGCGCGCCGGCTCATTGGCCAGAGCGGCGCCCAGGCTGCCCTGCTTGATATCGTCTCTGACTACAAGGAGGAAGGGTGGCGACCTGGATGCCACTTTCCCGATGATGAATCAGACTACCGCAAGACCGGACTGTTCTGATGGCCTGGAGCAGCCGCTTCCGCTTCTGACGAAGCGGCTGCCGATGTCGGTCGCAAGAGAACCTACTTGTGGCACTTCGAGCAGGGGGTGAAGTCCTCCTCGTGGTGGCAGGACCAGCAGTACTGGATATCGGGCTTGGCGATGATGGTCGAGGCGCTCGGCGGAAGCTCATGGGGCTCATGGCATTCGGTGCACGAGACTATCTTCGTCGAGCTATGGGGCACGAAGACATGGGGATTCGCCTTCTCCCCCTCCGGGCTCACGTAATCGGCCGATTTCTCGGCGATCGCCGAGAAGGGGCCATGGCAGCCGAGGCAAAACGAGGCGCTGGGTTTCGCGGGCAGGGGAGGAATGGCGGCCGCCCCTTCCTGCGGGACGTGACAGTAGAGACAGACATCGATGCCCCTGTCCTTGTGGTTGTCCGGAGCGGGTTTGGATCCGGTTCCGACCGCGTGGCAGCTTAGGCACTGCGCGTGGTCGGCGAGGGGGTGGGGGACAGGGGGCGTCGCGACCGCCGAAGCCGCCGAGACGGTGTCTGCCACCGCGATGCTCGAAAGCCGCGACATGAGCGGCGCACGGCCGGGGCTCTTGAACGAGGCCGGCACGATCCAGGCCTTTGCGCCACCCTGCATGCCCTTGACCGCTGCGCCTGAGATGGCGACAGGCTGGGCATGGTAGCTCCACTCAGCGGAGGCCAGCTTCCTCTGGGCCGAAGGCAGGGAGCCCGAGGCACACGAGACGAGGAGGGAAAGGGCGATTGCCGCTGCCCCGGTGCCACTCCAGGCTATAATGTGTTTCATATTCATGATTTCCTCGCGTGCGTGCTGTCCTTCGATCGCTATCTGTAGGCCCAAGGACCGCGGCCCCGCGGGGCCTCTGGAGGACGGGCCGTCCTCCAGAAGCCCCAGGGTCGCCAGAAATGCTGATTCTAGACGACCTCGGCTGCTGCTGCTCCGCCGGCGATATAGCCCTGCGTAGTACAGCGGCCAAGCCCGTGCTGGCTGCAACCCGCGGCCGACTCGCCGCCGCAGTACAGGCCGGGGATGACCTGGCCTTTCATGTCCATCACCTGGCACTTCATGTTGATCCGCAGCCCGGCATAGGTGTCGTGCACAGTGAAGGTAGCCCAGGCGGCGTAGAAGGGGCCGTTCTCGATCTTGAACTGGGGGGCTGGCTTCGCGAAGTCGGGATCGACTCCGAGATCCACCATCTGGTTGTAGCGCTTTACCGTCGCCTCCAGGTTGGCGGCCGACATCTTGGCCATCGAGTAGGGGCACTTTGAGATGAGGGCGGCGAGCTCAGTCAGGGTCGGAGCGCTGAAGAAGTAGTCAGGGTGGGTGGCGGGGGGAGCGAGGTTCCACTTCTCGCGCTTGACAGCCTCCGCATCGAAGATCGCCCACTGGGGGCCAGACGCGAAGTCCGGCGCGGTTGAGCCCTCGTTTATCGCGAGAGCGGCGTCGGTGTAGTTCATCGGAGCGAACTTGGCCTTCTGGGCATTGCGCCAGTCCCCGGGCTTGTAGGGATCAATCGAGCCCTGCACGGTGCCGTTGGGGTAGCCATCCTCCATCTCGTTATAGAAGCGCTTGCCAACCTGGTTGACGATAATCGCATCCTGCCAGGTCTTCACAGTAAGGCCAGTCGCCTTGATCTTGGGAAACAGCGGGGACTTGGGTGTCCAGCCGATGTAGTTGGTCCTGGTTCCGATGATCGGCCGCTTGCGCAGGGCGCCGTTGCGGTCAAGGGTCTGGTTGGCGGTGCCCCAGAGGGAGGCGCCGACTGCCATGGCCGCGAGCTCGCCGCTTGCGTCCTGGGGCGAATACTCGTCGGCCGCGAGCGGATACTCCTCGGTAAGGCGGGAGTCGAAGATCCGGCGGAAGTTTACGTTTCCCGTGCTGCCGCCCGTTCCGATGATCAGCGCCTTCTTGGCCCTGATGTTCAGAACGGGATTGGACGAATCGATGTTCCCGTCGTTGCGGAAGCTCTTGAGAGGGGCGCTGCTCCCGGGCAGGATCGTGGGCGTGTAGCTTGCCTTGATGCCGACAACACGACCAGCAGCCGGATGCTCGCGGTAGATGACGTCCATGTGGTAGTTCAGGACGAACTTGACGCCCTTCTTCCTCGCGCTGTCCTCGAGGGGACGCATGAGGCCTGTGCCGCCCGCGCCCGCGGGGCTCTCGGGGCCCTGGCCCTTGGTCCAGATGCAGTGCAGCTCGCGCTTGGCGGAGATGCCGATGGCATGGCCGCCGTTGTTGTCGGGGCTCTGGTCGACGAACTCGACACCGTTGGCGATGAGGAATTCTGCCGTCGGGGCCTCGTTGTCCGCGAGGGCACGCTGGACACCGCGGTCGTTGTGGCGGTACTCGGGCATGCCGCTTACTTCGACGACAGACCAGTCGGTGAGGTCGCTGAAGAGGATATCGGGCGAATCCTGGATCTTATACTTCTTCTGGAAACTATGGCCGCCGCCCAGGGGGACGTTGCCGCCCGAGACGATGGCGTGGCCACCGATGTCATAGTTTGCGTCGATGACGAGAACCGAAGCCCCCGCATCGGCTGCCCTGATGGCGGCAGGCAGCCCCACCGCTCCGGCACCGATCACGACGATGTCGGCCTCGTAGTCCCACTTGGGCGGGAGGACCGTGTCGGGACCCGTCGCCGAGACCGGAGTTGCCGTCTTGGCCTGGCCTGTGAGGGGCTGAAGTGCGCCCGCTCCAGCCGCGACCGCCACTCCGGTGCCGACCAACTTGACGAAATCCCGACGGCTCATACCCTTTTGGGGTTCGCTATTCATGACGCCTCCTTATGTAGAAATTGAAACATGGACGAACAGATGACCTTTTCGATGCATTATTATAGAGTATGAAATATCGATTGGGATATGCAAAATGTCATTAAGTTGCTCTTGATTGGCCGTAAATTGGCAAGGTTCATGACAACTTTCATCAATTCTAGGGAAATGAGGATGCCTCCGGCGGGTCGCGTGCCGGCGCGCAACCTGTCCTGGAGGCGTACTGAGATTGTAGGGTGGACGAACCTGATCTGGTCTTTTGGGGCCCAGCTGGACTTGGCCTCCGGTCGGCGACCTCCCTGTCGCCTCCCTCCGGCCCGGCTCCGCGCGCTTCCGCGCCAATCCTGGGCGCTCTTCCTCGCTCCGCTCGGCGCGCGCTCCGCTTCAAGTCCAGCCGGACGAGTCGAGTCTTGTTGGGCCCAGCTGGACTTGAACCAGCGACCTACGGATTATGAGTCCGCAGCTCTGACCAACTGAGCTATGGGCCCGGTGCCTAAGATGCCATTACATAGATACATACAGGGGCAAAAAAGTCAATTGGAGGCCGGTTCCTGCCGATCCTAGCAATTGGGGTCCCAAAGGGGGCCGAGCGGAGGAACGCATGCGCAAGATACCCGTCGTCTCGAGCGACGAGAAACTGAATGAGACAATCCGACTCGAATGCGCCCGATCCGACGGCGAATTCACTCCCGTCTTCATGCACGACCGGGACGCGGTGATCGAATACCTCAAATATGAATTGCCAGAAATGAAAATCCTCTATTTTTCCGATCCCAAGATCGACTGCATCGGGATGCTAAGGGAGATCCAGGAGGATCCCTGGCTCCACTATGGGGGCATCATTGCCATCCATGACAAATCCGACGAAAAGGAACTCATCGAAGCGATGAGGGACGCCAACATCATCGCCGTGCTCAGAAAGCGCCAATTCGTCGCCGGCCTTCCCCGTCTCCTCCGGATTGTGCGCCAGAACAAGCAGATCCTCTTTCAGCGTGGCATCCAGCTCCACCTCCTCAAGACCATTTCCGGATCCTTTGTGATGGACAATGATCCCCTGGACATCACGACCTATACAAACCTGATCACCAACTATCTCTTCAACGCAAACCTGATCAGCCGCGATGACAAGGAGAAGCTTCACGTTGCCCTCCTTGAGCTCCTCGTGAATGCCATAGAACACGGCAACTGCAAGATTGGATTCGAGGAGAAGACCGCGTGGCTGGAGGGTGACCGGGACATCATGGACCTCATTCGCGAAAAGAACCGCGATGCCGCGGTCAAGGCGAGGAGGGTCTATTTCTCCTACACGATCACCCCCGAGCAGACCCGCATCACTATCAGGGACGAGGGGAGCGGATTTGACTGGCGGTCCCAGCTCAGTGCAGTCCCTGACGAGCCCGGTCTTCACGGCATGGGCATGAAGATGGTCAGTCTCTATGTGAAGGACCTTGCTTACAATGAAGTGGGCAACGAGGTCTCATTTGAGATCGAGCACCACCACGGCGAGGCCAATGCCATTCCCGGGATCTTCGCGAGCTCGGAGGAGACCCATTTCACCGACGGCCAGTACGTGTGCGCCGAGGGCGAAGAGTCCGATTTCCTCTATTATATCGTTTCGGGGACCCTGTACGTCTATTCCAAAGGCAAGCTCGTTTCCTCGCTCAGCCCGGATGACATGTTCATGGGCGAGATGTCCTTCCTCCTGTCCAATCGCCGCTCGGCGACGGTCGTGTCCAAAGGCGACAGCACGCTTATACGGATCTCTAAGCAGGACTTCGTGAACCTCATCAAGGAAAACCCGCACTATGGCATCTTCCTTGCCAGGCTTCTCGCGCAGCGCCTGGCGAGGCTAAACGCCCGCACGGCCAGGCTCAACACCGAGTACCTAAAGGTGAAGGCCGCGCTCCAGGAACGCGGCCCCCTCGGTCCTCCTTAGTCGGCCCTCCACGCGTCCCGGTTCCGCTTTATCAGCGAGACATGGAACGCTACATGCTCCCGGTACATCGCGAGCAGGGCTTCAAGGTTCATCCTCCCGCGTGTGGGATGGTTAAAGAAGTACTTGCCCCAGTCATCGTCCGCTATTGCCTTGAGACTCGCCGCGAGGAAGCGCCGCAGGCCCTTTGCCAGCTCGAGGCAGCTCCTGCCGTCCTCGGCCTCGTAGTGGAGGCTCGCATGCCAGCGATCCTCGTCCCAGACTGGAGCTGCGATGCCCGGCTCGGCGATCGCCCCCCTGACGCGGAAGCAGAGGCTGTTGTCAGCATCGAGGAAATGAACCAGGAAATCGTGGATCGACCAGGCGTCGGGGATGGGCGGGGCGAAGCGGAGGGCTTCATCGGACATGCCCGATATCAGCTCGTCGACAAGCTCGTACGAGGATTCGAATTTGCCAATCAAGTCAAATTTCTCTGTGCGCGTCATTGCGATGCCTCCGAGGTCTCGATATGCCATTGTAGCTCATGCCCCTGCCGGCTGCCACGTCTTGCTGGAACCATCCCCTGGCCGGTACATTTGGCCTGATGAAAGCCAGCATCGACCTTTGGGCCGCGCGCCGCTGCGCCATTGCTGCGACGGGCCTTGGCGGCCTCGGCCGCAGCGGCAGCGAGGGCAGCCTCGCCGCCATCCGAAGGCTCGGCTCTGTCCAGATCGACACCATCAGCGTCGTCGAACGGGCCCACCACCACATCCTTTGGACGCGGGTGCCCGGCTATTCCCCCGGTCACCTACAGGAACTCGAGACCGAGCCGCGACGCATCATCGAGTACTGGTCGCACGCGGCCTCGTATATTCCCATCGAGGAATTCCGCTTCTGCATTCCGCGCATGAATCGTGTGCGGGCGAACGGCCATGACTGGTTCAAGGCCGATCAGAAAGCGGTCGCATTTGTCCTCGACCGCATAACAGCCGAAGGCCCCCTGCGTGCCCAGGACTTCGAGCGAGCCGCCAGAAAGCGGGCCGGCTGGTGGGACTGGAAACCTGCGAAGGTGGCGCTCGAATACCTGTTCCATTCGGGGGAGCTCGTGTCGGTTGAACGCAGGGGCTTCCAGAAAGTCTACGACCTAGCCTCCCGTGCCCTGCCTTCCGGACTCGACCGCAGCCTTCCGACAGCCGAGGCGCTCGCTGCCCATCACCTCGACCGCGCCGCGGCCAGCCTCGGTGTCTTCGCGGCAGACGACATTGCCTACATGCGCAGGGACGGCATCGAGGGAATCGATGCCGAACTGTCAGCACGGCTCGCCGACGGGCGTCTCGTCGAGCTGGATATCCCGCCGCTGGGACCAGGGCAGGCGCGGGGTAAAAGAAGGCGCGGATGGTTCGCCGCCCCAGGAATCCTCGAGAGCCTCCGCCTGCCGCCGACAGCCTTCCCGGGCAAAAGCCGCAGTCGGGCCTTCATACTTTCTCCCTTCGATCCCCTCATAATCGACCGGCGCAGGGCTTCAAGACTCTTTGGCCTGGACTACCAGCTCGAATGCTATGTCCCCGAAGGCAAGCGCAAGTTCGGCTATTTCGGCCTGCCCATCCTGTACAGCGAACAAGATGGCCACGACATGTTTCTCGGCCTCCTTGATGCGAAGGCCGATCGCCAGGATGCCTGTCTGCGCATCAGGCGGCTCTCCCTTTCCCGTCCGTCCAAAGGCCCCCCCGCCGAGCGCATCGGCCGCCTAGTCGCCGAGGAGATCCTGCGCTTCGCTCGTTTCAACGGTGCGGATCGTGTCTTGCTCGAACGGGAGGAGATCGCAGACGCGGGAATTTCCGCCGCCCTGAGAAAAGGTCTAGATCAGAGGCTGGCATAAAGACAGGGGGCCGTCATTGGGGACGGCCCCCTTGTCAATGCGGAAGATGCCTAGATCTTGCCGCGGAAGGTCACGCGGACCTGCTTGTAGAGTCCTTCGCCTTCGCTCTTGGTCTCGATATCGACGATGTCATTGAGCGTGGTATGGACGATGCGTCGCTCGAAGGGGTTCATCGGTTCGAGGAGGACGGACTGCCGGGTTCGCCTGACCTGCTCAGCCGTGTCATAGGCAAGGCGGACGAGGGACTCCTCGCGCCTAATGCGGTAATTCTCAGAATCGAGGATCACACGAAGATCCTCGCGGCCGAGGCGACCGGCGTATACATTGGCCAGCAATTGGAGGGCGTCGAGGTTCTTGCCCTTCTTGCCAATGATGATCGAGGCATGCTCGCTGTCGATGCGGATTCCGAGTTTCTTTTCCTCGCGGAACAGGACCTTCACCTCGCAGGCATAGCCCATGCCTTCAATCATGCGCTTTGTGAACTCGAGCACTTTTGATTCGAACTCATCGGCAGGAAGGGGATTCTCGTTCGCGCTCCGGCGTTTGGCCGCCGGCGCCTCGTCCGGGGTGTGGACCCTGATCCGAACCTTCCCTTTCTTGAAAAGACCGCCAGTGAGGGATTCGAGGATCTCGACATCGAAGCTGTCGCGTTCAAGGCCAAGCTCCTCGGCCGCAGCGTCAATCGCCTCTTTCTCGGTCCTCCCTTCGAATTCATATATCATCTATTTGCTCCTGAAAAAGGAATGTCACGAGCATGGGCCGGCGCCCTCCCCGGTGATCTGGGGAGCGGCGCCTTCAAGCGGCCCCCTTACTTCTTCTTGTTCGGGGCGATCTTTGCCCCTCCACCCTTTCCGGGGGCCAGCTTCGCCTGGGCAGGAGCAAGCGCAGCGGCGGCGGCTTTGCGCTTTTTCAGAAGATCATTGATGATCGCCTGCTGGGCGATGGACAGGATGTTGGTAGCGATCCAGTAGATCAGGAGGCCCGAGGGGACGTCGTACAGGATGAAGAAGAAGAATATCGGCATGCCGTACATCATGATCTTCATCTGGGTCGCGCTCTGCGCGGTGGCGGCGGTCTGCGTGAACTTTCCGTACAGAAGCTGGCTGAGCAGGTAGATGACGGGGAGCACCCGGATTGCGCTTATCTGCCATACAACCAGATTGAGGGTCGGGAAGTTGAAGATTGCCTCGGGCTGGGAGAGATCGGGAATCCAGCCTGGGATGAACATGGCGCCACGAAGATCGAAGTGGTTGTTGAAGAGATTATACATGGCAATGAAGAGGGGGAACTGGATCAGGAGGGGGAAGCAGCCCGACATCGGATTGTAGCCCACTCTCTTGTAGAACTCCGCCATCTCCTGATTGAGCTTCTGCGGATTGCCCTTGAACTTGGCCTGGAGCTCCTGGATCTGGGGCTGGAGCTCCTGCATCCTGGATGCTCCCTCGGAACCCTTCTTGGTCAGGGGGAAAAGGACCACCTTGACGAGGATTGTCACGAGAATGATCGCGAGGCCGTAGTTCGGGACGATTTTGTAGAACATGTTGAGGAAGAACTTGAGGATCGTTTCAAGCCAGCCGAGGATGTTGGAATTATCCATGGCATTCTCAAGCCTGAGGTCGGCCCGCTTGAAGCCGTTTCGGTCAGCGTAGTCGTATTTCGCGAGTTCGGCGCTTGTCTTGGGCCCGAAGTAGAAGTAGTAGGTGTCGATCTGCTTGCTTGCACGGATGGCGGGGCGGGAGAGGGCGACCGAGTCGGACTGGGCAATCTCCGGGTCCGGATGCATCGTGAAGGTGGGCGTGAATTCTGTCTCGGGAACAGCTATGAAGCTGAAGTACTTGCCCGAAAGCGCGACCCAGGTCGGCTGCACCTTGGGGCTCATCGGCAAGTCGGCCTTGACCGTTTCTTCCTTCTTCTTCCCGTCGGTGTAGGTGATGAATTTGCGGTAGTCGGAGTTCGCGCTCTTCTTGAGGAGCGAAAGCTTCGGCCCGATCTGCGGTCCCAGGGTAACCGTGTATGCGTAGCCGCCCAGATTCAGGGGCAGGTACTCGTTCACGGAATTCTCGAGGCTCACCGCCATGCCAAACATGTAGTCGCCGTCATGGAAGCTGAAGCGCTTCTTCATCGTGAAAGCCTGGGGCTCCGCCTTGCCAGGGACGACGGCGAGGAAGGTGCGGGAGAATTCGATCGTTCGGTCGTCGATCATCATGGCGTTCATCAGGTCTTTGACGGGCGCGGCCGCGGGTCCTCCGAAGGCCAGGCTTAAACCCTGAGCTCCGCTTGCGTCTGGGACAATAAGGTCGACAAGACCGCCATGATCCTTGTGCGCCTTAAGCCTGAGGCTGACCAGGTCGCCACCGGCGTTGGTGAAGGTCGCCTCGAGCAGGTTGGTCGAGATGCTGTATTTCTTCTCGGCGGATGGTGCTTGGATCGTGGGCAGGGCAAGCTTTGGCGCAGCGGGCGCAAGCTTCCCTGGTGCCGCTGGCGTGGCCACCTCGGCCGCAACAATGGACGAGGCGGGAGCCGAAGGTAGGGCGGACGTGGCCGAAGGGGCCTGGGCTACCGGCGCGGTCGATACAGATGCCTGGGCAGCCGGCTGTGTCGGCTGGGGAAAGAGGGCACCCTGGATCATGAAACCCGCGCTGATGACTATTACGGAGAGAATGACGGCGATGAGTGTCCTCTTGTCGCCTGGGTTATTGTCGAACATGCTCATGGTACTGGGTCAAAGCCTCCCGGATTCAGTGGATGGCATCGAAGGACACGTCTTATCGCAAGCCATAGGCCCTTGATCGGTCCGTGCTTCGAGATCGCTTCGTAAGCATAGGCGGAACAGGTCGGATAGAATCGGCATGACGGAGGCTTCAGTGGCGAGATTACGGTCCTGTAGAACTTGATCAACAAGAGAAATGGAAGGCTGAGAAGGCTTCTCATGGAATCCCGGCCAGGAGGCCGGCCTGTCCAAGCAACCTGTCGAGCTGGGACTGTCGCTCGCCGAGGCTGTCGGTGCCGGGATAGAGCACGATGGCCACATCGAAGCCATTCACGAGGCGCGCCTTTCCGCGGCGCCAGCACTCTCGGGTCAGTCTTCGCGCGCGGTTCCGGGCTACCGAATTTCGGTAGGACCGGACCGGAACGAACACGGCCCGGTTCAACTCCAAGGAATTTGCGAGGACGTGCAACCTCATTCCTTTGCAGGAGAACCGGGCCCCGGATGTGAAAACGCGCTCGATTTCGTAGCGCTTCCGGATCCGCTCTTCCCTTCCGTAACCTTGACCGGGAATTTCGAACCCTCACCCCTGCGCGAAGCGATCAGTAGGGCTTTTTCTCGTCAGAAGCAGTGAGCTTTGCCCGCCCCTTGGCTCGGCGCCTCTTGAGTACGAGGCGGCCACCCTTGGTGCTCATGCGTGCGCGGAAGCCGAATTTTCGTGTGCGCCGCGTCTTGCTGGGCTGATACGTGCGTTTCATGGTCCAGACTCCTTAGGCTCTATGGGCGACGGCATCGCGCCAGTCCGCTACAGCGGCCGCTGGCTTGGCGCCGATCGGTTCGAAGAATAGGTCAGGCGAGTATAGGATTTTTGCAGTCCCGAGTCAACGGAGGTCCGAGGCAGCCCTTGGTCATTTGGGAATATTCCAGCTATTCCTTGCCCTCTATCGTTTTTTTCAGCCCCTCAAGGAGCTTTCTCAGGACTGGATCGGTCACCTCGGGTCCCACCTCATTGATGGCTGCGCCCTCATTCCCTTCTCCAGCCCTTGTCCCCGCCTCAATGCTCCGTCCCTCCGGCCCGAAGGGTCCGAGCCGTTCGGGCGAACGCTGCGCCTGCGAAGGGGCCCCAGCATCCCGCTTGAGGCGGAACATGATTGCCCTCAAGGCGAGCTCGGGAAAGCGCTTGGCCGTGGCCGCAAGTATGCGGCTCTGGTCCAGCTGGAGCAGCTGTATCCATCCAGGGTGCTCGGCTTCGACGATGAGAATGCCCTTGTCGACATCCACGACACAGGAGTGGGCCGCGAGCCGTTCTCCGGCTATCTGCTTCCACGCACCGAAAAATTCCGCGAAGCGCCCGCCTTGCCTGACCTTCTCCTCATCGAAATAGGCGCCCAGGAGTGAGGAGACGTCCTTAATTCTTGAGCCGGCCATTCTTCACCTCAAAGACAATTGTAGCCGAGTTGCGGTACTCCTCCCATGGTTCTCCCGGGAGGAAGGTCGAGAAGGACTGCCCCGAGGGAGGTAGGAGCTCGAGGAATCTCCTGCGCTTGCCGCGGTCCAGTTCCAGCAGGACATCGTCGAGCAGGAGGATCGGCAGTCTCTGCCTCTTCTCGGAGTAATGTTCAGCCTGGACCATCCTGAGCACAAGGGAAAGCAGTCTGAGCTGGCCCGTGGAGGCCGTTGCGGCAAAGTCGGCATCGCCCGCAACAAAGGTCCAGCGGTCACGGTGAGGTCCCGAAAGGCTGGTCCCGAGGGCCAGCTCCTCGGCTCTCTTGTTCCGGAGTTTTTCCATGACGCCATCAAGTCCTGCCTCGGGGTTCCATCCCGACCTGTACCTGAGACGCACCTCTTTCCCAAGCATCGAGACGGCCTCGTATCGAAGGGTGAAGCGCTGATCGAGCTCTGCATGCATCAGGATGCGCGCCTCTATCAGCTGGAGCCCTTTCCCCGCCACGAGAAGGTCGAGGTGCTCGAGCAGGTCGACCCTCCCTTCCCTGAGCGCGGCGTTGCGCTGGCGCAGTATCCGCTTGTAGTCCCGCAGCGCGTCGATGTATTCGGGTGAAACCAGTCCCGCGGTCTGGTCGAAGAAAAAACGCCTTCGTTCCGGTTCGCCAGCGGCGAAGGAAAAATCCTCGTGGCAGAACACGATGACGGGATTGAGCTCGAGCAGTTCCTTGCGGTCACGGATCGGCTTGCCATTGCGGGCAATGTCCTTGCTGCGATCCCTCCAGGACACCGAAATTTCCTCATCGGGCATTCCCGGACTCGAATCGGCTCCATTGCTCTTGCCAAACAGAGAAAAGCCTATGCCCCCATGCCTGCCGGTCGCGGCCTCGACAAGGCCGCGGAAGGACGAACCGTAGCTCAGGTAATAGATTGCCTCGAGAAAGTTGGTCTTGCCTTGGCCGTTCTCACCGACAAGGAATACCCGCTCGGCATCGACCGGAGTATCCGCGTCCTCAAGATTCCTGAACGAGGCGGTGCGGATCCTGGTGAACGGCATCTGAACGTGGTCGGATGCCTACTCGAGCTGCATTGGCATGATGATGTGAAAATAGTCCGAGACGGGCTCGGGTGAAAGTGTTATTGCCCTGTTGGGTTCCGTGAACTCGAGGGTGACGGTTTCTGCGTCCATTACCTTGAGGGGTTCCTCGACATATCGGTAGTTGAGGGCGATCATTACCTCAGGACCCTCGTAGCGGCAGCTGAGCTCCTCGCGCGCTGTACCTATTTCGCTTTCCTCGGTCGAGAGCACGAGGGAACCAGGCGAGAGTGTGAAGAAGGTCCGGCGTGACTTTTGTTCCACAAATATCGAGACCCTTTTCAGGGCCTCGAGAAGATCGAGGCGGCGTATGGAAAGCAGATGCTTCTGGCTCTCGGGTATGACCTTCTGGTAATTGGGGAACTGGCCCTCGATGAGGACAGAAGAGACGCGGTAGGATCCAAAGCGAATGAAAAGGCTTTTCTCCGTGACCGCGATTTCTATGAGACCTTCGTCGGGAGCCCTCTTGGCTATGAGGGAAAGGATCTTTGGCGGGATGATTATGCCCTTGAAATCCGGAACGTTGACCTCAAAGGTCTTCTTAACGAACGAGAGCCTTCGGCCGTCGGTCGCGACCAGGACAACACCTTCGGCTGTCTTCTCCATGAACACGCCGTTCATGAAGTAGCGGGTCTCGTCATCGGAGACTGCGAATATCGTCTGCGCGATCATCGCCTTTAGTTCCCTGGCGGGTATCGAGAAGAAGGAATCATCGGCCGCTTCCGGTAGCTCTGGGAACTTCTCGCTGGAGATTGTCTTTAGCTGGAACCTGACTTTCTTGAAGGTCGGCTTGACGATGACCTTGGAGTCTTCCTGTTCCACCGCGATGTCTCCCTCGGGAATGGAGGCGAGAATTCCTGAGAGCTTGTCGCAAAATACGGTGGCCGAGCCGCTCTCTGCGGTATCTACCGGGATGCTTGTTTCGAAACTCACCTTGATGTCGGTTGCCTTTATTGAGAGGGTCCCTTTTGTGGCCTCAAGGAAAACGTTCGACATGATTGAGAGGGCGTTCTTCGAGGCTATTATCTCTTGGGCAAAGGATATCTCACGGGCGAAAGAGGTCTTCTCGCAGGTGAATTTCATCTGATTACCCCCTGGAGTCCAATTCTATCAGACTTCATGCCTTCATTCTATAACTACTGTATCTATATAAACAGTAGTAGTAGTAATAAGCCCTGTGTGAATGTTGACAACCCATTTAAATACATAAAGGAAAAGACTTTATCCCTTGTGGATAAGTCCATTGTGATCGCACCCGGCTGTCCACAAGTCACCAGGAATCGGCACTCTCGCGGTTTACGCACGGGCTGCCCACAGGCTAGGGTCCAAAAAGGGGAAGGGACATGGTCCTGATGTCCTACCCGTTTCAGACCTTCGAACTTATGTCCTTGACCGCGCGTATCAGACCCTGGATCGAGGACTCAAGATTGGGATCAAGCTTGAGTCTTTCTTCGATCTTCTGGCACGCGTGCATGACCGTCGTATGGTCGCGGCCGCCGAATTCAAATCCAAGTTCGGTTGTCGAGTACTCGGTGATCTCCCTCGCTATGTACATCGCTATCTGGCGCGGGCCGGCGATGTTTTTTGTTCGTTTCTTCCCCTTGAGATCGCTGTAGGAAAGCTTGAAGTGGTCGGCGACCACCCGGAGGATGTTATCGATCGTTACGTTGCCATGCTTGGACTGGCTGAAGACGTCCTTGAGCTGGTTCTGGGCTATCTCGCGGGTAATGTCCTTGTGGACGAGCTGGGAATAGGCGACAAGTTTCGTGAGGGCAGCCTCGAGGTCGCGGACATTGGTTGAGATGTTCTTGGCGATGATCTCGACGACTTCCTGATCGACGGCAACAAGGCTCGCTTCAACCTTCTTCTTCAGGATGGCGCAGCGGGTCTCGAAATTGGGCGGCTGGAGGTCCACGTTCAGGCCGCGCTCGAAACGGCTGCGGAGGCGGTCAGAGAGGTTCTTGAGCTCCGAGACAGGGCGGTCGCAGGTGAAGACCATCTGTTTGTTCGCGTCATAAAGGGCATTGAAGGTGTGGAAAAGCTCCTCCTGGCTTCCGAGCTTGTTCTGGAGGAAATGGATGTCGTCGATGAGGAGGACATCCACATAGCGGTATTTGTTCTTGAAGTTCTGGGTGGTCTTGTCGTGGATGGACTGGATGAACTCGTTCGTGAATTCCTCGGCGGTGATGCAGATGACCTTGGGCTTGGCCTGCTCGGTCCAGACGCGGTTGCCGATCGATTGCATGAGGTGGGTCTTTCCAAGGCCAACTCCACCGTAGATCAGGAAGGGGTTGTAGGAGGTGCCGGGATTCTTTGATATGGCGAGGGCCGCATTGGCGGCGAAGCCGTTGTTGTCACCGATGACGAAATTCTCGAAGGTGTAGTCGGTCCTGAGCTGCGGATGCTTGCCTTTCTCCCGCGGAGCCAGGCTTGGTCTGCGCTGCCCGAGCCCTTCCTGGCCCTCGTCCTTGGCCTGGACGGCTTGGGAGGGAGCGGGATGCGTGGCTGTCGAAGGGGCCATATTGGGCTTCACGACCAGATACTCGACCTTGATTGCTTTGCCCGAGAGCTCATGGATCTTTGACTCCAGATAGTTCTGGTACTGGCGCACGAGCTGGTCGCGGTAAAAGCTGGAAGGAACCTGCACAACAATAGAAGATTCCGTCGATGAGACATATTCGATATTGAACCACATGGCGTATTCGTGCTCGCCGAGCTCGGTTTTCGCCTGGTTCAGGGCCTCGTCCCAAAAGACCCTATAGTTCCAACTTCCCATTCTAGCCTCCAAGCGAAGGCGATTTTTATACACAAGTTATCCACAACGCATCAAGAAGGTGCAGAGTGCCATTTCGACAGACGAAAATGGAGAAATCTCCAAAACTATTAGTCTCTACCACAAACTCATGTAGTACTTTTAGCTAAAGCATTGTAGTGAAAAAACTTGTTCGTTGCGATAAGAATGCTCAGCAATGATACTAGCTCCAGGCAGAATAGGGTTATTAATTACTGTGCAATGCCTTGGAGTTAGTCACAGGATATCCACAGGCTGCATGATGGCCGTGGTCGCCTCCGCATCAAGCCCTTGCCTTTACTTATTTTGCCGAACTGAGTATACTCCGAATGCTCGAGCCGGCAAGTGATTCCGCATCCTGGGCCACGAAAAAAGATCTCATGACAGGGGTCGGATCCCCAGTGCCTCAGGGCTTTCCGTGTGATTTCTCCGCCGCCTCGAACCGTCCCGCGGGGCATTCGCCTCGCAGCCATTCATCCGATAGGTCGGTTATGGATTCTACCTATTCTGCGAACAGCATCCAGGTCCTCAAAGGGCTCGAGGCGGTGCGCAAACGCCCAGGCATGTATATCGGCTCCACCGGGCTCGACGGCCTCCACCACCTCGTCTATGAGGTAGTCGACAACTCCATCGACGAGGCCCTCGCCGGGTTTTGCACCGACATCCATGTAGTGCTCGAGCGCAATGATATAGTCCGGGTCGAGGACAATGGCCGGGGCATCCCCGTCGACATCCATCCCGAGGAAGGCGTTTCGGCACTCGAGTTGGTCATGACCAAGCTGCACGCCGGCGGAAAGTTCGACAAGAACAGCTACCGGGTATCTGGTGGCCTCCACGGAGTCGGCGTTTCGGTCGTGAACGCCTTGTCAACCTGGTGCGAAGCCTCGATACACCTGAATGGCAACCGTTACTGCCAGAAATACCACGAGGGTATCCCCGACGAGGACGTGCGTCTGGTCGGCCCCACCGACAAGCGTGGCACCGTGATCCGCTACCAGGCAGACGCCACGATCTTCGAAGAGATCATCTACAGCTTCGACGTTCTCTCGAACCGCCTCAGAGAGCTCGCCTTCCTCAACAAGGGCGTGCGCATCATCCTGACAGACGAGCGCTTGTCGGTTCCGCGGACCGCTGAATTCAAGTTCGACGGCGGCTTGAAGCAGTTCGTTGAATACCTCAATAAGAACAAGACCGTGCTGCACAAGGAGCCGGTCTACCTTGTCGGCACCCGAGACAACGTCGAGATTGAGGTCGGTCTCCAGTACAACGACGGCTTCAATGAGACCATGTTTTCATTCGTCAACGGCATCAATACCCGGGAGGGTGGCACCCACCTTGTCGGCTTCAAGAGCGCCCTCACCAAGACGATCAACGACTTTCTAAAGAAGTCCAAGCTGGCCAAGAAGGTCGAGGAGACCCTTTCCGGTGATGACGTTCGCGAGGGACTGACCGCCGTGCTCTCGATCAAGGTCATGGATCCGCAGTTCGAGGGCCAGACCAAGGGGAAGCTCGGCAACTCCGAAGTGAAGGGCATTGTCGATGGCTTTTGCAGCGATCAGTTCGCCCTCCATTTCGTGCAATTCCCCGAGGTCATAGCCGCGATCCTCGACAAGACAGTCCTCGCCGCCCGGGCGCGGATCGCGGCCCGCCAGGCGCGGGAGCTTACCCGGCGCAAGTCCTTCCTCGAAAGCGCAGGACTTCCGGGCAAGCTGGCTGACTGCCAGGAGAAAGATCCCTCCAAGTGCGAGATCTACATTGTCGAGGGAGACTCGGCAGGCGGATCCGCCAAAATGGGGCGCGACCGGGCTTTCCAGGCCATCCTGCCGCTCTGGGGAAAGATGCTAAACGTCGAGAAGACCCGTCTCGACAAGGTCATCACCAACGAGAAGCTCCAGCCGATCATCGCGAGCCTGGGCACGAGCGCCGGTCCCGAGTTCGATGTCTCAAGGCTGCGGTACCACAAGGTCATCATCATGGCCGATGCCGACGTCGATGGCTCACACATCCGCACCCTCCTTCTCACCTTTTTCTTCAGATATATGACCGAACTTCTGGTCAAGGGCCATGTCTACCTGGCCATGCCCCCGCTCTACAAGGTCACTTACGACAAGAAGGTGCACTACGCCTACGATGACGCGGAGAAGGACAAGATCCTGGCCGCCAGCGGCAAGGACCCCGAGAAGATCGCAATCCAGCGTTACAAGGGCTTGGGCGAAATGAATCCCGAGCAACTCTGGGAAACGACGATGGATCCGGCCAGGCGAAACATAACCCGGATCACCATGGAAGACGCGGTTCAGGCCGAGGACATCTTCACGACCCTGATGGGCGAGCAGGTCGAGCCTCGTCGCCAGTTCATCGAGGAGAACGCGCAGTACGTCTCCAACCTCGACGTGTAAGGACAGTTCCCAATGCCAGACCAGCTTACCGGACGGGTAATCCACGTTCCGATCGAGGACGAGGTCAAGACCGCGTACCTCAATTACGCAATGTCGGTCATCGTGAGCCGGGCACTGCCCGATGTCCGCGACGGCCTCAAGCCTGTCCACCGGCGCCTACTCTTCGCCATGCAGGAACTCGGCCTGCGTTCGAACGCGGCGACCAAGAAGAGCGCGCGCATTACCGGCGACGCCATGGGAAAGTACCATCCCCACGGCGACCTTTCGCTTTACGACGCCTTGGTCCGCATGGCCCAGGACTTTTCCCTGCGCTACCCCCTCGTCCAGGGCCAGGGCAACTTCGGTAGCATCGACGGCGATCCAGCGGCCGCATCGAGGTATACCGAGGCCCGGCTTTCAAAGGTGGGCGAGGAAATGCTCGCCGACCTCGACATGGATACCGTCGATTTCGTCCCGAACTACGACGAATCCCTGAAGGAACCCTCAGTCCTTCCCTCGGCCATGCCCAACCTCCTCGTCAACGGATCCTCTGGAATCGCGGTCGGGATGGCTACCAACATGGCCCCGCACAACATGACAGAGATCTGCGAAGCCGTGGCTGCCTACATCGACGATCCCGAGATAACGGTTGACGGCCTCATGCACCATGTCACTGGCCCCGACTTCCCCACAGGCGGCCTCATTTTCGGCCGGCGTGGCATCCGTGAAGCCTACATGACCGGGCGTGGGAAGCTGATCGTCCGTGGCAAGTTCCAGATCGAGACGATGAAGGGCGGCCGCGAGCAGATCATCTTCACCGAGATTCCCTACGCGATTAACAAGACCACCCTTATCACACGTATCGCAGACCTTATCCGTGACAAGGTCCTCGACGGGGTCTCGGATCTCCGGGACGAGTCTGACAGGGATGGGCTCCGTATCGTGCTTGAACTCAAGAAGGGCGCCGTACCCAAGCTGGTCCTCAACAGGCTCTTCGCCCACACACCCTTGCAGACCAGTTTCGGGATCATCAACATGGTGATCGTGGACGGGCGGCCCAAGCAACTCGGCCTCAAGGACCTTATCACCTGTTTCGTGAATCACCGGGTCGAGGTCGTAATCCGCCGCTCGCGTTTTGAGCTCCGGAAGGCTGAGGAAAAAGCCCACATCCTCCGCGGCCTGGTCATCGCGCTTTCAAATATCGACGAGGTCGTCCAGATCATCAGATCGAGCCAGGACACCGATACAGCGAAGCAGCGGCTCGAGACCCGGTTCGGCCTTGATGCCATCCAGTCCCAGGCCATCCTCGACATGAGGCTCGCGCGGCTTACCAGCCTGGAGACCTCGAAAGTCCAGGCCGAACTGGCAGAAATCGAAGCCAGGATCGCCTACCTCAAGGATCTTCTCGCCAGCGAGCCCAGGCTGCGAGCGCTTGTTAAGACTGAGACCCTCGAAGTCGCCAAGAAATATGGCGATAAGCGAAGGACCGAGATCGTTGCCGATGAGGTCGAGCAGATCAACATCGAAGATCTGATCCGCAGAGAGGAGATGGTGATCCTCATCTCAAAGAAGGGTTTCGTAAAGCGGACTCCCGCGAGCGCTTACCGGAGCCAAGGGCGTGGCGGCAAGGGATCCAACTCAGCGGCCCTCATGGACGAGGACTACCTTGAGCAGCTTTTTATCGCGAACACCCACGACTATCTCCTGTTCATCTCCAGCGCAGGCAAGGCCTACTGGCTCAAGGTCCACGAGATTCCCGAGGCCTCTCGAGCGGCGCGCGGTGCCCATATCAAGGGCCTTCTCGCGATCTCGCCGAATGAGGAAATCACAGCCGTTGTCGATCTAAAGGACTTTTCCGAGACCGAGTACCTGCTTATGGGCACCCTCCGAGGCGTCATCAAGAAAGTCGCGACAAGCGATTTCATCAACGCCAAGACGAGGGGAATCATCGCGATAAACCTGGATGAGGGCGATCGCCTTGTTTCGGCCTGCCTTACGGGGGGCAAGGACGAGGTCACCCTGATCACAAGGAAGGGCCAGGCCCTGAGGATCAGCGAGGAGGACGTCCGCGTGATGGGTCGGGCCTCTCGTGGAGTCATGGGAATCCGGCTTGAGAATGCAGACGAGCTCACCGCCATGCTCCGCCTTTCTGGCGAGGAGCGTATGTTCGTTCTCACCGAATATGGGTATGGAAAGCGCGTTGATTTCGATAACTTCGCTTCCCATGGCCGGGCGACTCGGGGGCAGATCATCTACAGCTTGGATGAAAAGACCGGCGAGATCGTGGGTGCTGTCACGGTGCGGGACAATGATGATGTCGTCGTCATCACATCCCAGGGCAAGACACTCAAGTTTGGCGCAGATACTGTGAGCGTCCAGGGCAAGGGCGCCAAGGGCGTCCGGGTGCTCAACATAGACCGACCCGACTTCGTTATCGGTCTCGATAGGCTCGTGCGGGAGGAAGACGCAGAGACCCTGGCCGAGTCCTCGGCTGAGCTTCCTGAGGCCCCGGCGGAAATTCCGGAAGGCACGGTTGGGGATGTCAATGAGCCGGCTGAGGGGGACTCCCCTGATGGCCACCACTCCCAGGATGGTGATGGATCAGAGGGCGTTCAGGATTAGGGCAGCCAGAAGCCGGAATTGTTCCACGTGAAACATCGGCGGCGCCGGGTTCGCGGCCCCATGGGGCCCGATACCGGCGCCCTCCCATTTCTGGAGGCTATTGTTCCAGCTTCAGCGAAACATAATTCAGGAAGGCACCATCGACGACGCAAGCCCTCACAAAATCCAGCAGCCGGCTGTTATCGAGGACTTCACCAAGCAGTCCAGACCGCAATGACGTGGCAAATTCCCCCTCGAGCCAGTCTGTCGGCAACGTTCGCCTTCGTCGGAACTGCCGACGCAATGAAATGAGCCAAGCATCGTACCGGTCGGCGCTACGCCGTAATTCCGAGGTCTCGACGCTTCTTGCACCATAGAGTTCGACCATGTCCCTGAATAGGACGCGAAGGACATCGTGGGGAGGCAAGAGGCGAGCAAAGCTACGGTGGGGCATGAGCGCCGGCATGGCGAAGGATCTCTGCACCTCATCGATGCGTGCCCTTAGGTCGTGCATCGTCCGGGCTGTGGGAGCTCCAGAGGGCAGCTCCTCGGAGTACATCTCGAGGATTCGGGGAAGCAGTTCAGGCCGACGCTCTTGCAGCGTCGAAAGGAACAGAATCTTCTGCCTGCCCGGCTTCATCAAGGCTTGTCAGGGAGACGAGAAGGACGAATCCCGCTCTGCGATTAAGCTCAGCCCAGAGATCAAGGTCACGCAGGGCGAGATCGGACTTGGTCATGACGAGGACAGGGAATCGGGTAGGTTCGTCCTCGCCGCTTGCATCGCCCGCATCGAAGCCAAGCTGCTTATCGCGACGGCTCGACCAGCCCTTGCTCAGAATTTCGGCCGAGCGGCGGGTGATGGTCTCGGTTGCTTCGCAGGGCTGGTATGCATCGGTGACGCCGGAACCTAGGGCAATCATGCCACGTTCCCGGAGTCTGGGTAGTTCGAGCGCGAGCCCCGAGGGGATCCAGTCGCGTCGCTCAATATCCCGCTCGAAATCGCCTTCGACACAATAACGCTCGGCTCGACCGTCGCAGTATCTGCAGCCATGGGCGCATCCCCTGTAAGGGGCGATCCGGTATAGCGAACGCGTGAAATTCTCAGGGAGGTCGCCCCGAAGCAGGACCCTTCGGGTTGAAGCAGTCACCGCTCATCCCTTCGGGGTCGAAAATAGCGGGAAGCCGAGCTCAGAGCCCTCTCCCCGGAGATATGCTCGGCAAGATGGGCCGCGATACGCTCGATTGTCTCCGCGTCGAGATGGACATGCCTCATGTGCTCCACTTCTCCGCGGAGCCGGGCTGTCTTCGCGGGGCTTACCCTGGCGAAAACCTCGCTGCGCTCTTCTTCCTCCAGTACCGACAGGACCACCGCCAGATCCCTGTCCTTCGTGTTGAGGAGGCGGGATTGGGCCATTGCCGGTGCCGTTGCCCGCAAGACCCGCATGAAGACGGCGGCCGCCTCGACCGCCGCCGCGCTCCGGTTCATTCTGCTAGCCGATGGCTCGCTTCAAGGCTTCCGCCTTGTCCATGCGCTCCCAGGAAAAATGGTCGCGCCCAAAGTGGCCGTATGAGGCTGTCTTCCTGTAGATCGGATTGTTGAGCTCAAGGCTCCTGATGATGCCCGCGGGGTCGAGATCAAAGACCTTGCGGACGGCATCGGCGATGCTGTGTTCGGCCACCGTGCCGGTCTCGAAGGTATCGATCATCACGGAAACAGGGTCGGGCACACCTATCGCATAGGCGAGCTGGACCTCACAGCGCTCGGCGAGGCCTGCGGCCACGATGTTTTTCGCCACATATCGGGCCATATAGGCAGCCGAGCGGTCGACCTTCGTGGGGTCCTTCCCCGAGAAAGCCCCGCCGCCATGCCTACCCATTCCACCATAGCTGTCCACGATAATCTTTCTGCCCGTGAGGCCAGTGTCCCCCATCGGGCCCCCGATGACGAAGCGTCCTGTCGGGTTCACGAAGTATTTCACGTCCTTGTCGAGAAGTCCCGTGGGTTCGAGCACGGGCCTGATAATCTCCTCGATGATTGCCTCGCGTAGGTCCTGGTGGGATATCTCAGGATCATGCTGGTGGGATACGACGACGGTGTCGATGCGGATGGGCCTGTGCCCGTCGTATTCGAGAGTGACCTGGCTTTTCGAATCCGGCCGCAGCCAGGGCAACTGCCTGCTCTTCCTGAGCATCGAAGCTCGCAGGAGGAGTTTGTGCGCGAACATAATGGGGGCGGGCATGAGCTCAGGCGTCTCTTTGCATGCGAAGCCAAACATCATGCCCTGGTCTCCGGCGCCCTGGCGCCCCTTGAATTCCTCGAGCCCTCTCCCATCGACTCCCTGGGCTATGTCCTGCGACTGGGCATGGATCGTATTGAGCACCGCCATCGACTCGTAGTCCATCCCGTAGTCGGGGTTCGTATAGCCGATGTCGTATATGACTTCTCGGGCAAGCTTCTGAATATCAACGTAAGTATCTGTGGTGATTTCCCCGCCGATGAGGATCATGCCCGTTGTCGCGTAGCATTCGCAGGCCACCCTGCTCGCCTTGTCGTCCGCGATGCAGGCATCGAGCACCGCGTCCGACACCTGGTCGCAAAGTTTGTCCGGGTGGCCCTCACCGACCGATTCGGAAGTAAAGAGATATCGTCTGTCTTTCATCGATTCATTCTCCTGGGGTCGTGTCCGGGGGCGAGCCCCCGATACTCAGTAGCGATAGGAATCGCTCTTGAAGGGTCCATCAGCATCTAGGCCGAGATAGTCCGCTTGGCGGGCGTCGAGTGTTGTGAGCCTCACGCCGAGCTTGTCGAGATGAAGTCGCGCGACCTCCTCGTCCAGCCTGCGTGGAAGGACGCGGACCCCGGGGCTGGCCTTGGTTCGCTCTGCCCAAAGGGCAAGCTGGGCCAGGACCTGGTTCGTGAAGCTCGCCGACATTACAAAGGAAGGATGGCCCTGTGCGCAGCCGAGGTTGACGAGCCTCCCCTCCGCGAGAAGGATGATCTCGCGGCCATCGGGGAAGACCCAGCGGTCAACCTGGGGTTTCACATTGACCCGCCTGATGCCTGGTATCCGCTTGAGCCCGGCGATGTCGATTTCATGGTCAAAATGCCCGATGTTGCAGACTATTGCTCCACTCTTCATCAGCGAGAGCTGCCGCGCGCTGATCGCGTCGACGCAACCGGTCGCAGTTATGAAAATGTCACCTTGGTCGAGGAAGTCTTCCACTTTCGCGACCTGGTAGCCTTCCATCGCGGCCTGCAGCGCGCAGATGGGGTCTATCTCCGTCACAATGACCCTGGCACCCATGCCGCGAAGGCTTTGCGCGCAGCCTTTGCCGACGTCGCCAAAGCCGCAGACGACTGCGATCTTGCCCGCGACCATGACGCCGGTTGCCCGTTTGATACCGTCGAGGAGGGACTCGCGGCAGCCGTACAGATTGTCGAACTTGCTCTTTGTCACCGAGTCGTTGACATTGATGGCCGGCACCAAGAGGCTGCCCTCCTTGGCCATCTTGTGGAGGCGGTGGACTCCAGTAGTCGTCTCCTCCGAGACTCCATACCACTGCGTGACAGTCCTGAACCAGCGTTTTGGATCCTCGGCACGGATCATCTTCAAGCGCCGGAGCAGTGCGGTTTCGTCCTCGCTCTCCGCAGTTTGGTCGAGCATGGCGGGATCTGCCTCGGCCTTGAGCCCCAGATGGATCATCAAGGTGGCGTCGCCGCCGTCATCGACGATGAGGTTCGGGCCCCTACCGCCTGAGAAACGCAGGGAAAGGTCGAGGAGTTCCCAGTATTCATCCAGGGTCTCAGCCTTCCATGCGAAGACAGGCACGCCACGAGGCTGGCCAGGGCTCCCGGTCTTTCCCATGGCGATGGCAGCCGCGGCGTGGTCTTGGGTCGAGAATATATTGCAGCTCGACCACCTTACCTGGGCCCCGAGCTCGACGAGGGTCTCGATCAGGACCGCGGTCTGGAGGGTCATGTGGAGGCTACCGGTAATGCGGGCTCCCGCCAGGGGTTTTGCCCCACCATGTATTTCCCGGAGGGCCATGAGGCCCGGCATTTCCCTCTCGGCGAGCTCTATCTCTGACCTGCCCCAGTCTGCGAGCGAGAGATCCTTGACTCGGAAATCGCCGTCGGTGGTGGCTGGAGACTGATGTGGGAGGGGATCGAGGCTCATAAGAGGCCTCCTTTTTAGCTTGTACTTCTAGACCGCCCGCAATAGGGATCAAATCGGCGGTGTGGGTGGATCGCGACGCGTCGCCCGACTTGACTACTATCGCCATTTTTTCCGCTGGAATCAAGGTATCGGCACGGTTGGTCCGCTGTCTTCCTTTTTACAGGACCCGATATCGCACGTATAATGGCCCAATCGGGATGAAAACCGATGGACGAAACGGGAGGATCGATGGCTAGCAAGGAGCGATACATCCTCGCCCTGGATCAGGGCACGACATCTTCGAGGGCTATATTGTTCAACAGGCAGGGAATTGTCATCGGACAGAAACAGATAGCCTTTGGACAAATCTTTCCCCGGCCGGGCTGGGTTGAGCACGACCCGGAGGAGATCTGGGCGACCCAATTGGCTGCCGCCCGGGGAGCCATCGAAGCGGCGCAGATAGAAGCCGGCCAGATAGACTCAATAGGCATCACGAACCAGCGCGAGACGACCCTTGTATGGGAGAAGGCGACCGGCAAGCCATTGCACAACGCAATTGTCTGGCAATGCCGCCGCTCCGCGGAGATCTGCGGCGAACTCCGTGAGCTCGGGCTTTCCGACCTGGTGAGAGAGAAGACCGGCCTGGTGCTTGACCCCTATTTTTCCGGGACCAAGCTAATGTGGCTGTTCAACGAGATCCCAGGTCTGCGCGCCCGGGCCGAACGGGGCGAGATACTCTTTGGAACCGTCGATTCCTGGCTCATCTATCGTCTGACCGGAAGGCATCTCACCGACCCCACCAATGCAAGCCGGACCCTCCTATTTGACATCAAGAAGGGGGCCTGGGACCAGGAGCTCCTAAAGGCCATGAGGATCCCGGCCCCAGTCCTGCCAAAGGTCGTTCCCAGCTCCGGTGACTTCGGAGTCGCGGGCAAGGAGCACTTCGGGGTCGAGTTGCGGGTTGGGGGTTGTGCTGGCGACCAGCAGGCCGCTCTGTTTGGCCACGCGTGCTTTGAACCAGGGAGCGCCAAGAATACATATGGAACGGGGTGCTTCACCCTGATGAATACAGGGCCCAGTCCTGTTGTATCCAAGCATAACCTGCTGACCACGGTAGCCTGGGATCTCGGCAAGGGATTCACCTACGCCCTCGAAGGATCGGTCTTCATCGCAGGCGCCGTCGTGCAGTGGCTTCGTGACCAGATGGGCCTCATATCGGACTCTGCTGAGAGCGAGCAACTTGCGCGATCGGTAGAGGATTCGGGCGAGGTCTTCATGGTCCCGGCCTTTGTCGGCCTAGGGGCTCCACATTGGGACTCCGAGACGCGAGGGACGGTGGTTGGAATCAGCCGGGGCACGACCAAAGCGCATTTTGTTCGTGCAGCCCTGGAATCCATCGCCTACCAGTCGCGGGATCTCCTGGTCGCCATGGAAAAGGATTTCGGATCCAGGATCCCTCATATGAAAGTGGATGGAGGGGCCTCGGCCAATAGTTTCCTCATGCAATTCCAGGCCGACATCCTGGATCGCCGAGTGATTCTTCCGGAAGTAGGCGAGACGACCGCCCTCGGCGCCGCCTATCTCTCGGGCCTCGCCACGGGATTCTGGGATTCCACGGCTGATGTCGAGCGAAACTGGAGGCAGAGGCGGGAGTTCATTCCCAAGATGGCACAAGAAAAGCGGGACCAACTTCTCGGCTGCTGGGATAAGGCAATAAAAGCTGCCAGGGCATATAGATAGCTTGCCTCTTGGTGCCATTCTGGCCGGGAACCGCGCCACCGGAGGGGCCGGGAATGTAGCAACGGCCTGTGCAATGTGTTAGAATTACTGACGACGCGCCCGATTCTGCGTCCTAAGGAGCAAAAGTGCGGCCAAATCAGTATAGCAGTGAAAAGCGCAGGAAAGAGCTGGAGAAGAAGAAGAAGAAGGAAGAGAAGGCCCTTCGACGCGCCGAACAGAAGAACCATCCCGAAGGGGAAGAAGGGGCAGAAGGCCAGGGCGAAGGTGAGGCCGATGACCAGGCCGAGGATGCCGCCGAGACCGGTTCCGATGAAGGGCTGACCGATGATAAGGGCAAGGCTTCCGAAGGCTGAGAACGGAGCGCGATGGCGTGCTACTTCCTTGCGAATATCAGGATCGATGACCCGGGCGAATACGAAAAATATCTCACGGGGGTGCGGGGCTTGGCCTCGCGTTTCGGAGGAAGATACCTCGCCGTAGATCAGGATCCAGTCGTGCTCGAGGGCAATTGGCATTATTCCCGGGCCGTCCTGATCGAGTTCGACAGCGAATCGGCATTCCAGCGCTCGTACAATTCCAGGGAGTATCAGTCGATCATTGGCCATAGGTTCGCAGCGGGGGAGGCTCGGACAGCCTGCTGGTTCACGGGGAGGAACAGGACATGGACGAGAGGATCTCCTCCGGCCGCAATTTTCTGAAGTCGAACTGGGATCGGCTCGAGGAAGCAGAACCTGACCAGGCGCGTGGAATCCCCCCGCCGCCCCAGGAGGATCTCCCTCCCGAGGGCGCCAAGGTCCTTGCGCTCCCGGACATTGGTAGCCAGTCCTTCGCCGATGTGAGCCTTAAGAATCTGATCGGCAACCGCAGAAGCCGTCGCAAGTACCTCGACCAGTCAATCAGCATGGACGAGCTTTCTTTCCTCACCTGGGCAATCCAGGGAGTCAGGGAAAGAAAGGCAAAGTACTCTTTCCGCAATGTCCCCTCTGGAGGGGCCCGTCACCCGCTCGACCTCTATGTCTTCGCCCCCCAAGTTGCCGGCCTGACGCCGGGACTATATCGGTACCAACCTATCGAACACGCCCTATGCTGCGTGCGGGAAGGCAATGATGCCGAGTCGCTGGACGAGGCCCTGCTCGGCCAACTCTGGAATGCGGCTGCCTGCTTCCTCTGGGCCGCCGTGCCCTACCGCAGCGAATGGCGCTACTCTGTCGTTGCTCATAAGCTCATCGCCCTTGACGCAGGTCATTCCTGCCAGAACCTCTATCTGGCTTGCGAATCCCTCGGGCTGGGCACCTGTGCCATCGGCGCCTACGACCAGGCAAAGACCGATGCCTATCTCGGCCTCGACGGGAAGGAACGCTTCGCTATCTATGCGGCCCCGGTGGGCAGGGTCTAGTGGCCCAGATCGTCTTTGAACGTCTTGCGGGACATACGATGATCGCTCGTGGCCCAGCCAATGTGGGTCTGTTCGAATGCGGCGGCGGGAAGGCCGTCCTGATCGATTCCGGGAATGATGACGATACGGGTCGAAAGCTCCTCCGGTACTGCGAGTCCCAGGACCTTTCCCTTACCCACATCCTGAACACCCACTCTCACGCCGACCATTGCGGGGGGAATGCCTTTATACAGGGCAGGACGTCCTGCCGCATCGCCGCGACGCGAGCCGAGGCCGCATTCATCGAGACACCCGCAATCGAGCCGAGCTATCTTTGGGGCGGGTATCCCCTTCCTTCGCTTCGGAACAAGTTCCTCATGGCCAAGCCATCCCGGGTCACGGACATACTAGATCCCCCCTGCGATGTGCCCGACACGGACATAAAAGCCCAGCTGCTCGGCGGCCATTTTCTCGCCATGGCAGGATACATGACTCCGGACAGGGTCTTTTTTGCCGCTGATACCCTGGCGAGCGTCGCCATTCTCGAGAAGTACCATGTCCTCTTCCTCTACGATATCGCAGCCGAGCTGGAATCGCTTCGAGCACTGGCCGAGCTGGACGCCGACTGGATTGTCCCCAGTCATGCAGAACCGAGCCGGAACATCGGAACTCTGGTTGATGCAAACAGGTCCAAGATCGAAGAGATAGCCGAGTTCCTTGTTACTTGCTGCGCAACGCCGGCAAGCTCAGAGGAGCTCCTTTCCTCCATCGCCCAGCGCTATGGAATCGAGCTAAACCATCAGCAGTACGTCTTGATCGGCGCTACCCTGCGATCCTACCTCGCCTGGCTCTGCGATCGCCGCGTCGTCTCATCCAGGCTGGAAGCGGGTAGGCTGTTATTCGAGCGGATATAGGAGGCATGCTTGGCCACATCCATACCGTTTTCCGTTCGCGAATTCCTGCCGGACTTTTACGAAGAAGCCTTTGGGCTCTGGCAGCGCACACCCGGGATGGGACTATCCGCGGCTGACGAAGGTCCCGCCATTACTTCTTTCCTGGATCGGAATCCCGGGCTCTCCTTTCTTGCCCAGGCGGACGGCCTCCTGGTTGGGACCATCCTCTGTGGCACGGACGGCCGGCGTGGCTTTCTGTACCATCTTGCAGTCGCGCCGAAGTGGCGCAGGCATGGGCTCGGGAAGGACCTTACGCTAAGATCGCTTGCCGCGCTCCGGGAACGAGGCATCGACAAGTGCCACCTCTTCGTCATCTCCGATAATGAGCTTGGACAGAATTTCTGGACGGCGACCGGATGGACGAAACGGGATGACCTCGTGATCTTCTCAAGGAACCTGACCGACAAGGGCCAGGTAACCTAGGCCATTCTAAGGGAGGCGCGGTATCTGCGACACGATGTATGCGGCGGCAAGCGCTTGCCTTGATGGGAGGTCCCTGTTTGGGAAAAATTCCGATAGGAGGCCCGACGAAGCTCAGGCTGTCTTCATCGAGGGACGCCGCGAGCCTGAGGGTCGAACGAAGATAGGAGCCCGGAGTTTTGAGGTTCCCGATCGGGGTTATTCCTACGTGTTTTCCCGACCGTCCTGGATGGAAGGCGCGGAGATGGGGCTCAATGAAGCCGGAGTCGCCATAGGAAACGAGGCTGTCTTTTCCCGCTTTCGCGCGGTCAGGGATGGCGTGCTGGGAATGGACCTCGTGCGAGCTGTCCTCGCCAGCTGCAAAGACGCGAGGCTCGCCGTCGATTTTCTCTGCGACGCAACCGAGGCCATGGACCAGGGTGGGCGCGGATCCTACCATGGCGGCCCGAGCTACTCAAACAGCTACATCATCTCCGACTTCGGATCAGCCTACGTTGTTGAAACGGCAGGACGACGCTGGGCCTGGAGAGAAATCGAAGGATTCGCCTCGATCTCCAATGCGTACAGCATCGAAGAGGACTATAAGCGCCTCGATTCGCGGACGCGCAAGGAGATCGCACCCGTGAATCCAAGGGCGGCATGCTCCGACGAGGCCGATGCGGGGCGAAAGGGCCATAAGGAATCGTGGCGGCGGAGTGTCGAGGAAAAGTGGCCTTGGGCAATCTTGAAAGGTGATTCCAGGCGCAGATACCTTCTCTCCTCCCTCGAAAGCAAGCAAGGGAGGATCGATCGGTTTTCCTTCCTTGCCATGCTCAGGTCCCATGCAGGATACAACCCAGCCCGGCCGCTCATGCGGCGGATGGAAGGCGTCTGCCTGCACGGTGGTGGCCTCGTCGATCATGCGACGACGGCGAGTCTGGCAGTCGAGTATGTAGGGGCTGGGGCCACTTTAGGAATACAGGCCCTCGCCTGGTATACGGGCTGCTCCTATCCTTGCCTGTCGCTCTACAAGCCCATACTGCTTGGAGAGAATGGCTTTGTTCCGCTCTGGGCCGCATATGATCACCGGACAGGATCGGCGCAGGCCTTCGAGTACTGGATCGCCCATCGAAGCTGGGCGCGCGGACGTGGAAGGCTCGCCCTTTCCCAGGACAATGCATTCGTCGCGAGGCGCGATGCCATTCAGGCCAGGATTGGTGATGCCGCCGAGCTCGGGCTCGGTGGCCACATCGAGACTGCGAGGCAGGACGTCTCCGCGGCGATGGACGAATGGCAGGGATTCCTTGACTCCCTGGGCTAGTCCAGCTTGAACATGGTCCGCAAGGCCGCCAGATTCCGGTCGTTGATGGTCTTCGATCCTTCTGGGGTGTAGGAATACTCGATCCGTTCCCGATGAATCTGGCCAATCCGATGGCGCACTATCTTCATTGTGGAATTCACCGTGCCGTCGCGGTCGCTGAAACCGCTTTCGATGATCTGGAACACCGCAGGAGACCATGCTACCTGAACCCTCTTGCCCTTGGGATCCTCACGGTGCCGCTCGAACTCCGATTTCAGCTCGACCAGCAACTTCTCGGCAGAGCCGATGCCCTTGATCTTCACCAGCCGCTCCACCTTTGAGCAGTCCAATGTGACAAGGGCTATGGCATACTTGCGCTGCTCGCACCAGGCCATGATCTGGTCGACCACATCTGTCGAAGCGCAGACAGCCTCCTCGATTTCCTCGGGGCTGTACTTCTCCCCGTCCTCGGCGATGAGAAGGGCCTTCTCGCGCCCGACCACGACAAGGAAACCGTCCGCATCCATGAAGGCAAGGTCGCCCGTATAAAGCCATCCGTCCCTCAGAGCCTCGGCGGTTGCCACTGGATTCCTGAAGTAGCCCTTCATCACGTTCCCGCCCCGGATGACGATTTCTCCCGTCTCGCCCTGGCCGGCGAGGCTTCCGTCCTCCTTGATGAGACGGCATTCGAGGGAGGGACAGAGCCGGCCCGAGGTCCCGAATTTGTGTGCCACGGGGCTGTTTGATGAAATCACGGGCGCTGCCTCAGTGAGGCCATAGCCCTGGTATATCGGCACGCCGAAGGCGGCGAAGAACTCCTGCTGCTTGATGTCGAGGAGTGCCCCGCCACCGACGCAGTATTCAATATTCGACCCGAAAACCATCTTCCTGATCTTGCTGAAGATCAGGATTCTCGCGAAATGATAGGGAAGGAAGGCCCCGAAGCGCACGGACAGGGGCGGCCGGTTCCACCCATTTCCATTATAGGCGATGCCAGCCGCAATGCCTGTCTTGAATATGCGCTCGATGAGGCCGCCCTTCTCTTCCACCCCCGAGATTATCTTTTTCATGAAATTTCCAGAGAGCGCCGGAACTGTCATGAGTAGCTTGGGTTCGCTCTCCTTCAGGTTTATTGGGATGTTGCGCAGGGTTGCTATCCCGCCACCGCGGGAGTCCACGAAATACAGAACCATGCCGATCAGCAGGGCGACATAGAGCCCCGCCGTATGTGCAAAGGAATGATCCACGGGCAGGATTAGCAGAGTCCTGAGGCCCCTGGGCATATTGAAGAGCACGACAGCGTCGTGGCAATTGGTCCAGTAGTTGAGGTGGGTGAGCATGATGCCCTTGGGGTTGCCCGTCGTGCCGGAGGTGTAGCAGATGGTCGCCGTGTCGTCCTCGGCGACCGAGTCGCGCGCCCGCTCGAGGCTCGCCGCGATCACGCCCTTCTCGTCGGCCATAGCCTTCCTGCCGGCAACGAGCGCTTCGTCCATGCCGACGATGCGCTGTGCGGATATCCCGGCCTTGACTCCCACCTCCCGCGCCCAGTCCGTGTCAGCGTCCATGCAGACAAGGAGGAGACCTGCGTCGCTCAACTGCTTCATCGAGGCGAGGACCTTCTCGAACTGGTTCCGCGTCGTAAGGACGGCCTTGGCCTCGGAGTGGTTGAGGCGGAAGGGTATTTCCTCCTGCAACAGCTTGATCGAGAGGGGAACCGAAACGCAGCCTGCAGTCAGGAGGCCGAGCTCGCCGATGATCCATTCGGGACTGCCTTCGGCGATTATCGCAATCGAGTCACCTTTCTTGAATCCAGACAAAAGAAGCCATGCCGCAAAATCCCGCGCGCGCTCACGCGCTTTCGAGAAGGTGGTGGCGATGTATCCGGCATCTGTCTTCCTGCAGGCGTAGGGTTCCCTGGCGAAAAGGCTCGCGGCATCATCGAGCATCTGGAGCACTGTTCTTTGCATTGTTTATCCTCGATTCATTATGGTCCGCCATCCATATGCCGGCAAGCATCGCTCGGCTGTGCACGACCGTGGTCGTGGCGGTCGGGCCGGGCATTGACAGAGGCCGGTGGAGGGTATAGCCTTCTTCCAAGCCCCCCGTTGATTGAAGGACTCTGCATGAGCTATTCCGACCCCACGAAGCTAGGAATCCTGGCTTGTCCGGGCGCCGAGGTTTTCGCGAATCAGGTCATTCGCCGGCTTGCCGGCATTTATAAGCGACGTTTCGACAGGAAATCGGCAGTCCTCGCTTCCCGGTACCACCTCTCGCAGGAGCTTGTGACCCGGAAGATAAACTTCGACAACGATATCCAGTCGAGCCTCCTTTACATTCCGGGGAAGGTTGATCAATACCGCCCCCCCCGGTTCAAAATCAATGTCCGGCACACCTACTTTCCAAACGGCGAAGTGAAGACCGAAATCCTTGATTCCGTACGCGGGAAGGATCTCTACATCTTCCAGGACATAGAGAACCACCAGTCGATCGCTTTCAACGACGGTGCCCTCCACCGCCATCTTTCCGTCAACGACCATATATTCTCGCTTTTTGTCACCATCGATGCCGCGATGCAGGCCGGGGCTGAACGTGTAAACCTTGTCCTCCCCACCTACCCCTACAGCAGGCAGCACAAGAAAAAGGGGCGCGAGGGGCTAACCGCCGCCCGCGTTGGACAGATGCTCGAGAATCTCGGAGTCTCGCGGATCATGACCCTGGATATCCACAGCCGCGAGATCGAGAATAGCTTTATCCGTCTCCGACTCGAGAATCTCCATGCCTCCCTCCAGATAATCGAAAAGCTCATCGGCATAATCGACATCTCAAAAGAAGACCTTGTCGTCCTCGCCCCCGACACCGGCGCAGTGGACAGGAACAAGTTCTACGCGAACGCCCTCCAACGGCCCCTCGCCCTGCTTTACAAGGAGCGGGACTATTCCAAGGTCACCCGGAACGCCTCGGAGACAAACATCAGCGAGATGAAGCTCCTTGGGGATGTCACGGGCAAGACCGTGTTCATGGCGGACGATATGATCGGAACCGGCGGAACACTCGTAAAGGGGATGCGCAATCTCAAGGAGATCGGCGCGGCGAGGATCATCTGCGCCGTGTCCCTTCCGATCTTCTCTGGCAACGCGATCGAGGAATTCGATGCAGCCTACAAGCAGGGCCTGTTCTACCGGATCATCGGCACAAACTCGGTGCACCACAAAGAGCTGCTCACCAAGGAATGGTACATCCAGGCAGACATAACCGGGCTCTTCGCTCAGATCATAAGCCTCGTCCACCACAACCGTTCCCTGTCCTCGATGCTGGACAACCGCGAGCTTGTCGCCAAGCGGATCAAGAAGCAGCTTGACCGGATGAATGGAAGTTTGGCGCACGGCGGCCATGCGCATGCAAATCCCGGTGCCGCTCCGTCTCCCGGCCCTCGTTCCTCCGAGGAACCCATCCCCTACGGCGCGCTAGGGGATCAATGAAGGTAGTCCGCCTTCGGGAGGCGGTCGGCGGCTTGATCTTCGACCTCGACAGCACTCTCTACACAAACCCAGAATACGCGGCTTTTCAAGAGGAGGTCCTCATCGAGCGCCTCGCCAAGGAGCTCGGGGTCGGCCGTCGAGAGGCCAAGGCGAGGGTGGAAGACCTGAGGAGCCGGAGGCGCCTCGGCGGTGAGGCAAGGACCTCTCTTGGGAACCTCTTCGCCGAGCTGGGATTCGACATCGGGACAAGTGTTCGCTGGCGCGAGGAACAAATCGACCCTGCGGAATGGCTCGCCGTCGATCCCGTCCTCGACGCCGCGCTCTCGCTTCTATCTCCCCGTTTTGGCATCGCCCTGGTCACGAACAATCCCCGATCGGTTGGTGAGAAAAGCCTCGAGGCCCTTGGCGTTCGTGGCCATTTCAAGGTTGTGGTCGGCCTCGATGACACCATGCTTTCAAAACCTTGCCCTGAGCCCTTCAGCAAAGCGGCCATGTCGCTCGCGCTACCGCCCTCCTCGTGCGTATCGATCGGAGACCGTTATGACATAGACCTGGCCCCCGCCCTCGGGCTTGGCATGGGCGCCATCCTGGTCGATGGGGTCGCCGATGTGTACGAGCTCCCCAAGCTACTGGGTTCCTGACCCTACACCCGGATTCAAGCGATTGAGCAATTTCTCCCCGATGTCTGGCCTGAACCATGCTCCCTCAAACCTGATGGCCTTCGCCAGGGCATAGGCGCTATCACTGGCATCCTTCCAGTTTCCAGCCATTCCCACCGCTGTGAAGGATCTTCCACCACCCGTTCTGATCCTGCCCATCGCATCCCTGTAGGTCGATGCATGGAAAATCATGCCCTGGGCCCCGAATTCATCGATCTCGACAGGGATATCTTTTGGATAGCTTCCGGGATAGCCAGGTGCGGCCACAACAACGCCTATAGCAAGATCCTTGGAAAAGGAGGGACGCAGGGAACACAGACGTCCCCTGGCGACACCATGGCACAGTTCCATGAGGCTAGAATCCAGGAGGGGGAGGAGGCTCTGGGTTTCGGGATCCCCAAACCTCACGTTGTATTCGAGGAGCTTGGGGCCCTGGGCCGTGACCATGACACCGAAAAAAAGGACACCCCGGTATCTTAGGCCTTCCCTCTCCATTGCCACGAAGCTGGGTTCAATGATCTCCCTTTCTATCCTTGCCATCAGGGCGGGGTCGGAGGTTGGTACGGGACAGAATGCCCCCATCCCGCCCGTGTTGGGACCAGAATCCCCTGCTCCAGCCTTTTTGTGATCGGCGCAGGCCGGCAGCAGGAGGTGATCGCTGCCGTCGCAGAGCGCGAAGACCGACAACTCGCTCCCGACGAGGTACTCTTCGGCCAGCAGTTCGTCGCTCTCGAGGACAGCCCTACCAAAGGAGAATAGCTCGGCTGGATCGTCTGATTCGAAGACCCCCTTGCCGGCGGCCAAGCCGCTCTTTTTCAGCACAATCCTTCGGCCGCCGAGCTCATCAAGGAAGCGCCGCAATTCCCGGGCAGACGAGAAGTTCCTGGTTTGAGCCGAGGGGATCCTGGCGCGATCGGAAAAGGAGCGTGCGAAGGCCTTGCTGGATTCAAGCCTCGCGGCAGAAGCGGGTGGCCCGAAGGCAGGAATCCCGGCGGCACCGAGGGCATCGACGAGGCCGGCAGCCAGCGATGTCTCCGGTCCGACAATTACGAGCTCTATCCCGAGTTCCCTGCAGGCCGCGACGATCGCGGCGGGATTCCCGGGATCAAGCGGCAGATTTGTAGCGAGCTCGTGGGTACCGGCGTTGCCGGGGGCGACAAATAGACGCTCCCGGGGCGGTTTGCCCGAACAATAGTCGGGACCTCGTGAAAGGGACCAGACGATCGCGTGCTCCCTGGCGCCCGAACCGATGACGAGTGTGTTCATCAATCCTCTCCTCTTGCCTTGATGCGGTCCAGGAGCTCAATCACTGTCAGCGGGAACAGGCTATGCTCGATTTCGTGCATTCGCTCTTCGATGGTTTCGAGGCTTGAGCCAGGTTCGGGGATGAAGGATGACTGCGCGATGACGGGGCCCGTATCCATGCCCTCATCCACATAATGGACGCTGGCGCCATATTCCGTCTCCCCGGCTTCGAAGGCGCATCTGATCGAGTTCTTCCCCGGCCATTTCGGGAGAAGGGATGGATGGATATTCACTAGGCAATTGCGATGGGCGCGGACGAAATCCGGACCAAGAAGACGCATGAAGCCAGCAAGCGCGATGAGTTGCGCCCCGACGGAGCTGAGCGCTTTCTCGAGCTCGGCTTCGGCCTCGGTTCTTGTTTGGCCGGACCAGGGAATATGCAGGGCTGGCACGCCAAGCCCCCTTGCCCTTGATAGGGCCAAGGCCTCGCTTCTGTCCGAGACGAGGAGGACGCACTCGTGCGGTGAGGGGGCAGACCTGAGAGCCATGACCAGGGCCTCGAAGTTACCGCCATTTCCGCTGGCGAGCACCGCCAGTCTAGGCACCGTCCAGGCTTCCTATCTCAAGCAGGGTTATGTCCTTTGCCGCTGCGATTTCAATGAGTCCCGCCGCTTCTTCCTTTTTTGCGATGATAACCATGCCGATCCCCATGTTGAAGACCGCTCGCATCTCATCATCGCTAATAGAGCCGCCGTCCTGTATCCGGGAAAAAATGCGGGGCACAGGCCAGGTCCAGTCAAACCGGGCCCGAAGTCCCCGTGGGATGACGCGCTCCACATTGCCCTGCAGCCCGGAGCCCGTGATATGGGCCGCGGCGAGCACCCGGCCAGTTCCGATAAGCTCGAGAACTTCCTTCACATAGATCTTGGTCGGGACAAGAAGCTCGTCCCAAGCCACCGAATCGTCAGGGTCGATGGCTTTGCGCGCCAGGCTATATCCGTTCGAGTGGACTCCCGAGCTGGGCAGCCCCAGGAGGAGGTCGCCGGCTTCCATACGCTCGAGCCTGGGGAGTAGTTTTGCCTTCTCGACAATGCCCACCGCGAATCCTGCCAGGTCCAGATCGTCCTCGCCGTAGACATCGGGCATTTCCGCCGTCTCCCCCCCGGTGAGTTCACAGCCCGCCTGCTCGCAGCCAGCGATGATTCCTCCCATGAGCTCCTGGAGGAGCTTCTCGCGGATCTTGCCGCAGGCGATGTAGTCGAGGAATTGGAGGGGCTTCGCCCCACAGACCACGAGATCGTTGACGCTCATCGCTACCAGGTCGATGCCAATCGTGTCGTAGCGTCCGAGTCTCTTCGCCACGAGGATCTTGGTGCCAACTCCGTCTGTGGTCGAGAGAAGAAGCGGCTCGCGGTAGCCCTTGAGGTCGAGCGGGCTTCCTCCGGCGAAACCTCCAAGGCCCTTCGAAACAGCCTTGGAGGGAAAGGCCTTGATGAACTCGGCGAACTCATCGCCTTTGCGGATGGATACACCCGCCTTCTGGTAGTCGAGACCGCTCATGCTTGTTCCCTTTTCCCACTCTTGGGAGCAAATGGGTGCTTGCCGTCGAAGCAGGCGCTGCAATAGCCGCCACCTCCGACCGCCGAAAGCAGGCGTGAGACCGGAAGGAAGCGCGCCGAATCAGCCCCGACCTCTTCTGCTATCCCTTGGGGATCGAGCCGGTTTGAGATAAGCTGGTCGCGGTCGGGAATATCGATGCCATAGTAGCAGGGCCACTTCAATTCGGGGGCGGCAAGCCGCAGATGAACTTCCTTCGCGCCGGCTTCCCGGAGGAGTCCGACGATGATCCGGCTGGTCGTGCCACGCACCAGGGAGTCGTCGATCATGATCACCCGTTTTCCGCTGACAACCTCCGGGACTGCGTGGAGCTTGAGTCTCGCGGCAAGCTCGCGCTGGTGCTTCGTTGGCATTATGAAGCTCCGGCCCGCGTAATGGCTTCGGGCGAGGCCGAAGTCGAAGGGAAGGCCCGCGCGGCGAGCATAGCCGATGGCTGCGATGTTGCCCGAATCGGGAACAGGAACGACGATGTCGGCCTCGAGCTGGCCCTCGTCCTGCTCGGCCAAGGCCTCGCCAAGCCTGCTCCGCGCCGCGTGCACCGAAGTCCCGAATACCTCGGAATCCGGCCTGGCGAAATAGATCAGCTCGAAGACGCAGCGATGGGCCTCGGTCTTGGGGCCGAACCTGACCGAGCGGGCGCCGTCCGCGTCGATGATCACGGCCTCGCCTGGCTCGACCTCACGCATGCTCATGGGTCCGAGAGTGTGAAGAGCGCAGGTTTCGGATGCGACGTACCATGAGCCATCCTTCGAGCCAAGATAGAGCGGCCTGAAGCCAGAGGGGTCACGGATCGCGATGAGGGCATCCTCGTGCATGATGGCCAGGCTGTAGGCTCCATCGAGGGGTGACAGGGCCTCCCTCAGGAAGGCCTCGCGGCCGCCTTGCCTCGACCTTGAGATCAGATGGAGGATCAACTCCGAATCCGCAGTCCCCTGGAAGATCGAGCCTTCCTCGGTAAGGCCGGCGCGGAGGAAAGCCCCGTTCGAGATGTTCCCATTGTGGCCGAGGGCGATCCTGCCCTTGTTGCAGTCGATTATGAGGGGCTGGGCATTCTGGATCCCCGCACCACCGGCGGTCGAATAGCGTACATGGCCTATACCCAGCCTGGAGGAGTGCTGTTCACCGACATAGCGGCCCAGCACGGGCGCCACCATGCCCAGGTCCTTGCGGGAGTTCCAGGTTCCGCCCTCTTCCCATGCTATGCCGCAAGATTCCTGGCCCCTGTGCTGAAGCGAGAAAAGCATGTAGAACAGGGTTTCGGGGATATTTGAAGGATCTGGAGAATAGACGCCAGCGACGCCACAGTGGTGGGCAAGGCTTTCCATGGCCGGTTCTAGCACATCGCCCTGACCAAGGTCAAGCTGATGGGCTGTTTCTGCCGGCCTTTCCTAGGTCTCGTCGGCGGGTTCGGCCTCGGGGAGTAGGTCGTCGGGATGCTGATGATCCATGTTGGCCGAGGGGCCGGCTCGGAGCTCGGCAGCAGCAGCTGAGCCCTGGAGCAATGCCCCGGGGATGCTTGCCTTCACGAAGATGAAATTGCGCATGATCTTGACGAGTATGAGGATGCGGTCCCTCCCGGCCTGGACCTGGCCCATGATTTCCTTGTTCCTTCCGGCGCCGAGGTTCCTGATATTTGTGACCAGGTCGGGCGAGGGGCGCCGGTAGTCGGAGATAAGGTCACCCAGGGCATCGCCGAGCATGGCGAAGACGCCGATCTCCTCCTCGACGATCTCTCCGGCCCGTCCGTTTATCGCGTCGACGAGCCGTGAGAGAAAGGCGGAGATGTCCTTGCCCCGTCGCATCTCCTCGATGTAGCGGCGCATCGCTGTAATCGAGAGCCTTCCTGTACCGACGAGTCCCTGCTCAAATTCGGTGATCCGGTTTCCCGACCTCTCGCACTGGTAAAGGATGTTTGCCAGATTGTTCTGGAAGTTTTTGTTTTCGAAGTAGCCCTCAACCAAGATCCGCTTGATGCTTTCCTTTAGCAGGGGATCGAAGACTGCGGCGATGAAGGTCTTGAGTATCCTCAGCGGCTTTATGAAGGTGAAGCCGTTCGGGCTCTCGCGCCTCAGGAATGCGTCGTTTTCCTCATCGTATCCATCGAGGAGCTGGATGTCGCCGTCTCCGAAGAGCCCCCTTATATCGCTGGCGATGACGCTTTCATGTTGCTCGCGGAAGAGGCGTTCCCTGTCCTTCTCGTACTGGATCGAAAGCCGGCGGAGGTAGGGCTTCATGAATTCCCTGCGTTCCCGGCTTGTCGAAGGCGCAAAATAGGGTTCGCCCTTTAGCACGCGGATGAGCGACAGAAGAAGATCCTTGCTCAGCCTCTCTGCGAGGCATTTGTCCAGCCGGACAAAGAGCTTTTCCACCTTGGCCCGTTTTGAGGCATCGATGGCGTTCCGGGAACGTCGCTCGAGCAGACGCAGGACGCTTTCCTTGAGCTGGGGAGAAAAGAAGAATCCTTCAGTCAGGTAATAGAAATCCAGGAGTTCGGGAAGAATCTGCTCCCCGGGGGCCGGGGCGAAGTCTGGCTTGTAGCGGGGATCCTCAAGGCTTGCGCTGGGGTCGAAGATGCCAATGAGCCGCTCGTAATCATGCTTGCAAAGGTCGATGAAGCGGTCCACCTCCCCGAGATCGAAATCAATCTCGCGGTCGCCTAGATCGGTGATCGACTGCAGGAAGGACTGGAATTCACGGGAGATGGCCTCAAGCTCCAGTTCCGGCTGAAGCGCGGCGGCCGCTCGCTCCGACATCCCCTCGTAGGAAAAAAAGCGCTTCTTCTCCTGCTCCGATTCTGGCAGCCTGCTTTCGATGAGGAAATCGAAGAACTTCTGGGAGATCCTGATATCTGAATTCGCGACAGTCGCCCTGAGGATTTCCGCCAGGGGCCGGAGTGCCGAATAGAACTGGAGGACGGCGTAGGCAAAGCCGGGCAGCACGAGGTTCTGCTTCGCTCTGTAGAAGGGTGGGCGCATTTCCGCGAGGATGGCGTAGAGCTTGCGAAGGTCGGCCCGGCGTCGGCTTTCCTCCGGATCGGACGCGAAAAGGCGCTCCAGGAACTCTTTTAATTTTGCGAGCAGACTCATGCTTTTGATTGTAGGTGAGCGCGCGGCCAGACAGCAAGTGACTTGCGGGAAGGGGCTCAGTGTGCCCAGCGGCAAGCTAGGGGCGAAGCGTCCTTGATTTCCAGTCATCAAGGGAGAGCACCCGGCGCGGCCCCCTGTATTGAGGTTCCTGATCCAGGCAGCGGCCCGGCTTCAGGATGTCGGAATCCACCGTCAGGGGGGCGCCCAGGCGAAGCGCTAGGGCGATGGCATCGGAGGGACGTACCTCGCGCCCAAGGCGCTTGAAGCCGCGGCGGTAGGAAAGGCGGGCTCGGGGACAATCCGGGGTCTCGCCGAAAAGCTCTACGCGGTCGAGGCAGAATCCTCCCTCCCTGAAAAAGCTCGCGAGCAGGTCATGTGTCAGGGGCCGCGGAGGATTGATGCCTTCTAGCTCCATGATGATAGCGCTGGCCTCGAAGGGGCCAACTGGAACGGTGAGCCGCAGGTCCCCGCCTGGGTTTTCCAGGATCACGAGCGGGGAATCGTCGGGACCCTCCACAGACACTCCCCGGATGCGGAGCTCAACCATGCCTTTGTCCATATCGACACAATCTATCCCGAAGGGGCCCGGAATTCCGCATCCCGAGGCAACAATGGCCGTCAAGCGCGGCCCATGTCCGGAAGAGGCCCGCTATTGACACCCCCATGAGCCCCGCCTATGCTTTTTTGTACCATGCGAGGTTCGGTGATCGCTGGGAAAGGCGGAATCGAGAGGCATGTCTGATTTCCTGTCCGATGCCGACTTTGACCTGTATCGCAAGATCATCTACGACGAAAGCGGCATAACCTTCTCCTCCACCAATCGGTCAATCCTCGAGAGCAGACTCAAAGAGAGGCTTCGAGAGAAGAAGATCGACAGCCTCCGCGACTATTATTCCCTGATCGTGAAGGATCACGAGGAGTTCAAGACCCTCCTCGACTCGGTCACGACCAACCTTACCAGGTTTTTCCGGAACCAGGCGCACTTTGACGCTGTCGAGAAACATGTCTTGCCTGAGCTCATCAAGATGCGTGGGTCCGGAGAACGGAAACTGCGGTTCTGGAGCGCTGGCTGCTCCACCGGGGAAGAGCCTTATACGATAGCCATGCTCCTGCGCGAAGTACTGCCGGCAGGCTGGTCCTTCGAAGTTATCGCGAGCGATATCTCCCTCAAGTGCCTTATGGTCGGCAAGGAGGGCTTCTACGCCGATGCCCGGGTGGTGGGAATACCGGACAATTACCTCGCAAAGTATTTCGACAAGAAACCCGGCGGATACCAGATCAAGGAAGATCTCAAGAAGCTGGTCCGGTTCGACTACCACAATCTGAAGAACGACTCGGGCCTTCGTGGCCTCGATGTCATTTTCTGCCGCAACGTCCTGATCTACTTCGACGAGGCGGCCCAGAAATTCACCATTGAGCGGTTCTGGGATGCGATGGCTCCGAAGTCCTTCCTGTTCATCGGTCACTCCGAATCGCTATTCGGCATGAATACGAAGTTCGAGTTCGTGAAGACGGACTGGGCGACCCTCTACCGGAAATTCATTTAAGGGGAGCAGCCGTGCCTGATCCAGTCTCCGTCTTGGTCGTCGATGATTCCGCCCTCATGAGGAACCTGATCTCAAAAATTATCGAAGCCGCGCCAGGCCTCAAGGTCGCCGAGAAGGCGATGAACGGCATATTCGCCTTGCAGAAGATTCCCCGTGTCGACCCAGACGTCATCGTCCTGGACATCGAGATGCCGGAGATGAACGGCATCGAGTTCCTGAAGGAAAGAAAACGTCTGGGCATCGAGATACCGGTGGTGATCCTTTCCTCGGTGGCCAAGCAGGGAGCCCAGATCACGATGGAGGCTCTTTCCCTCGGGGCAGCCGACTTCATCACAAAGCCTTCGGGATCTACCTCCTCTGATATCCACACCGTCTCAAGCCAGCTTGTCCGCCTCCTTCTGGCATATGGAACTGAATACCGCAGAAACCACGGGAAGGGAGTTCCGCACTATGAGTTCGAGGCGCCGGAACGCCTATTCGAGCCGGCTCCGGTCCTTGAGGAACGGGCGGTGTCAAGGTCAAGGCCGGAGCCGCCGAAACCCCTGCGCTCACCCGGACCGATGGAGATCATCGCGATCGGCATCTCGACCGGAGGACCGAACGCCCTCAGGGAGGTCTTCTCGAAGATCGATGCCGAGCTCGGGCAGCCCATCTTGGTGGTCCAGCACATGCCGCCAGGTTTCACGGAGGAATTCGCAAAGAGCCTCGATAGGATCTGTCCACTCGATGTGAAGGAGGCGGCGGACGGCGACCTCATAAGGCCGGGACGGATCCTCATCGCGCCCGGGGACAGACACATAATCGTGGAGCGCAGGCCCCTTGGCACGGTCGCCCGCCTCTCGGAGGCCCCACCCATGAACGGCCACAGGCCCAGCGCGGACATCTTGTTCGAAAGCGTGGCGAAGACCTACGGGAATCGTGGGATGGGTGTCATCATGACAGGCATGGGACGGGACGGAGCGAGGGAACTTGGCTCGATCTTCCGGGAGGGCGGCATCACGCTGGGCCAGGACGAGCCTTCTAGCGTGGTGTATGGCATGCCCAAGGTCGCGTTCGAGCTGGGACATGTTACCCAGCAGGTCTCACTCGCGGAGATGGCGGATACGATAAGCAGGTTGGCCAAGCAGTATCGCTGAATGCCGGACACGCTTTCCCGAGCCCCGTGGCAGCAGTATCTTATTCTTGTAGGGTGATTGACGGAGCGATCCACTCCAGGAGGCCAGCATGGCAACGAAGAACTACAAGTGCAAGGATTGCGGGAAGGAAGTCACCGTGGAAGCGCGCGCTGCAGCCCCTGGCTGCTGCGGCGGGAAGATGGACCAACTTCCCCTGGATCCCTGCACCCATCCCAGCGCCGCGGAGGCGAGCAGGACAGGCATGGTTGACGATGCCTGCGATGATGGCGTGCACTAGGAACAGCGAACTTCATGGAAATGGAACGGCCGCCCCCAAGGGCGGCCGATTTTATCAGGCTTGGATAACCTCGGTTACCTCGGGAATTATTTTCTTGAGATAGTTCTCGACGCCTTGTTTGAGTGTTATCGTGGACATGGGGCAGGAGCCGCATGCGCCGGTAAGCCTGACCTTCACGACACCATCGTCGCCCACCGAAACGAGCTCGATATCTCCACCATCGGCCTGGAGTGACGGCCGGACGTCCTGTATTGCGCGCTGGACCTTCTCGGTTAGCATGGTTTACTCCTTGCGTCCAATGTAGCCAGTCGGGCCGCGGAGGGTCAAGTTCCGCTCCCGGGACCCACGGCAGCCTGCCTTGGAGGGCCGCCCGACGGTATGCTACAATCCCAATAATCAAGAGCGGAGAGGCGCAATGGCGCGAATCATCGTTTTCGTGAATCAAAAAGGCGGAGTGGGCAAGACCACAAGCGCCATCAACCTCGGCGCTTATCTGGCTCTCGCCGGTAAGCGCACGCTTCTGGTCGATTTTGATCCCCAGGCAAATCTCACTAGCGGGGTCGGGGCCTCTGCGGGGGAGCGCGGTATCTACCAGGTCGTTGCCGGACAGGCGACTATGGCAGAAGTCCTGAAGCCAACAAAGGTTCCCGGCCTATCTGTTGTCCCCTCATCGATCGATCTCTCGGGTGCTACCGTGGAGCTTGTGGACAAGGACGATCGCAACGAATATCTCAAGCGCGCGCTTGAGCCGCTTCGCGCGGACTTCGACTACATCCTCATCGATTGCCCGCCCTCGCTCGGGATACTCACCCTCAACGGCCTCATGGCTGCTGACGAGGTGCTGATACCTCTCCAGTGCGAATATTTCGCCCTCGAAGGCCTGTCCCTGATTCTCCAGACAGTCAGCCTTGTCCAGAAAAGCATGAACACCAGCCTCGCCGTCTCTGGTATCCTTTTCACCATGTACGATTCAAGGACCAAGCTTGCGCAGGACGTCGTCCAGCAGGTGACGGAGTATTTCAAGGACAGGGTCTTCCGCACCATCGTGCCGAGGAATGTCAGGCTCTCGGAGGCCCCCTCGCACGGCCTCCCTGTTTGCCTCTACGACCCGACCTGCATCGGCGCGAAGAGCTATGAATCCCTTGCCCGCGAGCTCATCGCGCGAAACGCGGGGATCGATTTCCAGTTGCCTCCAAAGGCGGCTGCCAAGGATGCGTCTTCGTTGTTCGACGGCGTTGCGGCCGGGATTCACCTCGAAGGCTCGGGGAATGGCTAAGCAGTTTGGCCTTGGACGGGGACTTGGGGCCCTGATACCCGAGCCGGAACCTGTTCCCCTGACCCTTGGTGGTTCCGATGAGCATCGGGACGGGATCCTCAGGGTGCCCCTCGGGAGGCTGAGGGCCAATCCGGACCAGCCACGAAAGAGCTTCCCTGACGAATCCATATCGGAGCTCGCCGAATCGCTCAAGCGCCACGGCCTCATCCAGCCGATCCTCGCGGAAGATGCCGGAGACGGGACCTACACCATCATCGCAGGAGAGCGCCGTTTCCGGGCCGCCGAGCGCGCGGGACTCCGCGAGGTGCCGGTAATCGTCCGATCGCTCTCGCCCGAGAAGCGGCTCGAGATTGCCCTCATCGAGAACGTCCAGCGCGAGGACCTGAATCCCGTGGAAGAGGCAGAGGCCTACCGCGCCCTCATGGCCCTGGGCGGGCGTTCCCAGGAAGAAGTCGCCGATGCCGTGGGTAAGAGCCGGAGCGCGGTGGCCAACGCCCTGCGGCTGCTGAGGCTTCCCGAACACATGCTCTCTGGCTTGCGGGATGGTGTCCTGAGCCCGGGCCACGCACGAGCTGTCCTGATGGTCAACGCCGTCGAGCAGCGCGAGGCCCTCTTCGCGCGCGTCGTGGCCGAAGGCATCTCGGTGCGGGAGGCAGAAGCCGCAGCCCAGGAGCTAAACCGCGGGAATCAGGGCAGGAGTCCAAGCCCCGCCAAGAAGAGCGCTGAGCACAGCAAGGGACCCGAGATCCACGATCTCGAGGAAAGGCTGATCGAGGCCCTCGGCACGAAGGTCAGCGTTCGCGGGGACGGAGCGAAGGGCACTATCTCGATCGAATACTATTCCCTCGATGACCTCGAGCGGATACTTGGCGTGATCATCGTCGATGGCCGCTAGGCGGCCAGGCGGGAGGACGAATTGCGCAACCCCAGACTTCGGTTCTATTTGGGCATTGTGGCCATTGTGGCCGCGCTCAGCATTCCCCTCCCCTCGGCCTCGGCCCAGGACGTGCCCGAGCCCCCAGGCTCTGACGCCTATCCTGGCTTTGATGTCCGTTATGGGATCCCCGAGGGAACCAAGCTTCAGCAGCTTCTCGACAAGCCAACCCTGATAAGCATGATCGTGAAACAGTTCCAGTTGCCCGGGGGGGGCGAGTTCCGGCTCAGCGGCTATGGGGAGGCGCATGCGGTCTACGATGTGCCGCTGGCCGCGGTGATCCAGGTGCTCGAGGACTACGAGCACCAGAAGTCATACTCCCCGAACCTCTTCGAGGTCAGGGTCGAATCCAGGGATGGCAAACGGACCGTTGTCTATCAGGATCTGGGGATGAGCTTCCTTGGATTAAAGGCAGGCTACAAGATCCGTGTCGAGGTCGACCGCGACGAGCTTCCCGGAGGCGCAGTTGGCCTTAGGGCCAGGCTTCTCGAAAGCGTGGATGGCCACCTCTTTGAGTCCTTTTCAAGCTGGTATCTGCAGCAAGTCGAAGTCGACGGACGGAACCTGGTTTACTTGCGGATTTTCACACGCTCGGGAATCAGGAAGCCGATCCTGGGCATGGCCGCGGCCACCAAAGGCTTTACCCCGGGTAACCTGAAGGGCCAGCTCAAGGACACGGTCAAGGAAGCCCTGCGCAGACTGGGAACAAGTTAGAGAGGCAGTGATGCCAGGGCTTGCCCGGCCCATATTGACGAGGCGAGTTGGCCCCAGTACTGTTCTGGCGAATAGAATATCCAGGTGATAAGGAGCGCGACATGAGCATTATCGAATACGTCGAGGCTCGCGAGATCCTCGATTCTCGCGGAAATCCCACGGTCGAAGTCGACGTCGTCCTCGAAGACGGAACCATGGGTCGCGCTGCCGTGCCCTCGGGTGCGTCAACCGGCGAATACGAGGCTGTCGAGCTTCGGGACGGGGACAAGAAGCGTTACCTGGGCAAGGGCGTCCAGAAGGCGGTCGAGAACGTCAACACCGCGATCGCAAGCGAAATCTGCGGCCTCGATGCCCTCGAGCAGGTCGATATCGATCGCACGATGATCGATCTAGACGGCACCGAGAACAAGGGCAAGCTGGGAGCCAATGCGATCCTCGGCGTTTCCATGGCCGTGGCCAGGGCAGCGGCCGAATTTCTCGGCATCCCCCTCTATAAATACCTGGGCGGGCCGCATACGACCCTTCTCCCTGTGCCGATGGCGAATATCATCAACGGCGGCAAGCACGCGGACAACAAGGTCGATCTCCAGGAGTTCATGGTCATGCCTGTGGGTGCCGAGTCCATCCGCGAGGCAGTGCGCATGACAGCCGAGGTCTTCCACAACCTCAAGACCCTGCTCAAGGCTGACGGGCACAATACCTCGGTTGGCGATGAGGGCGGTTTTGCCCCGAACATCGGCAATGAGGACGCGCTCGACTACATCATGAAGGCCATCGAGAAGGCTGGCTACAAGCCGGGCGAGCAGATCGCAATCGCCCTCGACTGCGCCTCCTCCGAACTTTTCGACGAGGGCGAGAAGAAGGGCTACAAGTTCTGGAAATCCAATCCCGGCAAGCTCTTCAGCGCCGACGAGATGATCGAGCTCTACACGAAATGGGTCAACAAGTACCCGATCGTCTCCATCGAGGATGGCCTCGACCAGAACGACTGGGACGGTTATGTGAAGCTGACTAAGGCCCTCGGCAACAGGATCCAGATCATGGGCGACGACTTCTTCGTCACCAACACCAAGCGCCTTGAGAAGGGCATCGCCATGGGCGCCTGCAACTCGATCCTCATCAAGCTGAACCAGATTGGCACCTTGACCGAGACCATCGAATGCATCGACATGGCCAAGCGTGCCGGCTATACCGCCGTCGTGTCCCACCGCTCGGGCGAGACAGAGGATGCCTTCATCGCCGACCTCACGGTCGCCCGCGAGACGGGCCAGATCAAGACCGGCTCCATGTCCCGTACGGACCGCATCTGCAAGTACAACCAGCTTATGAGGATCGAGGACGAGATGGAGGGGATCGCCGAGTTCGCAGGGCGCAAGGCCTTCTACAACATCCGCAAGTAAGCCGGAGCAATGTTCCTGAACGATCACGGCCGCCCTCTGGGGCGGCCGTGATCGTCTCGTCGCCCTGGGCCTATTCCGTGAGGTACTCCACAAGCAGGGCAAGGCTGTTCCCGAGCGCGTCGCGATGGGTGCGCTCATAGCCGTGGCTGGCGTAGACCCCTGGTCCGATGAGGCCGTGTCTGAGGTCATGCCCCGCCGCGAGGGCGACGTCTGCGTCCGAGGCGTAGTGGGGATAGACATCGACGGCAAAGGCGCAGCCTGAGCGCTTTGCGGCTTCGACCAGGTTCGAGGTCACCGTCCAGTCATAGGGTCCCCTCGAGTCCTTTGCGCAGATCGAGACCATGTGCTCGTCGCAGCCCAGATCCTCGCCAACCGCGCCCATGTCGACGCTGAGTATCTCCGCGGAGCCGGCGGGAATCACTGCTCCGCCGTGGCCCACTTCCTCGTAGGTCGTGAACAGGAGGTATGTCTTACGCCTGAGCCTGCGGCCGCCCGAGGCCAGGCAGCCGGCGAAAGCGAGGAGGATGCCGGCCGAGGCCTTGTCGTCGAGGTGGCGGCTCTTGATAAAGCCGCTGTCAGTAAGGACGGCGCGGGGATCAAGGGAGACAATGTCGCCGCTTGAAATACCGAGGGCGATGGTGTGCTCTCTTCTCGAGACCTTCTCGTCGACCAGGATTTCGATGTTGTCCTCGTCGGGTTTCAGCTCCTTGAGCTTGGCGTTGACGTGGGATGAGGCTTCGACCGGCTGGAAGGTGCCAGTGTAGCTTCGGCCGTCGCGGGTGTGGATGACGCAGGTCTCGGTGACCACGGAGAGATCGGGGTAGCCGCCGAGCTTTGAATAGCGGAGTCTCCCGTTTGGCTTTACCGCCCTGACGATGGCTCCAAGGGTATCGATGTGGGCGGCGACCACGACAGGCTCGCCCTCCCCCCCGAGATCGCAAAGGATTGATCCCTTTACGCTTCTGATGGGGGAGAAGCCAGCGGCGGCCAGCGAATCCCTCACATATTCCTCGGCCTGCTTTGTGAAACCCGTCGGGCTTGGGATGCGGCACAGGGCGAGGGTGTGGTCCACCGCTTCCTGGGTAGTCCGTTCATTCAGCATCAGGTAGTCCTCCGACCTAAACTGGTATCATACACCCTGAAATGGCGGATGAGGAACACGCCGATCCGCGCCAATTGCCCTCACCCGCCCGGGCGCGGGTCAGTATCGCGCTCGAGGCGCTCAAGGTACGCCAGGGCTTCCTCGCGGGAAGAGCCGCACATCTCGGGCTCGCTCTTGAGCGATGAACACACGGCCGGGCGTTCTTCCTTGCCATAGAGCCTGCACAGCCCAGACCCATCGAGATGGGGGCAAGCCAGACCCGCGGGTTTTCCCCCGGGAAGGCCGGGCAGGGGAGAGGAGATAGATGGCGCTATGCAGCAGGCCGAGCAGCCCGGTCTGCAGCTCGACTCGCTCATCGGTCGAAGAGCTCCGGTTCGCGTGCCTTCTTCGCCGCCTTCGGGCCAGCCTCGATGTCGAGCAGCCGCCGTTTTCGCCACATGCCGCCGCCGTAGCCGCCAAGCCCGCCGTCGGCACCAATCACTCGGTGGCAGGGTACGAGGATCGCGATCCTGTTGACGCCATTGGCCCGAGCGACAGCCCGCACGGCCGTGGGCTCTCCGATCGCGCGGGCGAGCTCCCCATAGGAACAGGTCTTGGCGTAGGGGATGTTCCTGAGGGCCTGCCAGACACGCTCCTGGAAGGGAGTGCCTGGTTCGTGGATGGGTAGGCTGAAGGCCTTGCGCTTGCCCGCGAAATATTCGGCTAGTTCCCCACCCAGTGTGTCCAGAAAGGGATGGGGGGCAGGAGCGGCGGGCATCCCGATCCTTGCCGAGAGGGTTTTTGACTGGAGTTCGAGCATGCGGCGGTCGGAGAACTCGAGCAGGCAGATGCCTTTGTCGGTCGCTCCCGCCACCATGGGACCGAGAGAAGTCTCCAGCCATGCGATGCGGATGAAATCGGCTCCGGCCCCGCCGGGCTTTCCCCCGGCGGCCGCGCTTCGCCCCGGGGCTTCGCCAAAGAGGTGGTGGAATGCCTCCCTGAAGCCGGAATGGGATTCATAGCCATGGTCGAAGACGGCATCGTCGATGCTGGAGCCATCCTTGATTGCCTCGAACGCGGCTGCCAGCCTACGCGCCCGCTGATAGGCCTGGAATGTGAGGCCGAAGCGGGACTGGAAACGGCGCCGCACGGTCGCTGGATCGAGACCCCCGGCCCTGAGTTCGACGTCCCTGACCCGTTTTCGGGGGTCGGCCTCGATCGCGGCAACCAGGGCGCCCATCCATTCGGGGTCGGCCTCAGAGGCGAGGGGCTTGCAGCGTTCGCAGGGACGAAAGCCCGCGCACAATGCCTCGGATGCGGAAGCATAGAAGACGACATTCTGGGGAAGCGGTTTGCGTGCTGGACACGAAGGCTTGCAGAAGATCCCTGTCGTGGTCACAGCCGCGAAGAATAGGCCATCGTAGCCGGAGTCACGTGCGCGGAAGGCCGTATCCATCTCGGTCTGGGAAGGCAGATCGTCCATGGCTATCCTCTCTGACTAAGGATGATACGCCGATGGGCCCGGCCCTGACCACCGAAAACTGGACGTCTATGCAGGCGCCCTATAACCGGGCGGGGCTTCCCAAAAGTGAAGGCGCACATCGAATGTGCGCCCTCCTCATTGCCGGCAGTGGGACTTGAACCCACACGCTCTTGCGAGCAGCAGATTTTGAGTCTGCCGTGTATGCCATTTCACCATGCCGGCAGAATGGACGTTTCTACTATGGGCAGGGCAAGGAGTCAAGCCTTGCTGCCTCGGCGGAGTCAAGCATACACTAAGGCACTAGGGGGCGCACATGGACGGAATACAAGGCTGGGGTCTCATGGCTGTCCGCGCTATCCAGGGTTTTGCCAGCCCCGCACTCACTTCCTTCATGGTGGGCCTGAGCTATCTGGGCAATTTCTGGCTCCTCATATTCGTGATGCCGGGGATCTTCTGGTGCTTCGACCGACGCCGAGGAGCAAGGCTTGGCATCCTCCTCTTCATCTCTGGCTTCGTGAATCTCTGGCTCAAACTCGTGTTCGCCCAGCCCCGACCCTATGACCTGGATCAATCCCTGGCCCTCGCGAGGGAAAGCACTTTCGGACTGCCATCAGGCCACGCACAGAACTCACTTGTATTCTACGGAAGCGTGGAGCCGCTGATCCGGCGGCCATGGGGTAACCTGATCGCCGTAGCGGTTCCGGTCCTTATCGGGCTCAGCCGGATCTACCTAGGGGTGCATTTCCCGAGCGACGTCCTTGTGGGATGGGCCATCGGCCTCGTCATCCTGCTCTGCGAGAGGCTCTTCGGAGGATGGGTCGATCGCCTCTTCGCCCTGCTGCGTGAGCGGCTCCAGTTTGCCCTCGTCGCCGCCGCAGCCCTGGCCATGAACGCAATCGACAAGTCCGAGACCGCGCTTACCGGCGCCTTTTTCGGCTTCGCCGTCGGCCTCGTCTACTTGCCCCGCCTCGCGCCGTTCAGCGCCTCGGGCACGACAGGGAAGCGGGCACTGCGCTACTTGCTTGGCGCGGGTGCCGGATTCGGACTTTTTGCTCTTCTTGGTCTGGCCACCCGGGGCATCGAGAGCTTGAGTCCCTCGCTAGTTCGCTTCGTCAGCAGCGCGATCCTGGGACTATGGCTATCGCTTGGCGCTCCCTTGGCCTTCCTCGCCCTTGGCCTGGCAGATAGGGAACTGGCGGAGGAGTGAGACCGTCGCAGGCCGCTGCTTACTCGGCATAGCTGTAGGACGGATCGGTCAGCTCGAAATACTTTGAGACGCCGGGGCTCAGGTAGACTTTCCTTTGGTCGTCTATCATGATCACGTCGACTCCCCGCTGTATCCCAAGCGCCATGCCCTTTTCGCGTCCCATGGCAAATAGGGTTGTTGTGAGGCCGTCTGCATCGAATGACTTGGCGGTGATGATGGTGACCGAGGTGAGGCCGTTGTCCACCGGATATCCCGTCCTGGTATCGAGGATGTGGTGGTATCGCTTTCCCTTGTTGAAGAAGTACCGCTCGTAGATCCCAGAGGTGACCATTGTCTTGTCCACGAGACTGGCTACGCCGACATAGGTCCCTCGCGTCGCATCGGGGTTCTGGAGGCCGACCCGCCATGGCTTTCCGTCGGGCTTTGCCCCCATGACGAAGATGTTCCCGCCGAGGTCTATTAGGGCGCTCGAGACTCCGCCCTTGCGTAGCAGGTCGACCACCAGGTCGGCAGCGTATCCTTTTGATCCCGAGCCCAGATCGAGGGCCATGCCTGGCCGGCGAAGATAGGCCGTACCCGCCCCGTGGTCTAGGCCGATATCCCTCCAGCCGACCTTCGAGAGCGCCGCCTTGATCTCACCCTGCCCCGGCAACTCCGACTCCGACCCCTTTGGCCTTATCCCGCCGATTCCCCAGAGCTTCACGAGGGGGCCTACGCTTGGATCGAAGGCCCCTGCGGAAAGGCTCGAGTAGACCAGATCGCGGCTCAGGATCGCCATGGCGTCCTCGCCCACTTTCACGGGGCCCTTCCCGGCCGAAGCGTTGACGGCTTCGATCTCCGAGCCATCGACATTGACGCTGATCTCCTCCTCGAGGCGATGCAGGCGCGAAAATGCCGCAGCCAGGAGCTTCTCGCTACCACCTGCCGCGAGTCTGATGTTGCACGCGGTCCCAAGGACCTGCTCGAAGCCGGAGACCTCTGGCAGATGCTTGGGCGCACAGGCGAGGAAAAGGGCGGCGGCCAGTGCCGCGAAACTCGGAAGAAGAAGTCGGCCAATGATTGCCATCCGCTTATCGTTGATGTCCATGGTCATCGAAGTATGGAGGAATCGCCGTGTTTGATCAATTATTCGGAAGTATAGTATCGCGTTCGGTCGCTTGTGCCCGGAAACTCCCTGGCTATCGTCGTCGCGTCACCGTGTCCCGGCAGCACGATTGTCCCGGGAGGGAGACGGGCAAGGCGCTCCAGGCTGCGCCCGAGTTCGGCAGCGTCGGCATCGGGACCGTCGGTCCTTCCGACTCCGGCCTCGAACAAGGTGTCTCCCGATATGAGTATCCCCGAGGCCTCGTCATAGAGGCAGATCGAGCCCCGTGTGTGGCCGGGAGTGTGGATCACCCGCAGTCCCCCCAAAGGCAGGATGTTGCCGTCCTCGAGGAGGAGGTCGAGGCCCTTGATGGGTTTCCAGTAGGACCTGAAATATCCGATAGCGCGGATGGCCGCGAAAAGATCCCGGTTTGTGGCTTCCCCTCGAACGCCGAAATAGTCTGCGTCGAGGGCATGCGCTGCGAGGAGGGGATGCAGCCCGCGCGCAGCCCAGGCTTCCAGGAGTTCGGGTACGGCGGCCGTGTGGTCGAGGTGCCCATGGGTGAAGACGAGGTGCGATGGACTTAAGCCCCTCGAGTCAAGAAATGCGAGGATGCGAGGGGCTTCGTCACCGGGATCGACGAGAATGCAGCCCCCGTCGACAATCACCGCATAGGAATTTTCCCCGATCGGTCCTACCGTGAGCCGTTCTACCATGGTAATTTATGGTATCGAGTCAGGGGGAGGATCCGCAAGCCGTGCTGTATCCAGTCTACATGGCGCTGGCGATTGCCTTCCTCTTCTATCTGGTCATCCCAATTGCGGGAGCCTTCAAAGCCCGAGGCCAGTGGCGCCGCTTCCGCAAGCGGGTGCTCGAGCTCAGTTACCATCCCCTGTTGAGATACCGGGACCTTGCGGCCGCCGAGGCCTACCGCAGGGGAGGACCCGTTTCCCCGAGAGTTCGCGTTGGGCGCTTCCGACTCTATGGAAAGGTCGAGGCGATGGTGGGAAAGGAGAAGATATGGGTCAGGGGGCGCCGGGTATCGGCCTTGGTCGACTTCGCCCACACCGCCCTGTTTGTCCTTGAAGCCGGCGAATCCCGTGCTGGCGCCATTGAGCGTATGCCATGGAGAAGCGTCTCGTCCCTCGAGGAGGGAACGAAGATCCTTGTCGGAGGCAGCCTCTTCCTCGATCACGGCGAGCCGGTCTTTGCTGACGATCCGGACGAAGCCCTGCTCGTCGTATCCTATGACCGGGACGACGAAGGTCTCTTCGCCGACCTCATCGCCGCGGGAAGACCGGCGAACGAATACTGGAACTCGGCTACCCGTATATCACTCGCCATCGGGATGACCCTGTCGAGCGTCCTGCTTGTCTATCTGGTCGCGCGCGACCTGTTCCCCTCTGTCAGAACCCTGGCCTTCCTCGCCGCGATCACCCCTGTCCTGGCCTTGTCTCCCCCGGGTTTGGGATTTTTCATCCTCTATAGGTCCCTGTGGAGGCGTGCCCTGCTGTTTCGCATGGAACGCGACCTCGTGGAGTTGCCGCTTCGGTATTTCTCCAGAAACGGAAGCCTTGCCGGGCTGAGTGAGGCAAGGGCAGGTCTACCCAGCGGGGGGAGTTACGTCCTGAGGCGCCTGCCAAAGGGGGGCTCGAGCCTCCCCTCGGGTTCGATCAGAGGCATGCTGGGTGCGCCCGAGGGAAGAGGGGCCGAATGGGTGCTCTTCGCTCCTGAGGACTCAGATGACCCTGCCGCTGAAACCGTGATAGTCGCGGGAGACCCCTATGCCCTCGCCCGCGCAGCAGACAGGAAGGCCCTCATTATCGTGTTTGCGGCAGCCTTGGCTTTCGCCGCGGCTGTCGTCACCAATTATGTTCTCGCCTTTATCGTGTGGCGCACGATTTTCTAGGATGATCCTGCCCGGCTTTCCGCCGCTGAGCCCTAGGTCGCCGATTCATCCCGGCGTTTCGCCAGGCTTACCGAGAGCTTTCGGCCCCTGAGATCGGTTCCGTCCAGGGCCGCGACGAGGTTCGAGGCCTTGTTGGGCGCGATGTCGGCGAACGAGTAGTTGTCGAAGGCTCGGACTTCCCCGATATCCTCGAGGGCTACCCCGCCCTTTTCGAGGATCAGGTCGATAAGGGTGCGCGGGAAGATGCGCTGTCGTTTGCCCATCGAAAAGAAGATCGTGACACCTTCGCCCTTGAGCCTCGCTCGGGGTACGGCGTCGCCGCGGGCAGATTTTGGGGCAGGCCCAGCGGCCTTCTCCCTTTTTGCAGCCTTAACCGGGGCAGCCTTGGGTGCCGGCTTTGTCTTGCCAGGAACCGGCTTGGGAGCCTGGGGCCTCGCGCTTCGCGGAAAGCCGGCGGCACGCAGTATGAGTACTGCCGCGGCAGCCGATCTGAGGCTGAAGGGCACCCTCTTGCGGAAGGCCTTGCGGATCTCATGGAGGGCGTCGGGGTCGGAGGGCTCGCGGAGCTCGGCGAGCAGGCCATCGAGGTAGGCATCGAGGGCATCTGCCGGTAGGCGTGATTGTTCTGGATCGCTGGACACGTCGGACTCCTTTGTGTGCTTCGTGAGGTATTCTGTACGATACGGCCCATCATCGCAAGTCATGGGCGAGGCAGGACAAGATGGACAGAGCCGGAGGCTTCCGGTAGAGTCTTAGTCGTCATGTATCGCTTCGTGATCCTAGTTGTGTGCCTCGCCACCGCCATGGCAGGGATTCCCATTCAGGCCCAAGCTGGAGCGGGGCCCCCCACTCCAGCTGTTCCCGGGTCTGTCTCCGCGACAGCTGGGCTCGACTCGAGCGGCATACTGGATGATGACCCCGCCCCTTTGCTGGGCTATGGCCTGGCCGAGGCGATCTCAAGATTTGGCCCACCCTCTTCGGTGAGGACTGCAAGGGGGGGGGAAGCCTGGCAGGACGATGTAGCATTCATCTACCGGAGCGGTTACAGCCTGTTCTGGTTCGGTGACAGGCTTTGGCAGCTCCGCTTCACGGCCCCCTATGGGGGGACCATCTACGGCCTTTTTCTGGGAGATCCGAGCTCAAAGGCATATTCGATCCTGGGGCAGCCTTATGAGACTCAGGATGACAAGCTAGTTTACCGGCTTCCCTATCGGGGCTACCCCGTCCGCCTGAGCCTGGTCTTCGCGTCGGACCGCCTCTCTGATGTCTATCTTTACCGTTCCGACTATTAGGAGTGCCAATGCCCCTCGTTTGCCTGTCGTTAACGGCGCGAACGATCTTAGACAACCTCGCCGTCCTGGAGCGGTATCGCAGCCTCGTTGACATCGTCGAGCTCCGCGCCGACCTCCTTGACCCCAACGAGGCCTTCAAGATCCGTGGCTTCCCCGAGCTCGCGGCCCTCCCCTGCATCCTGTCGGTCAGGAGAAAGGTCGATGGCGGCGCATTCGATGCCGGCGAAGGCGTCAGGCTCGTGATGATGGCGAAGGCCCTTGCCTATGCTCGCAACGACACGGGGGCCAATTTTGCCTATGTGGAGCTCGAGCGGGATTTTCATGTACCCGCGATCGAGGAATCCTGCCGCACCTTCGGGACGAGGATAATCCGCTCCCGCCACGACATGAACGCGATACCGGCCGACCTCGACGCGGCCTGGGCGGAATTGTCAGAGATCCCCGATGAGCTTCCCAAGCTGGCGATCATGCCCCGGGGTGCGGCCGAGTTGGGGAAGCTCCTTGAATGGGCACATGGATTGCCGCCTTGCGAACGCATTGTCGTCGGGATGGGGGACTTTGGTCTCCCGAGCAGGATACTCGCCGAGCAGATCGGCTCATCGATCGTCTATACAAGCGCCTTGGACGCGGGTCTTCCCGGGGCCGCGCCAGGACATCTCGATCCGGCAACCCTTGAGAATGTCTACAGGTTCAGCGAGGTGCGCGCGGGCACGACGGTCTATGCCCAGGGAGGGGGGAGATCGGTAGCCTTCTCCCGCTCTCCCCAGCTGCACAACGCGGCCTTCCGTGAGGCGGGCTTTGATGCTGTCTATCTGCCGATCCCCTCGGAAAGCATCGCGGCCTTCATGTCGGCCCTCGAGGCCTCGGGCGCGAGAGGGGCGGCGATCACTGTGCCATTCAAGGAGGAGGTGCTGTCCTTCCTGTCTTCCCGCTCTCCTGAGGTCGAGGACATCGGTGCCTGCAACACCCTCGTCCGGATTCCGGGCGGCTGGGCAGGCTATGATACGGATGCCTACGGCTTCGAGCGTAGCCTTATCGAATTCCTCGACAGGAAGGACCTCCACGGACTCAGGGTGACGGTGATGGGCGCAGGCGGCGCGGCCAAGGCAGTCTGTTTCGTCCTCTCGCGCCTGGGCGCCTCGGCCCTCGTGCTCAACAGGAATCTTGCAGTTGGAAAGGCGCTCGCGAGGCGCTATGGATTTGCCTGGGGACCGAGCGACGACAGGGCCACGGAGCTAATCTCGGACCACGCCGACCTTATTGTGCAGACCACTCCTGTGGGCATGCTCGGCAATGTCCAGGGCGATCCCCTGGACTGGTACGACCTGAGCGGAAGGGAAGCTGTGTTTGATGTGATCTATCGCCCGGAGAGGACCGAGCTCCTCGAGAGGGCCCGGGCCGCGGGCTGCAGGACCAGCAATGGCTGGGCCATGCTGAGATACCAGGCAGCGGAGCAATTTAGACTATGGACGGGGGGCGAGCCCCCTTCAGCGTATTTCCGCTAGGAGCGAACTTTGCCCAAATCAGCCTTTGTAGCCATCGCTGGCCGACCCTCGGCCGGAAAATCAACCCTGGTGAACGCCCTCTGCGGGGAGAAGGTGTCCATCGTGACCCCGGTGCCCCAGACGACGAGGAACGCCGTGCGCGGCATTGTGAACCGCAGCGAGGGGCAACTTGTCCTCATGGACACCCCGGGATTCCACATCTCCGACAAGAGGCTCAACAAGCGGCTCCGCGATGTAGCAGTCGACGCCTTCTCAGACGCGGATATTGTCATCTATCTGATCGACGCGAGCAGGGCTGTCGGGCCGGAGGAAGAGGCCCTGGCGGGGGCTCTGGCGGCTGCGGCCACCCGGCTCGTCGTCGTCATCAACAAGGTGGACCTCCCCGGAGCCAAGGTGGCCGCGGCGAGGCTCTTTGTGGCTGGCCGATTCCCTGCCGCGCCCATCCTTGAGATTTCCGCGCTCAAGCTCCAGGGCCTCGACGCCCTGCTGGCTGCCCTGTACGAGCGTGCGGTCGAAGGACCGGCCTGGTATCCGGAGGAGTACTACACCGACCAGGAACCAGCGTTCAGGATCGGGGAGATAATCAGGGAGAAGATCATGCTCCACACCCGGGACGAGATGCCCCACGCGGTATACGTCTCCTACGAGGACTCGAGGCGGGCCTCGGATGGCTCCCTTCACGCGAGCTACGACCTGGTCGTGGAGCGTGATTCCCAGAAGGGCATCTTGATCGGCAAGGGTGGATCGATGATAAAGCGGATCAGGGAGGAGGCCGAGGCAGACCTCGCCCAGATATTCGACTACCCGGTGATCCTCAAGCTCTCGGTCAGGGTCGATCCGGACTGGAAGAAGGACGAAAAACGCCTCAAGGATCTGATCTTCTAGTCATGGTCAGAATACTCTTTGCTGGGGCCTGCCGCGTCATGGAGACAGCCCTTGCCCAGCGCGGCTTTTCTCCAGACCGGGCCAAGGCCTGCGCAGGGCTCTTCGCAGAGGCAAGCCTCGATGGAGTTTATACCCACGGTCTCGCGCGATTCCCGCGCTTCGTGGATTACCTTGAAAAGGGCTATGTCAAGGCCGAGGCCGTTCCGGGGCTGGAGGCCAGCTTTGGAGCCTGGGAGCGCTGGGACGGAGCCCTGGGACCTGGCAATCTGAATGCGGCCTTCGCAATGGGCCGGGCGATCGAGTTATCGCAAGCGGCGGGTATGGGCGCGGTGGCCCTGCGCAATACGAACCACTGGATGCGGGGCGGCAGCTATGGCTGGCAGGCGGCCTCGGCCGGCTGCGCCGCCCTGGCATGGACGAACACGATGCCCAACATGCCCGCATGGGGATCGGCCGACTGCGTGCTCGGCAACAATCCCTTGGTGATAGCGGTCCCAAGGACAGGAGGCCACATCGTCCTTGACATGGCAATGAGCCAGTTCTCCTATGGCAAGCTTGAGGCATACCGCGACCGCGGGGAGCTTCTGCCGGTCGACGGTGGATTTGATCGCGAGGGGGGGATGACTCGGGATCCCGCGGAAATCCTCGCTTCCCGGCGCCCCATGCCGATCGGCTACTGGAAAGGCTCGGGCCTCTCGATGCTGCTCGATCTTCTGGGCTCTCTCCTCGCGGGGGGCGACTCGCTGGCGGGCATCGCGAGACGCGAGGCGGAGTTCGGACTGTGCCAGTTCTTCCTCGCCTTTGACCTCTCAAAGCTGCCCGAGGGAGACTCGGGCTCCAGGGTCGTCGAGGAGCTTGTGGATTTTGTCCACGCCGCTAGGCCTGTGCGCGGAGACGGCGCCGTCAGGTACCCAGGAGAGCGTAGCCTCATCATTCGCGAGGAGAACCTTCGTCTCGGCATCCCGGTTGAGGATGGGCTTTGGCAGGAACTGGAATCCCTCTCTAGTCGAGGGCCTTGATCTTTGGAAACTTTGCCAGAGCTGAATCGAAGCCCTCGGTGAGACAGTAGTCGAGGGCCACGGCGGCCTTGGGGAATACGGAGAGAGCAAGGAGCTCACGCTCCTCCCTCGTGAAATCAGAGAGCACGTAGTCCGCGATGTCCGGATGCTCGGGTCGCCCGACCCCGATGCGGAACCGCGCGAAGTCCCTGGTGCCCAGCCTCGCCTCCAGGGATCGGAGGCCGTTGTGGCCGCCCAATCCCCCCCCCATCTTGAAGCCGAAGAAGCCGAAGCCCATCTCGATCTCGTCGTGCACCGCCAGGAGCTCGCCGGCCCCTAACTGGTGGAAGCGCATGAGTTCGGCCACGGAATCCCCCGAGAGGTTCATGTAGGTCTCGGGCATGAGGATCCAGGTTCGCCCGGCCTGTGTCTCATGGACCGCGAAACGGCCCTTGAATTTCCTCTCCCATGCTAGTTCCCCGTAGAAGCTCAGGGTCTCGAGGAATTGCCACGCCACGTTGTGGCGGTTGCCGCGGTACTCGCGGCCGTGGTTTCCGAGGAAGGCATAGAGGCGGATCAGCTTGGTACTCCCGGGCCAGTTTGACGGCCACGGTCATGGATAGTACATTGATCGACGCGCGCATGCATATCCAGTGCCGAGGAGGAAGGGCCGTGATGGTCGACAGGCGTTTCACCCTCGAAGTCAACGACCTCGGAGGCACGACAAGGCTGAGCCTCCTTGCCGCCGAGGACCTAGTGCTCAATGATCAGATGTCGCGGCTTGCGAAGCTCGAGTTCGACGAGCTTTGCGGCCTCGCCGGCCTCGGACATGGTGAGCGGGCGGGACTAGGCCATCCAAAGGATGTGGCGATCTTCTCCTGCGGCTGGCAATCCTGGTCATTCGGCGGGGAGCTCATCGGCAAGGAGACGGTGAAGCGGGCGCGCTTTGTTCGCAAGCTCGACATCTACAATGAGCATCCCGCGACGGTCCGGGGCCGGGGCGAGCTGCTGTCGCACTTCCTTACGTATTTTCGATCAGGCGATAGACGGCTATTCCTTGTCTCCAGGGGTTCCGTTTCCACGGCCCTGCCGCCTCTGTCTTTCCGCATCGACAGGGCTGACCTCGCCCTGAGCCTGGAAGTGTACGCAGAGGGCGCGGCCTTTGCCCGCGGCGAGAGCGTCGCCGAGCTTGTGATCTTCCATCGCGAGGGCTACTTCGAGTCCAAGGACGCCCTGCGTTCCGTCTTCCGCGAGTACGGCCACTTCCAGCGCCTCGCATTCCTTGGCCACGCAGGCGAGCTTGTGCCGGGAGGATACGAATCCTGGTACAACCACTACCTCGCAATCGATGAGAGGATCATCTTGGCCGATATCGAGTCCATCGCCCGCAGCCCGAACCTGATCAACGAGTATTACCTCTCCCGCGGCAAGCCGACCGTCTTTCAGATCGACGATGGGTGGGAGCGCTGCGTGGGGGAATGGCTTCCCGATCCCCTGAAGTTCCCTCGGGGAATGAAGGTTCTCGCAGGATTTATCGAGGACCGCGGTATGGTACCGGGTCTGTGGATAGCTCCCTTTGCGGTCACAAAAAAGTCGGAGCTCCACCGTGATCACCCGCACTGGCTTCTGCGGAACAATGAGGGATCGCCCGTCCTTGCCGGCTGGAACCCCGGCTGGGGGGGTGACTTTCATTGCCTGGACCTGTCCATCCCCGAGGTCGAAGATTACCTCGTCGGAATATTCGATATGATCATTGAGGACTGGGGCTACCGCTACCTCAAGCTGGATTTTCTGTATGCCGGCCTCCTTCGGGGCAAGCACGCCAGCGGCGGAGCCGCCTACCGCCACTACGACCGCGTCATGCGTCGCATAAGCTCGAGGTTGGCAGATTCGCGAGGGAGGCCGGTGGCTTGGCTCGGCTGCGGCGCGCCCCTCGAGGCATCATTCCGCCATTTCCCTCTCATGCGGATCGGTGCCGATACCCGGGAATCCTGGGACTACCCGAGCGCAAGGCTCGTCCGCCACCAGGGCAGGCCATCGGCCTATGTCAACCTCTCGCAAACCATCGGCAAGTCCATGCTTGACGGGACCGTGTTCGTGAGCGATCCCGATGTCGTGTTCTGCAGGACCAAGGGGATGGCATACGGCGAAAGGGAGAAGGAGGTCATTGCCCTCGTGGGGCGGCTTCTCGCTTCCCAGGTCATGTTTTCCGACGACACCCACGAATTTGGACCGGGTCCGGAGGCGGACTTCACGGCCCGCCTTGTCGGGCTATTCGACCGCCTCGCCGGCCGCGAATACGGCGTCGTACGCATCGGGAGGGACCTGTATCGCCTTTTCAGCCGTGACGGGAAGATATGCGGTATCATTAACCTATCAAGCAGGGCGCAGGCGGCCGATCGCGGCTGCCCGGGAACTGCCCTGGTCAAGCGGACAATATCTCGCGGCGCGAAGCAAGTATTCGAGCCAAGGTCGATATCGGTCTACGAGGAATGAAGATGGAACGAACAGTCTACGTCATAGGCCACAAGAATCCAGATACCGATGCGGTGGTAGCGGCCAAGGCATACGCGGAGCTCAAGGTCGCCCTGGGCATGACCGAGACAAAGGCGGCGCGCGCGGGAGCGGTGAATCCCCAGACCGAGTACATCTTCGACCGCTTCGGCCTTAGCCTTCCCATCTTCTTACCGGACCTCGTACCCAAGGTGGAATACTACCTCGAGGGCGGAGCCCCGACTGTCCGCGACATCGAGCCCCTCTGGGAGGCCCTCGCGCTCATGGGCAAGGCTGAGCGAAAGGTCCTGCCCATCGTCGACGCCGAGGGGCGCTACCGCTCGATGCTCCACTACGGTGCCTTCGCGCAGAACATGCTGGCGAAGATTAATCCCCACAAGAAGGCTGTCATCCCCACAAGCGTCGCCCACCTCATCAAGACCATCAAGGCCCAGCCCCTTGTGACCTTCGGAGAGGACATCTTCTTCAAGGCAAGGATCATCGTGGCGGCGCTTGAGACCGAATCCTTCCGTGAACATCTGAAGGGTGAGCCGATCGAGAATACCGTCGTGCTGGTCGGAAACCGGGAGGATGTCCAGCGGATCGCCATAGAGGCTGGCGTGAGGGCGATTATCGTGACCAATGGGAACCTGCTCGGCAAGGGCCTGCGCGAACTGGCGGAGGAGCACAGGGTATCGATCCTGGTATCCCCCTACGACACTTCGAGCACTTCCCTTCTAGCCCTCTATTCGACACCGGTCTGGACGATGGGGGACGCCAGCATCGCCGCCGTCCAGGAAGGGGACACGCTGAAGACCGCTCGGGCCGCGATAGCCGTATCTCCGAGCCGCTCGGTGCCTGTGGTGGACGGGGACGGCAAGGTCGTCGGGATCTTCGCCGAGGGGGACCTGATCAAGGAGCCCCGCATCGAGGTCATCCTTGTCGACCACAACGAGCTCTCCCAGGCTGTCGAGGGCATAGAGCATTACCGGATACTAGAGGTGATCGACCACCACCGCCTCGGTGCCCTCACGACGAAGTACCCGATCACCTTCATAAACCGCGTCGTCGGATCGACGAGCACGATCGTCGCGGGGATGTACCGTGAGCTCCGCGTCCCCCTGCCTCGTCCGATCGCTTCTATCCTCCTGTGCGGGATCCTCTCGGACACGGTAATCCTCAAGTCGGCGACAACGACCGACGTCGATCGCGAGACTGCCGAATACCTTGCGAACATAACCGACCTCGAGATCGAGGAATTGGGAAAGGACATCCAGGGTTCTGCCTCGGCTGCCTCGCGAATGCCGCCGACGGCGATTATCCGGCTCGACATGAAGGAGTACCAGGCAACGGGGAAGAAGATAAGCGTGAGCCAGATCGAGGTGACCAATACCGAGGAAGTCCAGGTCCGCTCCGCGGAGATACTCGATGCGCTGAAGGCGCTGCGCGCCGAGGGGGGCTTCTACCTTTCGGCACTCATGGTGACCGACGTCACCAAGCTCACGAGCATCCTCCTTGTCGACGGGGAAAAGGACTTTGTGAGCCTGGTGAGCTACCCGAGGCTGCAGGGCGGTGTCTTCATGCTCAACGATGTCCTGTCGCGCAAGAAGCAGCTCATGCCCGCGATCTTCGAGATGGTGGAGAAGGCGGTCGAGCGTTAGGCTCTATGCTCGACGGAGCGCCAGGCTTGTTGCCCGACAGAGCGCTAGGCCATGGCCCCGCAGCATTTCTTGTATTTCTTGCCGCTCCCGCAGGGGCAGGGATCGTTGCGGCCGACCTTGGGGGAAGCGCGGACCACTGTCTCTGTGATCACCTCACCCTCCTCATAGAGCCATGCGCCTTCGCGCTTCACGAACTTGGATATTTCGTGGTGCTCCTCCCTAAGGCCGTCAAGGATGTATCTCGCCGAGAATTCGACGATGCCCTTGTCGTCGGCGCTGCCGCCGCCCTCGGTGCGGATGATCCTTAAGGCCAGCCATTCTGACTTCTCGCTCCAGCGCTTCGTGGCCTCGATGTCGATGCCATGGTCCTCGTCGCGGACGCAGGTCTGGACTATGTAGTCGATCTTGTGTTTCGCGTAGGCCGTGTAGCGGCTGCGCATGAGGGCTTCCGCGCTGGGCGCTGACGAAACCCCCGAGATGTAGGGAGAGCAGCAGGACTCATACTCGCGGCCTGAGCCGCAGGGACAGCTTTCCATTTCCGGCATTCCTTTTTCAGGCCCCAGGGCCGATTGTCTTGTCTTCCAGCATGCGCGATACGAAGTTGAGCTCGTCGCGGAGCTTGCGCATGCTCTGGTCGCGCTCTTCGACCTTTGCCTCTAGGATGCCGATTCGCTTCTTTAGGGACTCGAGGTCAGACGAGGCCGAGACCGAGGAATTGACTGTCCGTATCTCGGCCCTGTCCTTGATCAGGGTCTTGAGGAAGCTGCGCGCCCCGAAAGCGATGGCGGCGACCAGGCCAAACCATAGTAGAAGCTCGAATACGAGGGGCACGAATCACCTCCGCAAGCGCACAGCCTTTCCTAGCCCATGCCCTCCCCATGATGCAGCCGAGGCGGGCGTAGGGTCAATGCTGCGATAGGCCTATTTCCCGAAGGCGCCCGATGCCAGGAAGGGCAGGGCAATGAAATTGCCGAGGGCACCACCGAGGCTGGACATGAAGAAGATCAGGAGGATATGGGTCACACGATTGCTGTAGAAGCCCTTTATGGAGACCACATCCTCGGCGAGGTTCTCCAGATCCCTCACCCTGGGGCGCCGAAGAAATGCCTCGGCGAGGCCAGCGAAGAGGCCGACCCCTACGAAGGGATTCAAGGTGGCGATAGGCGCCATGATAAAAGATGCGAGGATGGTCAGGGGATGGGCCATGCAAAGCAGGGATCCAAGCGCAGCCAGGGTTCCGTTGAGGAGGACCCACTTAACCAGGAGGGCGAGGCTGGCCGATATTCCGGCCTTGAAGAATCCGAGGACTATGAATCCCACGATGATAGCGGGGATGGCCCAGCCTATGACCTTGGCCACCTTTGATGGAGGGGGAGCGCTCTCGATATCGGAGGTGCCGCTTGAGACCTCCCCTGCATCGAGGCGCTTTAGCCAGGCTTCGATGCCGTTGAGGTGGCCAGCCCCGACGACCGCGAGCAGCTTGGAGCCCTCGGCCTCGAAGATCCTGCTGGCAAGAAAGCGATCCCGCTCGTCGATGAGGACTTCCTTGACCGATGGCAGGAAGCTTGCCAGCTCGGCCATCATCTCCTCGAGCTCGTTGCGCTCCTTGAGCTTCTCGATCTGCTCTGCCGAAAGCTTCTCGGCAAAGAAGGAGGACTCGACCAGGGCGGCCAGAAGCTTCGCCTTGTTCCACATCCCCGACTTCGACCAGGCCCGCTTGAGGGTCACCTGGACATCGCGATCGCAGAAGGAATAGGGGATCCCGGCCTCGGTCGCGCCGCGGACCGCCGCCAGCATCTCCTCGCCCGGCTTTACTCCGACATCGGCTCCCATCCGGCGCTGGAATCCCGCAAGAGCGAGGTTGGACATAAGGAGGAAGCCCCTGCCTTCTCGGAGCACCTTCACGATGTCCAGGCTCTCCCATGACTTGCCTTCGGACATCGAGCGCCACCGGCCCTCGTCGATCTCGACGCAAACGCGGTCGGGCTTTTCCTCGATGATCACAGCACGGACTTCGTCGATGCTTTCCTGGGAGATATGCGCCGTGCCCGCCAGCAGGAAGCTGCGGTTCTTGAGCTCGATGCGTCGCAGGGTGTGTGACATTGGATTTCCTCGCTCTAGGTTTGTTCGGCCGCCGGATGGGCAGCCGCGATAGCAAAGAAGCGTTCCCTGAGCTGGACGTCGCCAGGGAAGGTGGACGCGGGTACTATGCCTCCCGCCGAATGGGAATGGCCGCCGCCAGATCCGATTCCGTCGAGGGCTGACTTCACGAGATCAAAGGCAGAGAGCTCGGGGCTCTTGGATCGGACCGATAGGTGCACACTCGAACCGTCACGCTCGGCTATCACGGCGGCCCTGAGCTCCTCGGCCCTGAGCACGAAATCGGCGAGTACGGCGAGGGCCTCCTGTCCGCAGGGACCGGGGAGGTAGGCGAAGAGCAGGCCATTGCGCACCTCGGCGGCGCCAAGGGCGCGCACGAGAAGCCGGAGTTCGGCAAGATCGAGGGCGGACCTGACGATCCGACTCGAGCGTTCCCAGTCTGCGCTGTGGAACAGGGAAGCATAGGCCTCGAAATCGAGCTCGGAGGAACGTCGGCTCAGGAAGTCGGTGTCGGCCTGGATGCCGGCCAGGAGGGCAGTGGCGATGTGGAGTGGCGGCTCCACCCCCGTCTCGGCCCAGTAGCCCCTGATGATCGTCGCGCAGGCGGCGATTTCCGGGCGGATGTCCAGGTAGGGAGCCACCGGTTCGGCGCTCTTGAAGTGGTGGTCGATCACGCCGAGGAGCCTGCCCGGGAAAAGGCTAACATTGCCGTTGGACGGCGATCCGTCCACGACCACGATGTCCGCCTCTGCCCCTGGGCTCAGGGAAAACTCGATACCGAGCTCGGACACCATGCGATGTAGGCTGCGGCTTCTCAGTTCGCCCTTATAGGCTATCGAGGCCTTTATGCCTCCGGAGCGCACCAGCTCCGCCAGGGCCCAGGCAGATGCCACAGCGTCGATGTCGGGATAGTCGTGGGTCTGGACCACAAGCTCCCTCGAGACATCAAGGAGCTTCTGGAGTTCGCGAAAGCGAGCCGAGCTAGCCATGCGCTTTTGCGAGCTCCAGACGTTTCAGTTCGGCCGCAAGGAGCCGTGACTCGAGGCTGCTCTCTCGGTGCAAATCCTTCGACAGCAGGAAGTACTTCGTGGCCAGATCCGTCTTCCCCCGGCAGAGCCAGTATTCGCCGAGATAGAAGAGCATGGCCGCCCTGAGATCAAGGGTCTTCTCTGCCTGGATCCTGAGCTCGAGTTCTGCGCTTGAATCGTTCTGGTCCTGGATCAGGCGGAGCATGAGCCAGTAGATGCCGTTTTTCTCCCGGTCGATGGTGGGAGCGACCTTCGCGGCGAAGGCCGAGGCGTCGCGCGGCTTGCCGTCCCGCCAGCTTGCTATCGCCGCCGCGATGGCATATTCGTAGCGGTCCCGCGCGAAGCCATAGGCCTTGCCGAAATCCGTGGCTGACTCCGACCATCGGCCAAGGCGGAAGGCAACGGCGGCAGCGGATTCGAAGGCATACCAGTACTCTGGATTGAGGGCGATGATCTTCCTGTAGTCGGCAAGGGCTTCGTCGTC
>JANXYO010000018.1 GCA_025356015.1 Spirochaetaceae bacterium
ACGCTCTGCCTCCGCGATTGCTGCTCGGCAATGCGCTTCTTCCAGAACTCAGGGCCGTGTCGTTCCATCGGCATCCTCCTCGAAAGGAAGATGCCCGATTCGAGCTATGCGCTCAACGCGCGGTTGTTTTGACGTTTACGATGATAAGGCCGGCCAGTGGGACAAAGAAGCAGATTGCGAAGGCCCCAAGATAGACGAGGAAGCCGAAACGGTAGGCATTGCGTATGCGCAGGACAATTGCCTCCGATACCTCCTCCTTAACTAGCCTTCTCCCCTTCACTGCGCTCAGCCAGAGCAGGTTGTAGGCAATGCTGACCAGGACCATCGAGCCGCAATAGAAGGCCGAGGCCATGGCGAAGCAAGCTGTGTCGATGTAGCGGGCGAGGACTGCCGTCGGAAAATTGATGAGGGTCACCATGAGGAGGAGGAAGCCATTGGCGAAGAGGAAGGGCGAGTCGATCCTCCGCAGGTGATTGAAAAAGCCGTGGTGGTTGATCCACATGATGAGGACTGCGGTGAAGCTCAGGAGGAAGGCGAAGTAGGAGGGCGAAGTAGGAGGGCCAGAGCCCCAGCAGTGACTCAAGAAGCTCCGGGGCCGTGGCGGTCCGGCCAAGGTCGGGCACCTTGAGCTCGAGCACGAGAAGGGTCAGCGCGATCGAGAATACCCCGTCGCTGAAAGCCTCGACCCTTGACGTTTCCTTTCCCATGGCATCCCTGCCGGGCCCTGCCGCTCTCTAGGCCCGGGGAAGAATGTACCGCTGGCCGGGGCCTTCGGCGAAATCGGCCCTTTGCAGACAGCGCGCGCGGTACTCGCTCGGCGACATGCCGGAAAGGCGGCGGAAGGTGCGCGCGAAGTTGAACTGGCTCGAGTAGCAGAGCCTGTCGGCGATCTCGTTGATGCGCATGTTGGTGCTCGAGAGCATGGCCCGGGCCGCCTCAACCTTGAGCCTGCCGAAGTACTTCATCGGCGACATGCCCATCCGGGCCGAGAACACCCTGACAAAATGCTCCCGCGAGAGTGAGATCCTCGAGGCGATTTCTGCGAGGTCCAGGTCCCGGTCGATGGCTCCCTGCATGATGGCGAGGGCCTTCTCGACATTTGCGTTGTCGGCCGCGTCGCGAGGCTGCTTGGTCCCGGCGGCGAGCTCGTAGAGGAAGGCCACGAAGAGATGGACTGCCGACCTGACGAGGTCCTCCCGCCCCGAGAAGCGCCGTTCGAGGAGGTCGGCGAAAAAGAAGCGTCGCGAGGACCCTATGTCCCAGGGCCCGGCTCCCGGGCCGAAACCCTCGAGGAGGGAGGCGAGCTCGGCATCGGCCTCGGCGTCGAAAAGGAGGGCGTAGTAGGTGATGGGACGGCGCTCGTCCGTGGCGATGATCTGATGGGTCGTTCCCGGCGGGGTCAGATGGAGGGATCCGCTCATGATCGTCCAGGTCCTGCTTCCGTTCCTGAAGCTCCCGGAACCGGAAATGAAATAGTGGATCTCGTGGAGGCCGTCCTCGTGGCTGTGCCTCCGGCCATGCCAGGCGATCTGGCGCTCGTCGTGGAGATGCCAGACGAAAACGATGTCGGCGAAGCGCATTGGTTCTTTATATCAATATTTGACATGGATCGTCAAAGCCCGTGATTTACAGGCGGCCGAAGGGAGCATAAGAATTCCCGACACTACAAGGGGGCAATGCCATGTCCGAACTCTTCTCCGATATCCCGAAGATTCCCTACGAGGGGCCAAAGAGCGACAATCCTCTGGCCTTCAAGCGCTACGATCCAGACAGGAAGGTCGGAAACACCACGATGCGCGAGCACCTGCGTTTTTCCATGGCCTTCTGGCATTCCCTGACCGGGGCTGGCCGCGATCCCTTTGGCGATCCCACGATGCGCAGGCCCTGGGACAAGGCCACGGGCCTCGAGGCCGCCCGCATGCGGATGCGCGGCCTCTTCGAGCTTACCGAGAAGCTTTCGATTCCCTTCTTCTGCTTCCACGACAGGGACATAGCCCCCGAGGCGGCGACCCTGCGCGAGACCAACAGGAACCTTGACGAGATTGTGGCCCTGGCCAAGGAGCTCATGAAGGGCAGCCCGACCCGCCTGCTCTGGGGCACTGCCAACCTCTTCTCCAACCCGCGCTACATGCATGGGGCGGCCACCAGCCCCGACGCCCTCGTCTTCGCCCATGCTGCCGCCCAGGTCAAGAAGGCGCTTGAGGTCACCAAGGAGCTTGGCGGCCAGAACTACGTCTTCTGGGGCGGAAGGGAAGGCTACGATACCCTCCTCAACACCGACATGAAGCTCGAGCTCGACAACCTGGCGCGCTTCCTCCACCTGGCCGTCGCCTACGCCAAGGAGATCGGCTTCACCGGCCAGTTTCTCATCGAGCCAAAGCCCAAGGAGCCCACCAAGCACCAGTATGACGCCGACGCGGCGGCCTGCTACGCCTTCCTGAAGGAACACGATCTCGCCTCGAAGTTCAAGCTCAACATCGAGACCAACCATGCCACCCTTGCCGGCCACACCATCCAGCACGAGCTCTGCTTCGCCCGCGCCCACGGCGTGCTGGGCTCGGTCGATGCGAACCAGGGCGACGAGCTCCTGGGCTGGGACACCGACCAGTTCCCGACCAACCTCTACACCGCGACCTTCATGATGTACGAGATACTCAAGAACGGAGGCCTGCATTCGGGAGGCCTCAATTTCGACGCCAAGCCCCGCAGGGGTAGCTGGACCGAGCGCGACCTTGTGGTATCGCACATCGTGGGGATGGACACCTTCGCCCGCGGCCTCGAGGTCGCCCACGCGATGATCGCCGATCGGGCACTCGACCGGCCCATGGGCGAGCGTTACGGGAGCTGGGCCACGGGCCTCGGGGCCTCGATCAGGTCGGGCTCGGAGAGTCTCGCCAGCCTCGAGCGCTGTGTCCTCGACAGTCCCGATGCCGACCTGCTTTCTGGAAGGCAGGAGGAGCTCGAGGGCATCGTGAACCGCTATATCTAGGCAATCCTCAAGGGAGGGATGGGATGGAAAGACTCGATCTCGTGCTCGGCCTCGACTCGAGCACCCAGGGCACGAGCGCCGTAATTCTTGACCGCGCCCACTTCGCGACCGTGGCCGAGGCCAGGGTCCGCTATCGGGATGATCCGAGGCTGGCTTCATTTGGCCTGGCCCAGGATTCTCCCATCCTCCCGGCGGGTGAGAGCGGCGAGGCCCACCAGCCCGCTGCCCTCTTCCTGGCTGCCCTGGAGGCCGTCCTCGCTGACCTGCCGCGGGCCCTCCTCGCCCGGGTCGCGGCCATCGACCTCTCGGCCCAGCAGCACGGCCAGGTCTGGCTCGGCGCCGGCGGGATCGAGGCAATCGCCGGCCTCGCGAAGCCGGGGGCCGGCGCGGCCGGCATGCCCGCTCTTGCCGCCAGGCTTGGCCCGGGCCTCGCCTGGGAGCGCTCGCCGATCTGGATGAGCTCGAACACGGCCGCCGAGGCCGAGGAACTCCGCTCGGCCCTTGGCGGGTCCGAGGGCATCACGGCCCGCTCGGGCTCGGATAGCCCCCTGCGTTTCTCGGGCGCCGTCCTCATGCGCTCGGCCAAGCGCTATCCCGAGGCCTGGGCACGCACGCGCCGCTTCCACCTCATCTCCTCCTTCCTCTCGGGGGTCCTCGCGGGCAATCCCGACTGCCCGATCGACTGGGGCAACGGCAGCGGTACCAGCCTGATGGACTGGGGCCGCAGGACCTGGGATCCCGGGCTTCTCGGCGCAGCGGCCCGCAACATGGGCTGCAGCCTCGAGGCTCTCGCCGCCACCCTGCCAGGCCTCGCCCACCCACAAAGCGGGGCCGGGAGCCTGGCCGCCTATTTTGTCGAACGCTACGGAATGTCCCCCTCGGCCAGGGTCCTCATCGGCTCCGGCGACAACCCCCAGAGCAAGGTCCTCGCCTCTGGCAGCCTCCTCTCGCTCGGGACCAGCTTCGTCCTCATGGCCGAGGGGGAGAAGCCCCACATCTCCGCCAACGCGATGTACGACGGCCTCGGCAATCCCTTCATGTTCGGATGCCGGACCAATGGGGCCCTCTCCTGGGAAAGGGTAAGGCGCGATCATGGCCTGGCTCCAGATGACTTCGCCGCCTCCGACCAAGCCCTGGCCTCGACCCCGCCCCTGGCCGAGCTGAGGATCCTCCAGACCGAGCGCGAGTCCTTCCCCGATTCACCCGCCGTGGACGAGGGCAGGAGTGGATCCTTCGCCGAGGACTACGCCGGGGTCATCGACTCCTCCCTGGGCCTCGTCTTTCTTGGCTCGAGGCACTTCGCGAAGGCCGGTGGCAGCATCGCCGTGACCGGTGGAGGGGCGGGGAGCAAGGCGGTGCTGGCGCGCATCGCGTCAATCTGGGGGGCGAAGGTCCTCCCTATCGCCAACGCCGGAGCGGCGACGGGAGCGGCTCTCGCGGCAGCCCTCGCCCTTATCAGCGAGGGCGAACGGCAGGGCGTCATCGAGGCCGCGCGGAGCTCGGCCGCCCAGGGAGGCTCCCCTGTCGAGCCCGAGCCAGCCCTGCTGCGTGCTTTCCACGGCGGTGGGGCCTACCTCGCCCGGCTCGAGGACAGGGCGCGGGAGCTCGGCTTCAAGGTCTAGCACAGGAGGCTCGGCCGGGGCGGCCCTCAGTAGCCGGGGCGGCCCTCAGTATCCGGCTTCCTCAGCCAGGTCCTCGGCACCGACCCGCTTTCTGAAGAAGCGATACACCAGGATCTGGTAGACGACGACGATGGGCACGAAGACCAGTGCCACGATGGCCATGATGCCCAGGGTGTATTGGCTCGAGGACGAGTTGTAGATGCTCAGGCTCGAGGCGGGATCGAGACTCGAGGGGATGAGATTGGGGAAAAGCCCGACCATGGCCGTCGCGACCACGAGGACTATGGTCGCGCATGAGGCCAGGAAGGCCCCCTGGGGCCATCTCCTCGCGTGGAGCACCTTCACCGCCAGCAGGCTCAAGGCGGCGAGGACGGGAACCACGAAGAGCACGCGATGCGCGACATAGTTTTCGTAGAGCCTCGTCCAGGCAGCTGTCGCCACCAGGAAGAGGGCCGAGAAGGCCAGGACGGGCAGCCAGAGCCTGCCCGCCAGTATCGTGGCCCGCTCGGCCAGGGGCCCTGCCGTCCTCAATGATAGCCAGAGCGCCCCGTGCTGGAGGAAGAGCAGGACGAAGACCACCGCGGTGAGAAGGCCGTAGGGATTGAAGAGGTAGAAGAAGTTGCCCCTGTAGATCCCTCCCGCGATGGGAAGGCCCTGGAAGATATTGCCAAAGCCGAGGGCCAGCACCAGGGCTGCCGTGAGGCTCGAGACCGCCAGGACCAGGTCCCAGACCCTCATCCAGCGCTCGCCATCGTGCTTCTCGCGGTATTCCACGGCGGCCCCCCTCGCAATGAGGGAAAAGAGGATGATCAGCATGGGCAGGTAGAGGAAGCTGAACATCGAGGCGTAGGCCGAGGGGAAGGCGGCGAAAGTGGCCCCGCCAGCGGTGATCAGCCAGACCTCGTTGCCGTTCCACACGGGGCCGATCGCCGCCAGGGCAAGCCGGCGCTCGGTCTCGTCCCGGCAGAGGAAGCCGCGTAGCATGCCGACTCCGAAATCGAAGCCGTCGAGCATGAAGTAGATGGCCCACAGGAGGCCCCAGAGCACGAACCAAAGGATTTGGAGTGTCATGTCGCGCGCCTCCTAGCGTTTTAGTCTTCGTCCTTCCTCGCGTATTTCGCGAGGAGGAACAGGTCAACGGCCGCCAGGCTCGAGTACACGAGGAGGAAGCCGACGAGGGAAATGATGACGTCTGTGGGGGAAATGCTCAGGGAGACGGCATCCCTGGTCTTGAGCAGGCCGTAGACTATCCAGGGCTGGCGGCCGAACTCGGCGAGCATCCAGCCCAGCTCGCAGGCCAGGAAGGGCAGTATGAGGGCCAGGCTCATCACCCGCAGGAACCACCGCTTTCCCGCAAGGCCATCCTTTCTCGAGAACAGGATGGCCAGGAAAGCCAGGAGGACGAAGAGGAAGCCCAGGGCAACCATGAGCCTGAAGCTGAGATAGCTCGTCATGACAGGTGGCCGCTCCGAGGGCGGGAACTCCTCGAGGCCCCTCACCGTGGCGTTCGGGTCGTGGTAGGCAAGGAGGCTCAGGGCCTTGGGGACGGGCCAGGCCTGGACGAGGTTCCCCTCGCCCGAAAGCCGTGGCAGCTGGAGGATGTAGAAGGGGGCTCCGGCCTCGGTCTTCCAGACGGCCTCCATGGCCGCAAGCTTTGTGGGCTGGAAGGTCGCCACCTGGACAGCCGAGAAGTCGCCCGCGACGATGATGAGGATCGATGCCACCAGGCCCAGGGGGGCGGCGAGGCGGAAGGACCTCTTTGACAGCTCAAGGTTTCTCCTGGCGATGATGTTGATCGCGGAAATGCCCATGACGAAGAAGGCCGCGACGGTGAAGGCGGCGCTCAATGCGTGGAAGAGCTTGATCCACGCGTAGGGGTTCCAGAGAAGGGCGCCGAAGTCCACGAGCTGGGCCCTGCCCCCGGCTATCACGTAGCCCCGTGGCTTCTGCATCCAGCCGTTGGCGAGGAGTATCCAGAGGGCCGACAGGGAGCTGGCGCCCGCGACGACCCACATGATCGCGGCGTGCACCGCTTTCGAGACACGGTTCCAGCTGAACATCCACAGGCCGATGAAGGTCGATTCCAGGAAGAAGGCCACCGTGGCCTCGATGGCGAGGGGGGCGCCGAAGATGTCGCCGACGAACTTCGAGTACTGGGCCCAGTTCATGCCGAACTGGAACTCGAGGGTTATCCCCGTGACAACTCCTATCGCGAAGTTGATCAGGAAGAGCTTGCTCCAGTACTTGGTCATCCTGAGGTAGATGGCGTCCCCCGTCATCGCGTAGCGGGTCTCCATGAAGGCGACCACTGCGCTGAGGCCCAGGGTGAGGGGCACGAAAAGGAAATGGAACATGGCGACCGAGGCAAACTGGATCCGGGATAGCGTTTCGACTGACATCGATCCCCCTTGTCTGCAGGCGCTGGGTCGGCAAGGTGAAGTATTGCCGCCAAGGCGCTGTTGTCAATCCATGGCTGGCCTGCATACACTGTCCAGCACATGGAGAGCACGGCAACATGGCTCGGGGCGCGGGGAAGGGGCTCGCGCAGGCAACTCGGCATGGCCGTGGCCCTCGGCGAGCTGGCCGGAATCCTCTTCATCCTCCAGACCGCCATCCTCGCGAAGGTCGTCGGCGATGCCGTACTCGGCTCTGAGCTTCGGACCGGCCTCGGCTGGGTCCTCCTGCCCTGGCCAGGCCTCCTTCCCCTTTCGGGCCTCTTCGCCCTGGTCCTTGCGGCCAGGTGCCTTGCACTTTGGGCCTGCAGGAGGGCCTCCTGCGCCTGCGCCTCGGCGGTGGTCGGTGACGCGCGGCGTGACATGCTCGGGCGGATGCGCGGTTTTTCCTCGGCGGAGCAGGCCGGAAGACGGGCAGGGGAGCTCGCGGCCACGGTGGTCGACGCCGCCGATGCCCTCGAGCCCTATTTCTCCCGCTACCTTCCCCAGAGGGCGATAGCGGCCCTCATGCCCCTGACTATCCTCGCCGCCGTCTTCCCCCTGGACTGGATCTCGGGCCTGGTCCTCATCCTTACCGCCGTATTCCTGCCCCTGAGCATGATCCTCATCGGGGAGGAAACCCACGCTCGGTACCAGAGGCTCTGGGCTGTCCTCTCAAGGCTGTCCGGGGCCTTCCTCGATTCCCTCCAGGGCCTTGCCACCCTCAAGATGTTCGGCGCGGCCAGGGCCGAGGCCGCTCGCGTCGCCGAGGCCTCACAGGACTTCCGCGGCGCCACGATGGGAGTGCTGCGGCTGGCCTTCCTCTCCTCCTTCATGCTCGAGCTCGTCTCAGCGATGAGCATCGCCATCGTGGCCGTGGTATCGGGCTTCAGGCTCCTCTCGGGGCACATGGCCTTCGCCCCCGCCTATTTCATCCTTCTCGCGGCGCCAGAGTATTTCCTGGTGCTCCGCGCCCTCGGCAGCCATTACCACGCCAGGCTGGACGCCCTGGGCGCCGCCGAGCGTATACGTGAGTTGCTCGGCGCCGAGCGTATACCTGAGTTGCTCGGCGCCGAGCGTATACCTGATTTGCTTGGCGCCGAGCGTATACCTGAGTTGCTCGACGCCGAGCGTATACCTGAGTTGCTCGGCGCCTCCGGCAGGGAGGCGGGTTCACGCGGGGGCCGGGGCAAGGTCCGGGGCCAGAGCGGACCATGCTCGATCGCCCTGGAGGACCTTCATGTGGACCATGGCGGGAGGGCGGTCCTCGCTGGGGCCTGCTTCGTCCTCGGCCCTGGCGAGGGGGCGGCGATCATGGGAGGAAGCGGGAGCGGAAAATCGACGATACTCTCCTGCCTGCTCGGCTTCACCCAGCCGAGTTCCGGCAGGATCCTCGTCGATGGCCATGAGCTCGGGGAGCTCGACAGGGCGGCCTGGCTGGAGCGTGTGGCCTGGCTGCCACAGCGCCCGACCCTGTTCTTCGGGTCCTTGAGGGACAATGTCCTCCTGGGGAATCCCGCCGCATCCGAGGAGGAGCTCGCCGAGGCCCTCAGGCAGGCCCAGGTCGATGAATTCCTCGAAAGCCTTCCCGATGGCCTCGACTCGATGCTTGGCGAGGGTGGCACCGGTCTCTCCTCCGGCCAGATCCAGCGCGTGGCTCTGGCCAGGTTGTTCCTGCGGAATCCCGGACTCGTCCTGCTCGACGAACCGACTGCCCATCTCGACAGCAAGAGCGCCCTCGCCGTGGAGGCGGGCATCGCCGTCCTCACCAAGGGGCGCAGCTTCCTCCTTGTCACGCATAGACCCGCGCCCCAGGTCCCTAGGATCCTCGTGCTTGAGAACGGCCGATTCAGGGAGGGGGGATGAGGACCCTCCTTCTCCTGCTGCGTCTTGTGCTCGTGCACTGCAGGCGCGTAGTCCTCGGCATGATCCTCTCCACATTCGCCATACTGGCGAATGTGGGCCTGCTTGGGCTTTCGAGCTGGTTCATCGCCTCGATGGCCCTCGCGGGCTCCCTGGGCGCGACCATGAACTACAACCTGCCAGCAGCCGGGGTAAGGGCCCTCGCCATCGGCCGCTCAGGGCTGCGCTATCTCGAGCGTCTCCTGAACCACGACACCACCTTGAGGATCCTCTCCACCCTCCGCGTCTGGTTCTATGAAAGGCTGGAGCCGCTTTCTCCCGCGAGGCTCGATGCCTACAGGAGCGGAGACCTCCTCGCCAGGATCGGCAGTGATGTCGACAGCCTGGACGACTTCTATATAAGGGCCCTCGTCCCATCGGCTGCCGCCCTCATCTCGCTTTCCTTCATCCTGCCCTTCCTCGCCTCCTATGACTGGAGGATCGCGGCGATAGACGCCGCCGCCCTCTCCACAGGCGGCCTGGCCGCCCCCCTCCTTCTCAGGCGGCTCGCGGACAGGGCCGGAAGGGAGAGCGTGGCACTCGCCGCCCGGCTGCGGGCCCTGGTGGTCGAGGATGCCCGCGGCATGGCCGAGCTCGTCGCCCTCGGCGTCGCGGAAGCCCGTTCCCTGATTCTATCGGAGCTTGACCGGGAACTGAGGCTGAGGCGCGGGAAGCTCGAGTCCCTCCAGGGTCTGGGGGAGGCCATCCTGGTCGCCACGAGCTCCCTGGCCTGCTGGGCCAGCGTCTGCCTCCTCTTCGGTGAGGCGGCCTCTGGCGGCCTCACCGGTCCACGGCTCGCCATGCTCGCTGTCCTCGTGCTGGCGAGTTTCGAGGCGGTGACGCCCCTGTCTGGAGTCATCCAGAGGGCTGGTGAGCTCTTGGGCTCGGCGAGGCGACTCTTCGACCTCGTCGACCAGAAGCCCGCGGTCGCCGAGCCTGCCGTCAATTGCCGGCAGGGGGAGGGGCCCACAAGTGAGGGCGGGGCCTCCCCTGCCGCCGCCAAGGGCCTCCTCGTCGAGGAGCTCAGCTTTCGCTACGCGAGGGAGGCTCCCTGGGTCCTCAGGGGCCTCTCTTTCGAGGCTCGCCCCGGCGAAACCCTCGCGATAGTCGGCCCCACGGGCTCGGGCAAGAGCAGCCTCGTCTCCCTCCTCCTCAGGTTCTGGGACTTCGAGGGGGGCAGGATCTCCATCGGGCAACGCGATCTTCGCTCACTCGGGCTTGACGAGGCACGCTCCCTCTTCTCGGTCCTTCCACAGACGCCCCACCTCTTCCACGCCTCGATCCGCGACAATCTTGTGCTCGGTGGCCGCGATGCCGGGGGGGGCAGGGATGACGCCGAGCTCCTCGAGGTCCTTGAGCTCGTCCAGCTCGGCGGACTCCTCCGCGACCTCCCCGAGGGCCTCGACAGCCTGGTCGGGGAGACGGGGAAGGGTCTCTCGGCCGGGGAGGGAAGGCGCCTCGCCGCGGCCCGGGCCCTTCTCAGGCAGGCTCCTGTCTATGTCCTCGACGAGCCAAGCGAAGGCCTCGACGATGCCCTCGCCGAAAGCTTCCTCGACGCGATCGCAGACAGGCTGGCCGGAAAGACCCTCATCCTCATCAGCCACAGGAAGCGAGACCTCAGGATAGCCGAGCGGGTGATCCGGATTTCCAGGCCATAGCGCATGCGGGGCGTTTCCCCCGGCTGCTTGAGGATGCTATCCTTTCAATGTGGAATGCCCGCGGCTTCCCGAAGTCCCAAGGAGAGCGATTGTGAGAGTCCGCCCCGCCTTGTTCCTGAGCCTGCTTGTCCTCGGCCTTGGCGTGGCCGCGGCCCAGACCCAAAGCCAGGACCTGCCCAAGCCACCCCGGCGCATCCTTGTCTCCAGGATCGATTTCGCGGGGGATCCTGCCAGTGACAAGACCGCCAAGCCGCATACGGTCCGCATCGAGGAATACGATGCCGAAGGCAGGCTCAGCCTCCTGGTCCTGCCCGCAGCCAGCCCCACGGGGGACCAGACCGGGGCCCCTGGGAGCCAGGCCGCCCCACAGGCTGGCCAGGCCGCGCCACAGGCTGGCCCGGGCCCCTCGGCGGCCGCGGCGACAGGCTCGCCCTCCGGAACGGGCGCGGGCCCTGCGGCCGCGACCCTCTCCTGGAGACAGTTCCGCTATGACGGCAGCGGCCGTCTGGTCGAGCAGAGCCAGGGCTCGGGTGAGGGCCCCCAGGCCGACAAGAAGCCGATCCGCAGCACGATCCTCAGGGACGCGAAGGGCATGCCGCTCCGGGTCACTGTGGAGCAGGGTGGCAAGGTCCTGTGGCGGCTCGAATATGGATATCAGGGTCAGGGGAGCCTCGCGAACGCCGTCCTGCGTGACGGCGGGGGGAAGCTCGTTGCCGTCGACGAGATCGGGATCGGCGCCGGGGCAGGCGAAGGCCGGGCCTACAGGGTCAGGCGGAGCGGGGCCGACGGTTCCCTTGTCGAGGAAAGATACGCCGCCGTCGAGGCCAGGGGCTTCCTGTCCCGGCTGGAAATCTCCCCCCGCTCCGGCCCGGCGGCCCCCGCTGCGGCCGAAACGCCGGCCCCCGGGGCTGGGTCTACGACGGCGAATGACCAGACGCTGCCCTCAGCGGGCGACTCTGGGCCAGGCGCAGGGGCCACCGGCGCCGAGCCTCCTCCTCCGGGAGCCTTCCTCATACCGTCTCCACCCGGGGAGGGGCCCTGGCGCTGGGGCGCCCTGGCCGCGGCTGGCCTCCCCGATCCCCTTGGCAGGGCAGGCAGCGTTTCGGACTACCTCTATGACGGAGAGGGCCGGCTCGCCCGGGCCAGGCAGCTCGAGGCCGACGGGAGCCTCATCACCGAGGCCGACTACCATTATGATGCCAGGGGCTTCCTGGCCGCCGAGGATCTGGCCGCGGGCGGGGAGGCGATAAAGCTAGTCTTCGTCTATCCTTCGGCCCTGGGTCTTGCCTGGACAGAGCGCAGGGCATATCTGGACGCGAGTCCGGCCTCCGGCCCCGATGTCCCGGCCCTGACCGCCGCCTTCCTCAAGCCGGCCTCAGACGAGCGCAGGAGCTTCAACAAGGCCCGCTAGAGGGAAAAACCCGCATGCCGGCGGCAAAAGCCGATTCTTCTGCCGCCATTCCGGTTTACAGTCGACGGCGGTGCGGGTATACTTCCCGACCGAAAGTGAGCCCTAAGCGTGTCGACTAACGGGTGGCGCGAGCAGAAGCATCAGGAAGTATTCGAGAGCGTCCTGCGCGGACTTGAGCGCAGGCGGGCTCTGGATCCGGGTTTCGAGCTCTCCGATGCCAGGAATACCCTCAAACACCTCTATATCCAGGAAGGCAACGACCAGGAGGGGCGGGGCGAGCCGGCGGCCATAGCCCTCGCCTCGACCATAGCCGCCTACGAGCATTTCATAGCCGAATGGAAGGATGCCGGGCAGGGAGACTCCCCTCGGGAGCCCTCGCCAGCGGCGAAGACAGCCGATAGAGGAGTAGCCATGTCCCTCGAGATACGCCGAGTCGCGAACCTGCACGAACTCAAGGCCTTCGTCCGTTTCCCCTACCGGATCTATTCTGGCGACCCCTGCTGGGTGCCCACCCTCGATCTCGATGACCTCAACACCCTGCGAAGGGACAAGAACCCTGCCTTCGAGACCTGCGAGGCCGAGTACTGGATGGCCTACCGTGACGGTTCTCCCGTTGGACGGATCGCTGGCATGATCAACCATCCCGCCAACGCGAAGTGGGGCACGAAGCTCGCCCGTTTTGGCTGGATAGACTTCGTCGAGGACTTCGCCGTCGCAGAGGCCCTCCTCAAGACCGTCGAGGATTGGGCGCGCTCAAAGGGTCTCGAAGGGCTCCACGGCCCACTGGGCTTCACCGACTTCGACCGCGAGGGGATGCTTGTCGAGGGCTTCGACGAGGTCGCCACCCTCGCTACCAACTACAACCGCCCCTATTACCCCCAGTACCTCGAGCGCCTCGGCTACGCCAAGGACATAGACTGGATCGAGTACCAGATCCATACGCCCTCGGTGATCCCCGAAAAAGTCCTTCGCGTCCAGGAGCTCATCGCAAAGCGCTCGGGCATCCACCTCCACGAGTGGAAGAACAAGAAGGAGCTCATCGGCAAATGGGCCAAGGACCTCTTCGCCATCCTCGAGGAGACCTATGCCCACCTCTACGGCACTGCCCCCCTGAGCCAGAAGCAGGTCCAGGCCTATATCAAGACCTACCTGGGCTTCGTCGATCCCCGCTTCACGAAGATCGTCGTCGACAAGGAAGGCAAGCTCATCGGTTTCGGGATCACGATGCCGAGCCTCTCGCGCGCCCTGCAGAGGGCGAGGGGAAGGCTCCTGCCCCTCGGATGGCTCCACCTCATGCTCGCCCTGCGCCGTCCCACCGTGATGGACATGTACCTCATCGCGGTCAAGCCCGAGTACCAGTCCCGTGGCGTCGTCGCCTTCCTCATGACGAGCCTCAACCAGTCGGCCATCGACGCGGGGGTGAAGATAGCCGAATCCAACCCCGAGCTCGAGACGAACGTCGAGGTCCAGGGGCTCTGGAAGGGTTACGAGAAGAGGCAGCACAAGCGTCGCAGGATCTACACCAAGAAGCTCCTGCCCTAGGCCGGGCTCGAGGCCGGCCCCGCGATCCCCGGCCAGGCTCAAGCCCAGGGGCCTGGCCCCTAGTCCGCGTTGGCGGCGTAGATCCCCGCGAAGTCGCCTTGGATCTTCTCGAGCACCTCAGACAGCTCGGGATCGAAATGGATACCCCTCTCCTGGAGCATCTTCTCGATGGCGACCTCGTGGGGATAGGCGGGCTTGTAGCTCCGCTTCATCCGCAGGGCGTCATAGACGTCGGCGACGGTCACGATGCGCGCGCTCAGGGGGATCATCTTGCCCTCGAGGTTGAAGGGGTAGCCCGAGCCGTTCCACCACTCGTGGTGGGAGAGGGCTATCTCCTTGGCCATCGGGTTGGGGTAGCTTGAGAGGATGAAGGCCCCGTTGAGGGTGTGCTCCTTCATCAGCTTCCACTCGAACTCGTTCAAGGGTCCGACCTTGTTGAGGATGTCGTCGGGGGTCCCTATCTTGCCCACGTCGTGCATCGCGGCGAGGAAGGCGAGGTTGTCCATGAAGTCCTGGTCCACCTCCGGCCAGCGCTGGTCGTTGAAAAGCTCCCCGGCGAGCCTGCTCGAGTAGAGGTTGACCCGCTCGATGTGCTTGCCCGTGTCGTTGTCCTTCAGCTTCGAGGCCTCGAGGAGGGAGGAGAACATGTCCCTCAAGGTCTTCCTGCTCTCCTCGGTCACATCGTCGAGGTAGACGCTGAAAGCCTCGGGCCTCTTGTCCCGGGGCGCATCGGCGTAGATGGGAAGGATGTGGACCTTTGTGATGACGGCGGCCGAGTTCTTCGCGCGGTGGGCGAGGGTGCCCTTCCAGCTGTGGCTGTGCTCCCCCTTTGAGAGGGACTCGTGTATGCTCCGCGCCGTGTCACCGTCGATGGCCCGCGAGAGCGTTCCCAGGAAGGAGGACGATTCGGGGTAGCCGAAGGCCTTGAGGAGGCTGGCAAAGCGGGGGTTGCGGTAGACAAAGCCGAAGGACTCGTCGAGGAGGGCGAGGGGCTCGTCGATGCGGGCGAAACTCCTGACGGCGCTGCGAGGGCCCTCCTCGGCCAAGAGGGGGGAGTCGGGCGGCAGCTCGTTTACGCCGCGCTCGAGCTCGCTGATATCCTCGGGAGCATCGAGGGCCTCGAGCTCCTCAAGCTCCTCGGGCTCGTCTGACCTATGAACGTCGTCCATGGCTACCGCGCTTTCCGTCCGCTAACCGACCTGAGCTCGCCCGGGCGGAGGTCCCGCTTTGTCCGCATCGACAGGCCGCAGGTAGAGAGGTCCAGCATCTGCCTGCGCCCCCCCTTCGGACAGAAATCGCTCCTCGCCAAGGACCGCGAGGGCCCGGGCCGATGGGTAGCGTGCCCTTGCTTCGATGCGCAGACCGCTTCGTTCGGCCGCGAAGGGCTCGAACAGCTCGGCGTCCGGCCCGGTGACGAGGGCTTCCGGGTAAGTATCGAGCAGGGCTGCGAGCTTCGCAAGAGGCAGGTCGAGCCAGTCCCCGATCCTCCTCCCCCTTAGGTAGATCGCCGAGTAGACCCGGCCCCGCCTCGCGTCCATGATCGGGGCGACCGGTCCGGGCATGCTGTCATGCCCCCAGGCCATGCAGTCGAGGCTCGGCACGCCCACCCAGGGCAGACCCAGGCCAAGGGAGAGGCCCTTCGCCGTCGAGATGCCGATCCGCAGGCCGGTGAAGGAGCCCGGCCCCAAGGTGCAGGCGATAAGGTCGAGCTCAGTCGGCTTTAGGGCCGCCCAGGAGAGGCAGTGGTCGATCAGGTCCATGAGTCTCTCGGCGTGTTTGAGGCCGAGGTCGAGGCTCGCCTCAACCCATTTATCCCCGTTGCGGACGGCGACAGACAGGATGTCGCCCGAACAGTCAAAGGCTAGGACCTTCATGCGAGGATGGCCTCGAGGGCCGCACCTGAGATCCTCGCGATGCGGCTTTCGTCGGCAAGGATGGAAAGCTCGAGGACGCAGGCCTCCTCCGGCAGAGCGGCCTCGATGCGCTCGCTCCACTCGATCAGGCAGATCCCGCCTTCGTCGGAGAGGAGCTCACTTCCCCCAAGGGCGTGGAACTCCTCGCTTCCCGAGAGCCGGTACGCGTCTATGTGGTGGAGCCTGAGACGGCCCTCGTATTCCGAGACAATGGTGTAGGTAGGGCTCGTGACCTCATCGGTGATCCCGAGGCCGCGGGCCACTCCCTTGGCCAGGGTTGTCTTGCCCGCTCCAAGCCCCCCCTTGAGCGCGATCACGGCGCCCCCATCCGCTCCCTTTCCGATGCGTTCGCCGAGATCGAGGGTATCCTGGGTGTCATGGAGGTGGAACTCCCTCAGTTGAGTCTCCCCGAGGTTTCGAGTTCCAGGATATGGTCCCGCAGGGCCCGGACCACGGGGAGGAGGGGCCAGTCGACGGGGTTCAGCACGCGCACCGAGACCTCGGGAGGGCCGACGGCCTTCGATTCCAGGACAAAGGCTATCTCGGCCTCGGTCTGGGTGTCCTTCGACTGAAGGACGGCGATGGCTGTGAATTCCTTGATATAGTGAATTGCTATGTTCCTGCGATTGAGCTCCCTGAGCTCCACGACCTTCATAAGTCCATCTTAGGCAATGCGGTGGACCAGCGTCAAGTTGCGCCAGGCCTTCATCGCCCCGAGATTCCTAGTCCGCGTAGCCATAGACATAGGAAAGGATGGCGTTTAGGGCGCGCCGGGAGATCCTGACGAACTGGGCATGCATCATCCCGCCTCCCCTGGTTCTGCTCATCCTGAGCACCTTGCAGAAGGCCGCATGGCTGCCCCCGTTCGAGTCAAACTCGATCTTTATGAACTCCCCTTCCTGGAGGGGGCTCGAGCTCTGGATCCCGATGCCTCCGGCCGAAATGTCAACGATGGTGCCGGAATAGGCGAGGTTCTCCACCCGGGCCGTCGACTGGTCTTTGCCGCCCTTGGCCTTCTTGAGGCTGACCGAGACCCGGTAGAAGCTGCAGGGGGCCCTCATCTCCTTGCGGGCATGCTGGCGAGCTGGAAGGGGCGCGACCTCGTCGCTGTGGGCGATGATCATCGTTTCCTTGGTGCCGATCTGCTCCCAGCCGACCACGCGGGAAGGGAACTGGTAGCCCTGGTGGCCCTGGGCGTAGAAGAAGACTGTCAGCTTGGCGTTGCGCTTGAAGCGGATGGCCTCGCCATAGGGGTCCCTCGCGGGCTCGATGGCCAGGCCGCCGGGTTCGACGGCGACGATGACCGAAGGGTAGGACTCCTCGCCCGGCGCTATGAAGGTGAGGGGGGTGTTCCTCCCGAGCTGGCGGGAGGAGCTTATGGGCACCCCAAGGGAGTGCTGGTGGGTCAGTCTCTCCCTCGCGGCGAAGAGCTTGG
>JANXYO010000056.1 GCA_025356015.1 Spirochaetaceae bacterium
GATGATCGAGGTCGCGCGCCAGGCCAGGGAGAGGGGGGCCTGCGTGATCTCCCTTACCATGGACGGCAAGACCTCCTTGAGCTCCCTCGCCGACATCCGCCTCGCCGTCCCCTCCTCGGAGCGGATATACCGGAAGGCGGCGGTCACCTCGCGCATCAACCAGCTCACCGTCATTGACATCCTCTATACGATCATCGTCTCGCGAAACCTCGACCTCTCCATCGCGGCGATCGAGCGCACGATGCGCGCCACACACAGGGGCAAGGCCTGATGGAAGGGCGGCCGGTCTTCGGAGTCGACGGGGGAGGGAGTTCTTCCCGGCTGCGAATCGCCGACGCCGCGAACGCCGAGCTCTGGGCGGGGTCGGGGGAGGGCATAAATCCCAACGCGGTATCGCTCGGCCTCGTGGCCGAGAGGCTCTCCACGCTGTTCCGCAGGGCCTTCCGCGAATCGGGCTTCTGCGCGGCCGACTTCTCCGCCGGCTGCCTGGCCGTGGCCGGTGTCGGGCGGAGCGGGGAGGAGCTCGAGCTTGAATCCATGGCGCGCGAGGCCATCGGCCTTTCCTGCCCCCTGTCGGTCTGCGCCGACTGCGACGCAGCCCTCGTTGGGGGCCTGCGGCGTCTCGACGGCTACCTGCTCATATCCGGTACGGGCTCGATCGCCCAGGCCAGGCTCGCCGACGGCAGGAGCTGGAGGGCCGGTGGCCTTGGCCATTTTCTGGGGGACGAGGGCTCGGCATTCTTCGTCGGCTTCGAGGCCATTCGCCGTTCGCTGCGCTCCTGCGAGGGACGGGACCTGCCCACCTCGATGCTTGCTCCCCTCATGGAGCGCTTCGGCATCGCCGACCCCTCGCTCTTCATCCCCCTGGTCTATCGCCACTTCGACAAGGCCGCGATCGCCAGGGCGGCCGACCTCGTCGAGGATTTCCGCTCGGCCGGGGACGAGCTGGCAGTCTCGATCTTCGAGGAGGCCTCGCGCGAGCTCGCCTGTCTCGTCTCCTCGGTGCATGAAAGGGCAGGGGGCCTTATCGACAGGCCCGAGCTCGCCATCTGGGGCGGATTCATTTCGCACAACGCCTGGCTCGAGGCCTCGGTCAGGGCGGCCCTCGCTGTCCGCCTGCCTGCTCTCGCTGTCAGGAGGCCCCTCGAGACCGCGGCCTGGGGAGCCTGCATGCTCGCCCTCGCGCTGGAGCGGAAAGGGGCTTAGGGCCCCGACGGGGGCCGGATCGGCCGGCCGGGCGCGCCGCCTAGACGGGGCCGGGGGCCTGGACGGCGAGCTCCCGGCCCACCGCGACCAGGGACTCCCAGGTCATGGAGATCAGGGGCACACCCAGGCTTGCGCTCTCACGCTCTGCCTCGGCCTCGCTCAGGCCCGCGTAGGAGACCCTCTCCTCACCCTCGGCCGGGGGGCTCGACCTCAATGACCGCAGCATCTCGTCCATGTCGGCGCGGAAGGCCGCGATGTCGCGGAAGCTTGAGATCCTGATGGCGCCGAAGAAGTGGCTGACCCTCGCCGAGGAGGTCGCGGTGTCCATGACGGCGGGACCGAAGGCGGCCCCGCAGAGCAGGGCGCAGAGCACGTCGACCATGGTCGCGAGGCCATAGCCCTTGTGGCCGCCAAAGTCCTTGCCCAATCCGCCAAGGGGGAGGATGCCGCCCCCGACCCGCTCCTGCATGTCGGCGAGCAGGGCTGCGGCTTCTGAGGTCGAGTGCCCCCTCTTGTCCACCGCCCATCCCTCGGGGAGGGCCTTCTCGAGCCTCGAGTAGACCTCGAGCCTGCCGCGAGGGACGACGGTGGTGGACATGTCGAGGACGAAGGGTTCCTCCTTGCCCGCCGGGGCGGCGAAGGCAATGGGGTTCGTGCCGAACATGACCTGGCTGCCAAAGGTGGGGACGCCGAGGGCGGCCGTGTTTGTCATCGCGATGCCGAGCATGTCATGCTCGAGCGCCAGGCGGGCGTAGAAACCCGCGATGCCGAAGTGGTTCGAATCCCTGACGCAGGCGAAGGCCGCGCCGGAGGAGGAGGCCTTCGCGATGACGGCGCGCATCGTGCGCTCGCTGACCGGGGCGCCCATCGCCCCGTGCGCGTCGATGACAAGCGAGGTCTGGGTCTCGGCGAGGGTCTGCGGGACGGCCTGGGCGGCCATGAGGCCGGTCTTCAGGCCCTCGACGTAGCGCGGCAGCCTGGCAAGGCCGTGGGAGGGGATTCCCATGGCGTCGGCGGCGACGAG
>JANXYO010000084.1 GCA_025356015.1 Spirochaetaceae bacterium
TGATGCCGGCCGTCTCGAGCTCGGAGCGCAGAAGAGGGCTCGAGAGCACGAGGATGTCGGCCCCAAGCTGGGATGAGATGCCCTCGTCGGCGGCGAAGCCGGCGACCTCGGCCTCCTCGCCCAGGTACTCGCTGAGCTGGCGGCACAGCTCCCTCATGGTGCTGGCGCTTCCCGCCACAAGTGCGATCTTCTTCAAGCTTGGACGCTCCGATATCGGCATTGGGCTTTGGCGGGCTCCCTACTCGAAGAGGCCCCGGACCGTGGCCCTGCCCTGTTCAGCGACGACCCTTCCACCCGCAATGACAATGTCCACCTCGAGGCTCTCGCGGCCGACAAGGACAAGGTCGGCGTCGGCGCCTTCGGCGATCATGCCCTTGCGGCCCAGCTTCAGGATGGCGGCCGGGCTCGAGGTGACGGTCCGCAGCGCTTCCTCGAGGGGAACGCGGTGCTCGAGTATAGCCTCTCTGATCGCCTGCCACAACGACGAACAGGACCCCACAGTGAGGCCGGAAAGCTGCCCCGTGGGACCGAAGACTGGAAGGCTGCCCTGGCCATCCGAGCTGCAGCTTACCCTGTCCAAGCCCAGGCCTGAGCGGAACAAGGCGCCAAGCGCCGATGCCGCCGAAAGGTCGCCGTCCTCCGGCCATGACTTGCTCGTGGTCAGGTCGATGAAACCCCCGCCAGCCATCCAGAGCTGTGCCTGGGCGAAGAGGGCATGGTTCCGGTTGCAGTGGGTGGGGATGAACTGGCTCTTCGGCATGTCTCCGTGCGAAACAAGTTCCTCGAGAGGACCAAGACCCGCGGGGGCGTCGCCCAGGTGGAAGTTCACGACACCGGCCTTGCCTGAGAGCATGCCACCGACCCGGGCCTCCGAGGCGAGCCGGCCGAGCTCAGCCATCGTCGGCATGGAAGAGCGGTGGTCGGATATCGCGACCTCGCCGATGCCGATGATTGGCTCGATCATCATGATGTCCTTCATGGCATCCCCGGTCACGGTACGGGGCGGGACGCGGTAGCTTCCCGTGTAGATCCAGCAGGAGAGGCCTCCTTCCCTGAGCGCGTAGGCCTTGGCAACCAGGGATTCCATGCTGCGCGCGACTCCGTCGGTCCCGAGTGTACCGACCACGCTCGTCACGCCCGCTGCCAGGCAGGAGCCGAGCTGGAGCTCGGGCGTCCTCGTCGGATAGCCGCCCTCTCCCCCTCCTCCGAGGATGTGGACGTGGGAGTCGATGAGACCCGGCAGGGCGAGGAATCCCCCGGCGTCCAGTTCCCGGACCTCTCCCGGTAGCTTCGAACCGTCAATGTGATCGTCGATGGCGGCGATGCTTCCCCCGGCGAGGAGGATATCCTTCCTCCCCATGGGAGCCGGGGCGTAGAGCTCGGCGTTTTTTATCAGCAACATGATGGACCGTCCTCGTGAAGCGAATGATGGCACCAATTATCTAGCAGGAAACGTGCCAAAGCTTCAGAGGCGGTCCCCGGTCGGCCGCGCGTTGCCCAGGATCTGGAAAAGCCTGGTCCAGGATGCCAGGCCCAGCCTCATCCCATCCAAGGGGAAATGCTCGTCATATCCATGACAGCCCTCGCTGTCGCGGGAGAAGGCAAAGATGACGGGCGACACGCCCAGGTTGTCCTGGAAACGCCGCAGGGGCAGGCCGCCCCCGTCGCGGCAGAGCAGGGGCTTCACCCCGTAGATCTGCTCGAGGGCCTTGATGGCCGAGCCGAGGGCGGGAAGGCCCTCGGGAACCCGGTAGTCCCAGAAACAGTCCTTCTCCTCGAAGCCAAAGGCGAGGCCTTCGGGCATCATCCTCCTGATGTGCTGCTTCACCAGCTCGCGGATGACCCAGGGATCCTGATCGGCGACGGTACGGCACATGATCGTTGCCCATGCCCTCGAGGGGACTACGGCCGAAACCCCATCATCGCCTCCTCCCCCGCCGCCCCCGCCGTGAAATGAGATCACGTCGAGGGCTGGCCTCGCCCCGATGCGCTCCGGCACCGAATACTCGCTCTCGCCATGGAGCCTGCCGTAGTCGGCCACGAAACGGACCTCGTCGAAGGGAAGCCTCGCTAGCTCGAGACGCTCCTCACTCTCAAGAGGCCGCACATGGTCGTAGAAGCCCTCGACCGCGACCCTGCCCTCCCTGTCATGAAGGCCAGCGATGGCATCCGAGAGCTCGTGGATCGGATTCCTGACGGCCCCGCCCACGAGGCCAGAGTGGGTGTCCGAGGCCGGACCCTTGATCCAGAGACGGAAGACAAAGCCGCCCCTGGCCGAAATCGCGATGGAGCAGGCATCCTCGCCGAACATTCCCCCGTCGGCGCAAAAGGCAGCGTCGCAGGCAAAGAGCTTGCGGTGCTCTGCGAGGAGGGCGTCGAGATGGGGGCTGCCGATCTCCTCCTCGCCCTCGATGAGGAACTTGAGGCCGATGCCCAGGGACGAGCCGCCGGCAAGGATGGCCCGGACCGCTGCCAGGGGCAAAAGGACATTGCCCTTATCGTCGGAGGAGCCCCTGCCATATACCCTGCCCTCCCTGATCTCGGGCTCGAAGGGCGGGCTCGACCAGGCTGAGGCGGTGGCCGGCTGGACATCGTAGTGGCCGTAGACCAGGACGGTCGGGGCTCCGGCAGGACCGGGAAAGTGGGCGAAGACGGCCGGATGCAGTTCGGTCTCGATGAGGCGGGCAGGGCTTGCGCCCGCGGCCTCGAGGCGGTCGCGCAGCCAGATGGCCGCCCTGCGGCAATCCTCCCTGCGCCTGGGGTCCGAGCTGACGCTCGGGATCCTGATAAAATCACCGAGCTCGGCCGCCAGGTCATGAACGAGGCTAATGTCAATCGCTGGGACCATGGTGCATCCTCCATCCCGGCCCGTTGGGGAAATAGTTATCGAAATGTATCTATCAGGGAGAAGTGTCGGTGCCCGGGAGGGGAAAATCAAGAGCAGGTGGCCAAGGGGCGGTGGCCAAGGGGCGGTTTTCGAGGGGCCTAGGCTCGGCCCTTTTCCAGGATTTGCTTGATGGAAGCCAGGACTGCCTTCCAGTTCTCCTGGGAGTGCCGGGCGGATTCCTCGTCGGGATTGTTGTCCTGGGTGACTATGAGCTCCGTCCTCCCTCCCGACGCCGAGAGCTCCCAGCTGACGGTCGCGTAGTTCTCCGGCCTGTCGGCCGTCCCCGAAAGGGAGGACCAGTAGCTCGACCTAAGGAGTTTCCCGGGGACCACTGCGAGTATGCGGCCCTTGTCCTCATAGGCCTTCCCCTGCCAGGTCCCCCGGTAGGTGATGGGGCTGCCCTCCTTCCAGTCCGAGACGGCCTCGGTGCCGAAAAGGTACTCCTTGATGAGGGTCGGATCTACCAGGGCCTTCCATACGGCCTCGCTGCCCGCTTCGATGGTCGTCGAAGCCTTCGCGACGAATTTCTGTGCCATGCTGCCCCCTCCTTTTCGGCCCGAAGGCCCTAGCACGAAGGTATCCATCACCGACGCTGCCAGTCCAATGGAAAGCCAGGGCTGGATGGCCGATACTCATCACATCATGGCCAGCCAAAGCACCAGGATCCCCTCGAGGCTTTTCGCCCCTGCCTCGGCACTGTCCCTCTGCCTTCTCCTCTGCGCCTGCCCCTTCGCCTCGGACCGGCCCCTCTCCGATCCGGCCAATTCCGTCCTCGACGATGAACTCGCTGGCGTCTGGCGCAGCCAGGACCCCGAGTCCGGAGAATGGCACAGCATCGAGTTCCTCCCCTTCGACGAGCACGCTTACGCGGCCTTGAGCCTAGACCAGGGATCGAAGATCGACGCCTTCCGTGCCTTCACGACCACCATCGGCGCGGAGCGCTTCCTGAACCTGCGCGATCTTCGCGATAGGGGCGCTTCCTGGAATTTCCTGAACTACAGGCTGAACGAAGGGAGGCTCGTCCTGCGTCTGATCGACGACGCCCTCTTCGAGTCTGCGAGCTTCCAGACCGAGGAAGAGCTAGCCCGCTTTGTTGCGCAGAACCTTGAAAACCCCCTGCTCTACGGAAAGGACGAGGGACGCGGTCCGGACATGGTCCTTGAGCGCCCTCCACAACCTTGAGTCTCCCTAGAACTTGCCAGTGCCAATGCACAAGGAGGCCTCGACGGCGGCGAGGGGAAGGACCAGGTTCTCGCCAAGGAAGGTCCCCGAGATGCCCCGGAACTGGCTGCCGTCCTGGCCATAGTTGAGGCTCGCCTTGAGGCCGAGCACGATCTCGTCGCTCAGGTCGAAGTCGATCTCCGGGGAGACCGTGCCAGAGCCGTCGGAGAGGTTGGCGACCAGGAGGGCTGAGACCTGGACATCGCTGTCCTTCCTGAAGCTCCAGCTGAGGTTCAGGGCGAGGTAGTGGCGGCCGGTGAAGCCCGCGATGTCCCCAACCCCGATGCCTGAGCCTGGGTCGGCGATGAGGACGGCTGCCTGGGGGGCGAGCCTCCTTGCGTCGGGATAGCCCTCGCCGTTGTAGTAGTACTGGGCGATGAGGCTCCAGTAGTTGTCGGTGTCGCTGTAGCTGAAGCCCGCGGTGCCGTCGAGGAAGAGGCCCTCCCGCCTGGCCAGGACCTCGCCCGAGCCCTCGATCCATGGCACGAGGCTCCTGCGCTTCGCCGCGGCCTCGCCGAAGACGGCCAGCTTCCAGATGCTCCCGCTCGCCGTCGCGACAAACTGGAAATCCTGGGCCTCCTGGTAGGCCGCGCCAAGGCCGAGCTCGAAGCCGCCCAGGACAAGCTCTCCCCTGGCAGCCAGACCCACCTGCCTCATCGAGTCGAGGGTCTCGCTTGAGGGGGCGATCGCGTAGAAGTCCAGGTTATGCATGCCGAGTGGGACGTTCATCTTCACGGCGACGGGGCCTTCGCGCTCGGCTGTCGGATCGTTCAGGTCTACGGGAGTGAGGCTGATGATGTCGGCGGGCTGGAAGAAGTAGCCGACTCCCCACTTCACCATCTGCTTGCCCGCGCGGACGAAGACCCTCCCGCCGATGTCGACATCGGTGAAGAGCTCCCACACCGACAGGCTGGGTACCTTGACCGAGCCGCCGGAGAAACTTGGCGGATTCCCCTCAGTCGCGCCAATGGCCTGGCTCGAGAAGGGGTAGTCGACCTTGGTCTTGCCATAGTAGCGGACCCGGTCCGAGGGCCGGGCGCTGAAGAAGAGTTCGCCCTCGAGCTTGAGCGAGCTCGCCTCGGTTGCGTGCCTTGAGAAGTAGTCCCAGTCCCAGTCTTCGAAGCCGCGCTTCCAGCCTGCGCCTGCGCTCGCCTTGAACTCGAAGCTTCCGCCGATGCGGGTCGGCTCCCGCTTGAGGAGGTCCTCGGAGTAGACCTCGCCGATCTTGGGCGGAGCCGCCTCGGGAGCGAGGCCGCTGCCCTCGCCGAAGAAGTCGGACTCAAGACCATCCGAGACGCCAGCCGGCGGGCTCCCGCTCCACTTGTCCTGGGCCGCCAGCGGCAGGCATGCGAGGAGGAGGAAGCCGATGCACAGCCCGGCCCCTCTGGCCGCCCTCATTTGCTTACTTTCTCGAGATAGCTCTTGGTGAAGACCAGGTCGGGTATGCTCCCGAGGCTGACATCGCTGAGGGAAAGCTGGGTCTTCTCCCCCAGGGTGATGTTGTCGACGAAGAGCTGTCGCAGGGGGACAAAACGGCCGCTGATCCTGGCGTAGTCGGTGAAGAGGGAGGTTCGCATGAGCTTCTTTGCGAGGCTGAACTCCTCCTGCTTGAGGATGAGGTTCTGGTCCCGGGTGACGTAGAGCTTCATGAAGGCGTAGGGGACGGTGTTGCTCGTGGCCTCGAGACTCAAGGAGTACACGGGTATCTTGCCCAGCATCTCCTCGTTCCCCTCCCTCACCTTATAGTCCACGGCCAGGGACCTCGAGGAGAAATCGTCGTTGTTCGCGCCGCTCGAGCCAAAGCGCTCCTTGAGCGAAGTGTGGCTGAAGTCGCGCGAGTTCGGGTCGTAGAACCAGACGTTCTCGTCGAACTTCAGGATCCCCTCGCCACGCTGCACCTCGGGCTCTATCGTGACGACCAGGAACTTGTCGTCCTTGTCGCGCCGGAAGAACTTCACCTTGACGACCTCGCGGTCCTTGCCCGGCCTGTCGGTCACGATGGTGGCGTTGCAGGTAAAGTCCAGGTTCTTGAAGTTGCTGAGCTCGTCGATCTTCTGCAACAGTCTCGCATAGTCGACGCCGCCCTGGGCCGCGGCGATGGAGGCGAGCAGGGTGGCGAGCAGAAGGGCGAGTATGGGTTTTTTCAAGTGCTCCTCCGTGGGCTGGCCGCCTTGGGCGGCTAGTAGCTGGTTCTGAGCGCGTCCACCGGGTGGAGCCTGGCTGCCTTGCGGGCCGGGCCCTGGGCCGCTAGCAGGGTGAAGACGCTGACGAGGACGACGATCACAGACACGTCGAGAAGGCGGACGAGGAAGCTCAGGTGGCCGTTCTGGAGGAACAGCGAGAAGAAGCCCTCGGTCCCGAAGTTGACCAGGGACAGGGCAAGGCTCACGAGGTAGCCGAAGGCCACGCCCATGCCGACCCCGACGAGGGCCAGGAAGAGGGCCTCGAGCAGGAAGAGTCTGCGCACTTGTCTTCGCAGCATGCCGACCGCCCTCATCGTGCCGATCTCCCTCACGCGCTCGTACATGATCATGCGGAAGGTGTTGGCGATCCCGATCATGGTGATCACCAGGAGGATGCTCAGCATGAAGAAAGACGCTATCTGGAGCCCCGTGGACAGCTGGCTTATCTGCGAGAGGAACTGGTTGATGGTCGAGACCTGGGCCCTGATGCCCTGGAAGTCGCCCGATCCTTCGCCCATCTTGAACACGTTCGATTCCATGCCCGGCTGGCCGAGGTTCTTTGGCGCGAGCCTATAGCTGGCCTTGAGCTCGGCCTCGAGCTTGAGAGCGAAGGCATCGGCCATGTCCAGGGCGGCGAGCCTGACCCTGAGGGTGCTGTAGGCCTTTTTGTCGGGAAAGTTCAGGAGGCGGTTCACGAAGGAGGTGCTCGCGAAGGAGAAGAAGCTCGAGGTGTCCGAGTTGTCGGCGCTGACGTAGACGACCCTCACGTCCCCCACGTTCGCCTGGCCCGTCACCGTCTCTCCCCGCGCGAGGAGGGGATCGCCCACGCCCACCTTGAGCTTTCCTGCGCTCTTCCTCGAGAGGATGATGCCCTCCTCCCCTCCCGCCAGGCGCTCGTAGACATTGGTCGGCAGGCCGAGCTTGTCCGCGAGGGCCCGCTCTTCCTTCCAATTGACGCCGATGATCCCCTGCACCTCGGACTTGGAGCCGTAGATGAGCTGGGCCTGCTGCATGTCCACGGTACGCGTGATCTGCTCGTCCCTCACGCCAAGACGGTGCAGGGCCTCGATCAGGGGAGCCTCGTCCTCGATGATGCTCACGGTCTTGTCACCCACGCGGTGCTGAAGGCTCACGAAGACGTGGCCGCCGATCATGTCGGCGAAGTTCTCCTTGAGGATCCGCACCGCCCCAGCCGAGAAGGCGTTCACGAGGGTGACGATGGAGACTCCGAAGGCGATCGCCCCCGCCAGGAGGAAGGTCCGCCGCTTCTGCCGCTGGAGGTTGCGCAAGGCTATTCTCGCGGTGTTCATGTTCCCGTCCTTCACGCAGACTGCATGGCCTTGACCGGCTGGATCTTCAGGGCTGTGGCCGTCGGATATATGCTCGACAGGAGGCCGACGGCCACCATGATGGCCAGGGCGCCGAGCGCCGAACTCCAGGAGAGCATTGGGTAGATCACGTCCCCGCCGAAGATGAGGGTGAAGAACACATGCGGGGAGGGCAGGCCCGTGGAGTGCATGACCGCGATCGCCAGGCCGGAGACCACAAGACCCAGGATGCCACCCATCAGGGCCAGAGCGAAGGTCTCAGCGAGGAAGACCTTCCGGATGTAGGACTTCCTGGCCCCAAGGGCGCGCATCGTGCCGATCTCCGAGGTCCTCTCGATGATCGAAACCACCATGGTGTTCATGATCACGATGACCGAAACCACGCAGATGATGATCACGAGGATGGTGAAGAAGAGCTGAGCCCCCTTCACGAACTGGGCGTAGAAGCCCGCGGCTCCCTCCCAGTCGACGGCGCGCAAGTCCCAGCCCTTCGCCTTGAAGTCGGCGTTCAGCGAGGAGATGACCTGGTGGGTCATGCGGCCATCCTTGAGCCGAAGGAGGACATAGTGCCAGGCCCCCGCGTCGGCCTTCGCGAGCTCGGCCCGGCCGCTCGTGTCGCCGAGGATGCCGTAGAGCTGGTTCGGCTTCAGGCTCGGGGCGCCGGCGGCAGAGGCGGCCGAGCCGCCGGGCGCGATGACTGCCGCCTCGCCGAAGAAGCTCCCTAGGTCCTTGTCCAGGTCGAGGTCGAGGAGGCTCTGGTCTTCCTTTGCGATCTTGATCTGCTTGGTGGAGCCGATGACCATGCCGAGCAGGTATCGCAGGCTTGAGAGGTCCATGAAGCCCATGTCGTCCAGGCCGGAGTTGCCGTTCTTGAAATGGACGACCCCGACCAGGGGAATGCTCTTGATACGGGTGTTGAGGCCGAGGACGTTGAGCTTGAGCTTCTCGCCGACCTTCGCCTGGTACTTGGCGTCCTTCTCCATGTCCTTGAGGACCTTGATCCCCAGGACGATACCCTCCTCGCCCGGCTCGAGCATCCGGCCCTGAACCATCTCGAGGGCACCGGGGAACATCTCGGCATGGGCCTTGAGGTCGACCCCGAGGGAATTGGTGACCGCGCGAAAATCGTCGGGCAGCTCGATGAACACCGTCCCGTAGACCTGGGGGTTGAGGGCCGACACCTCTGGCCTCGAGCGCAGATAGGCGAGGACCTCCTCGTAGGGCCGCACGGTCTTGGCGACCGTCGCTCCCGGGCCGAAGTTGGCGCCGGGGAAGAGGCTCGGGTCCTTCCCGTTGGCATCGGGGGGTCCCACGAGGATATGGCCCGAATAGCTGTCCACAAAGGCCCTCTGCGTGCCCGCCCTTCCCGTCTCGATTATCGAATTGCCCACGACGAGAAGGATCATGCCGATCGAGATGAGGCTGACGATTATCGCGGTCTTTGCCCTATGCTCGCGGAGGTTCCTGAAGGCGATGCGCAGGACTATCGGCATGGCCTAGCTTCCCCGGCGGGTTTCCTCGATGACGAGCCCGTCCCGCAGGCGGATGACGTGGTCGGCTATGCCGACGATGCCCGCATCATGGGTGCTGAATATGAAGGTCGTGTTCTGCTCGCTGTTGATCTTCTTCATGAGCTCGATGATCTGCTCACCGGTCTTCGAGTCGAGATTGGCCGTCGGCTCGTCGGCCAGGACGACCTTTGGCTTGGTGACCAGGGCCCGCGCTATGGCCACGCGCTGGCGCTGGCCGCCGGAGAGCTCGTTGGGCTTGTGGGTCCTCCACTGGCCCAGGCCCACCTGCTCGATGAGGTAGTCTATCCAGGCCTTCCTCTCGCTCCTTCCCATTGTCGCCGCGCCGAGAAGGAGGGGGAACTCGATGTTCTCGTAGACGTTCAGGACGGGTATGAGGTTGAAGGACTGGAAGATGAAGCCGATGAAGCGGTGGCGCAGATCGGTGATCTGGTTGTCGTTGAGGGTCCTTGTGTCCGTGCCGTCGATCTCGACGATGCCATCTGTGGGCACGTCGATGCAGCCGATCATGTTGAGGATCGTCGTCTTGCCCGAGCCCGAGGCCCCCGCTATGGAGATGAAATCGCCTTCCATGATCTCGACCGACACCCCGCGAACCGCCTGGACTTCCGTCTTGCCTAGGGGATAGGTTTTCTTGACATCCCGCATCGATATGATCGCCACTTCGATCCTCCTGGAGGGCATGAGGGCCATCCGGGCACGCGGACGCGAGCGCGCTGTCGCCTGCTCGGGGACCCGAGGAGGCCATGATAACCCAGAAGCCTAGCTTCGGGCAACGCGCTCGGGCTATACTTCTCTCCTGCCCAAGGGGCCCGTCAAGGGAGGTACCGCCATGGTCGAGGCCTTCAAGAAACTCGTTCGCGACCAGCTCGAGGCTGCCCTGTCCACCCTCGCCCACTGCGTCAATCGCTGTCCCCATGAGGAATGGGATTCCCGCTTCCTGGACGAGGTCTTCTGCCAGTCGGCCTTCCATGCCGTCTTCTACGCCGACTACTATCTCGGAAAGGACCCGGCCTCGCTCAGGGACCAGGACTTCCACCGGGCGGGTGCCTCGGTCTTCCGCGACTACGAGGAGCTCGAAGACCGCAAGCCGGCCCTCCTTTACGACAGGGATTTCATCCTCGCCTACATCGCCCACTGCCGCGCCAAGATCCAGACGGCCCTGGCCGCCGAGGACGAGGAGTCGCTCAATGGCCCCACGGGCTTTGGAAGGCTCAGCAGCTGCCACACGCGGGCCGAGCTCTACCTCAACAACACCCGCCACGTCCAGCACCACGCCGCCCAGCTCAGCATGCGCCTCGCCATCGCGGGCGGTGATTTCGTTCCCTGGGTCGGCTCAGGCTGGCGGGAGGCCTAGGACCACAGGCCAGCCGCAACGGATCTGCCGGAATCGGATTGCCTGGCCGGCCCTGCCGTGAATAACTTCCCCCTATCGTCCTTTTGCCATTCCAAGGGGCACACCATGGGCCGAATAATCCATTTCGAGATCCACGCAGAGGAGCCGAAGCGGGCCGCCGAGTTCTATGAGAAGCTCTTTGGCTGGAAGTTCACGACCTGGGGAGCGCAGACCTACTGGGTCATCGACACGGGGGAAGGAAGCCCCGGCATCAACGGGGGGATGATGAGGCGCAAGGGGCCTCCGCCGGCAGATGGCCAGGCCATGAACGGCTTCGTCAACATCATCGAGGTTGCCGACATCGACGAGCACATAAAGAGGATTGCGGCTGCGGGCGGGACCATGGTGATCCAGAGGCAGACCGTCGAGGGCATGGGCTACTCGGCCTACTTCAGGGACACCGAGGGCAACATCGTCGGCATATTCCAGGCCCTGCCCGCTTCGACCCAATAGGGCTGGCCGCGTTCCGGTTGCGGGCCCAAGTCCCTTCCTCAGCCTCCAAGCCGCTTGAAGAGGCCGCCCAGCATCTCGGCGCCAAGGCGCCTGAAGGCCTTGTCGATGTCCTTCACGTTCACGGGGGACAGGGGGTCTATCTCGGCCACCCCGATGAAATCGTGGTAATCGGCCTCCCAGAGCGCCGTCCCCGTCGCCTTGTCGATGAGGCTGAGGCGGAAGACCATGATCGCTGAATCGAAGTTCGTCCTCACGAGGTAACCGTAGCGTCTCACCGAGAGCAAAAGGATCCGGTCGCCCTGGATCCTGTCGGCCAGGGAGCCAAGCTCATAGCGCGCCCCGCTGGGCGAGGCCGGGTCGCTCTGGCGCAGGGGGCTCGCGTCCAGGACCTCCTGTTCGCCCGTGTCAAAGATCGAGGACCTTGTTCCCAACTCCTCCTGGAAGCTCTGGCGGACCGCCTCTCCAAGGCCGGTCTTGTCCACCCGGGCCAGGACCGACTGGATGTAGGCTTCGTTCACCGACCTCCAGTCCTCGGCGTCTTCGTACAGGAGCTGGACCTCGATGGAGGGCCGCTCCGGGCTGAAGTCGAAGACAGGCGTCACCGGAACGGGAAGGGATAGGGAGCCCGGGAAGCCTAGCCGAGGGGCAGTGGCGCAGCCGGAGGCCACGAGCGCCGTCAGAGCGAGCGTGGCCACCGCGATGGAAGGGATAGCTGCCATGAGGGCCTCCTGTGCCGTTTCTGGTTCTCGCGGCACATGCCAATATTACTCAAGCCTGGGGCTTCCCGCGGGCGAGCCTTCCGGCGAGCCTGTCTGCCTGGAGCATGAAGGTCTCGAGCCTGGCCTGGATGATCTGCGAGAAGGGATTGCCGTCGCACTCGACCGAGAGGAAGGGAAGGACGTCGACCTCGGCCTTGAGGGCAGAGAGGTCGACCCTCTCGCCGGCGTTGGCGGCCGCTCTCTCCTTGCCCTCGACCGTCATCTCCTGGGCGGCCACGGCCTCGGTCATGCGCGAGTTCATGCAGCCGAAGGGCCCCACCGAGATCACGCCGCAGTACTTGTCCACGAGGTGCTTCAGGGCCGAGCCCGAGGAGAGACCGGGCTCCCCGGTGAGCTCAAGGGGGAAAAAGTGGGTCGAGTGGGCCATATAGCTCCTGATGTCTATCTTCTCGTACTCATAGAGCCCGGAAGCCACGAAGAGACGCTTGATCTTGTGCTCGTAAAAGTCCTGGACAAGGCCCGAAACCAGCATCTCGAGCCTTCCCATGAAGCCAAGCTTGGCGGTGTACATGCCTATGTCCCTGAGAAAGTCGGTGTAGCGCACCCACTCCGACACGGGGGCGTCGAGCATGACGAAGCCCCGCTTGGCGAGCATCTCGGGGATGCTCATGAGGGAGAAGTGGTCGCGGCGTACGAATATCTCGCCCACGACGGCGACGTACTTGGCCTGCTCTATCGGGAGCCTGAGCTCGATGGTGGCCAGGGCAGCGATGCTCCGCCGCAGCTGGGTGAACAGGGGCACTCGGCCCGAGCCGTCGATGGCTTTGACGAGGCTCGCGACCTCCCTGTTGAAGAGCTCCATCCCCTTCTCCCGGTCGGTGGCCAGGGCCTTGATGGCCGAGCGCAGGTCGTCAAGGACATCGAAGATGTACAGGGACTTGAGCATCGCGAGACGGAAGCCCAGGCCAAGGCCCGCGTAGCCGTCGTCGTTCGAGAGGATGAGCTGGGCCACGTTCTCGAGGCCGCGTTTCTCGACGAGGGCGTCGATGAGGATCTTGTACTGGCCCACCCTGCAGCAGCCCCCCGCCCCCACCATGAGGACGACGAGGCGCTCGGACGGGTCCTTGCGGTGCTTGAGGTACTTGAGGACCTCGCCCAGGATGTTGATGATGGGCAGGCATTCCTTGCTGGTCGTCACCGACCGCCCGAGGTCGAGGGCCTCGCGGTCGCAGACCTCGAGGGCCTCGGCGTTCCAGCCCAGGGAGCGCAGTACGGCGGCCGTCCCCGACCCGAAGAGGTCCCCCATCGAGGGGATGACCACCTTCACCCGATTGTCGGTGATGTCGAGGCGCTCGCCGTTTGAGTCAAGGTAGCTCACCTTCCCGGTGCCCGCGACCTCGATGCGCGCCGCCCGCGTGAACGCTGCCGCGCTCGGGACCCTGCCCACCCGCATCGAGTTGCGCACAACGTCCATGAAGGCCTCGATCCTCGTGTTCACCCCGGCGTCGGCGGTGTGCGAGTCGACCTCGATGGTCAGCGAGGGCTTTGAGCCCATGAGGTCGCGGAAGTGGGTCACCATCACCGAGTCGATGGCGCAGAGGAAGTTGGTCTGGTAGCAGCCGAAGAGCTGGCTGTGGCGCTCGACGATCCTGGCTGCCTTGATGACCCTCTGGCCCATCTCCCAGTAGGTGTCGCGGTAGTTCTCCTCCTCCTCGTAGGCGAGGAAGTCGAAGGGTATGAGCTCGATGCCTCGCGAGGCGAACTTCGAGGGCACGCCCTTGTTGGCTTCGTCGGCGAAGGCCGAATAGGGGTGGCCGAAGAATACCACGGCGATCCGATCGGGGTCGGCCTCGATCTCGGCGAGGATGCGCCGGCCCTCGTCCTTCATCGCCCGGAAGAAGCCCAGCTGCCTCGCGACGGCCGCGGCATGGGCAGCCTTCGCCTTCGCGGGCTGGAAGCCCATGCCCATCGCCATCTGGACCAGCTTCTCCTCCTCGGCGCCGTAGCCTTCCATGAGGTTGAGGACGGGAGCGAGGAGGACGGGCGGATGCTCAAGGCCGACCATGTGGGTCGCCTTCTGGTACCAGGGTTCGCCCTGGAGGAACATGCAGGTCGTCTGGAACTCGATGCGGTAGTCTTCCTGCTCGGAGACGTGGATCTCCTTGAGATGGGGCATGAAGATGTAGTCGGGCTTCTTGTCAAGGAGGCTCTCGAACATGCCGAGGGCGATCTGCCCCGCGAGGCAGTAGCTTGTCATGCCCTTGTCGATGCCCGTCTGGCGCACCTCGTCGGAGAGGACGACGCGGCAGCCGAGCTCGTTGAAGAAGGTGGCGTACAGGGGCAGGAGCATGTGGGTGTGGAAGCTCTTGTTGATACCCACCACCGGGGCGCCCTCCGGGACGCTCGCAAGAGGTCGCGAGAAATCCTCGAAGAGCAGCTGTTTGCGCCGCTCAACGTGATTGAGCATGGTCATGTCGTATTTCAGGTTGTGGATCTGGTTGTAGTACTTGTTGCAGGCCCCGCCGAACGGGAGCTTGCGGCCCTCGATCTCGATGATGCTGATCTCGCACCTGCGGTCGCAGTGCTCGCTCGCGCCCTGGCAGACGAAATTCCTGCCGTAGCCCACTTCACGGCCGGCGAGCGTGGCGAGGTCGAAGGCGCTTTCCTCAAGGACTCCGGTCTCGAGCATGTTGGCGATCTCGAGGGCGACGCCGTAGGCTCCCATGAGCCCCGGCTGGGGCGGCACGACTATGCTCTTGCCTGTGATGGCGGCCATCGCGAGGGGAACGGCACGGTTGTAGCAGACCCCGCCCTGCATGAAGATCCTGTCGCCAACCTGCCTTGATCCCTTCACCCGGTTCGCGTAGTTCATGCAGATCGAGTAGACGAGGCCCGCGATCACGTCCTCGCGGGAAACCCCCTCCTGCATCGCGGTCACGATGTCGGATGAGATGAAGGCGGCGCACTGGTCGGAGAAATTGGGGGGATTCTTCGCGGCTATGGCGATGGCCGCGATGTCCTCCATCCTCACGCCCAGGGACTCGAAGGCCGACTCCTCGAGGAAGCTCCCCGTCCCGGCCGAGCAGGCCTCGTTCATGGCGTAGTCCGAGGCCACCCCGTTCGTGAGGTAGGTGTACTTGGCGTCCTGGCCGCCGATCTCGAAGATCGTGTCGACTCTTTCGTCGAAGTGGGCGGCGGCCCTCGCGTGGGCGATGATCTCGTTGACGATGCCGGCGGTCCCGGCGTGCAGGGCGGCGATGTAGCGGCCGCTTCCGGTGACCCCGAGGCCCCTGATGACGAGGCCGACCCCGCCAAGCTTCTCGGCGAGGGCCCGGTAACAGCGCCTCGAGGCCTCGATCGGGTTGCCATTGGTACGCAGGTATTCGGAAGCCAGGATGGCCCGGTCGAAGAGCCTGAAGAGCACGGCCTTGGTCGTGGTCGAGCCGACATCGAGGCCGACGACGCAGGCCTCGCCCTCGGCCGCCGTGCCGAAGGCCATGTCCTTGAACTCGACCAGAGCGGCGAAATCCGAGAGTGGCTGAAGGAACTCGAAGGATGACCTGGCCTCCCTGAAACAGCCCTTGGTCCCCACCGCGGCCGGCTTCGCGTTGTCGAGGGCCCAGAGGGCGGCGCCGAGGGCCTCGAAATAAGGGGCCTCGGGCGACACCTCCACCGCCGACATGTCGGCCCTCAGGAAATCGATCACCGCGTCGTTCCTTGCAGTGCCACCGACGACCAGGACACGCGTGGCCGAGACCTTCACAAGGAGCTCGCGTATCTTCTTCGCGATCATGCGCGCGAGGCCCGAGGTCACGTCGGCGATCGACTCGCCCTTGTTCAGGGCATGGGTGCAGTCCGACTTGCAGAAGACCGAGCACCGGCCGGAGAGCTCGTGGGGCTTCGTTGAGGTCTTCGCGAGGGCGACAGCCTCCTCCACCCCTATGTTCATGCGCCTGATCTGCTGGAGGAAGAATTCCCCCGTCCCCGAAGCGCACTTGTTGCCCGAAGAGATGCGGGAAATCCTGCCGCGCTCGTCCATCTCGTAGACGATGAAGGATTCGCCGCCGGCGGAGACGATGGCGTCGTGCCGCCTCGATCCCCTGTTCGTGAAGGCGTAGGCGATTTCCGTCGCCTCGGGCTCGATGATCGAGGGGAAGTTGGTGATCTCGCGGAACTTCCTCCCGGTGACCGCAACCCGCGCGCCATCGAGATCGTAGGAGGCCAGTGCCCGCGCGAAGGCGGCCTTGGGGTCACCGTTGTGCGCCTCGACGCGGGAGCTGCCGACGACGGGGCCTCCCCCGTTCCTCGTCACCTCGACGAGAGAGAAGGTGGTCGCTCCGAGGCATATGCCAAGGGCCCGGTCGACATGGGACAAAGTGCCTGGCGCCATCGATCCTCCCCGATGCAGGAAGGCACATCCTAGCCGGAATCCCTGTTCGCGGCAATCGCGAGGGGGCAGGGGGGGCAAGAGGAAGGGGGTCGGGGAGGACGGAAGACGGGATCTAGTTCTTGGCTCCGACGCCGCGGGCTCCCGTCTGGACATACTGCTTGGGCAGCTCGATGAGGCTGATGTCGACGAGGAAGGGGCCAAAGGGAGTCCAGAACGGCACGCCTATGATGGGGGCGCTCTCGGGCCAGGAGATCGTATGGTTCTCGCCCTGCACGACAATGGGCACCGAGATCTCGATGTTGAACTCGCCTATCTTCGTCGAGGCGCTGGCCGCGATGATGTTGACGAGCTCGCCCACCATCCCGTTGATGAGGCTCTCGCGCTCGTCGTCGGTCTTCCAGCCAACCCCCGACTTCTCAAGAAGCTTGTCGGCCAGGACGCGGGTGAGGCGGATCGCGACAACACCTATCGCGCTCCCCGTGAGCACCATGACGGCGGAGATGTCCCACCGGTGCTTGCGCGCCTTGGTGTCCAGGAAGATCTCTCCAGGCTGGGGCGTCACCGCGAACAGCTTCTCGAAGAGGGATATGGTCGAGGACAGGAAGGGATTGATGTGGGCCGCGTCCATCATGACCCCCGGCGTCGATTCTCGCGTTCGTCTCAAGGCTAGTCTATCTTCGGCGATGACGCAAACCCCCTTGCCTCGGCTCTGGCAGGCTCTGAATCGCGGGCAGGGAACATGTTTTTGCTTGCAGGATAAAGAATAACCGCGCTTGCCTTCCGTCTCCTCAAAGGCGGGATGCGAGTCATAGAGCCGCCCTGAGGGAATAATAAATAACTAAAATGGGCAGGCCCTGCCGGTGACGGGGTCGCGTGATCCCTGTGCTGGACAGAAGCCGGGCGAAAGTGCATCGTCATGAGGACAGAAAAGGCATGGAGGAAGGCAGTGAACCAGGTGATTGAGACGATCAAGCGGCGCAGGAGCGTCAGGAGCTACAAGGAGGAGCAGGTTGCCGACGAGCAGCTCAAGGCTATCCTCGAGGCGGGCATCTATGCTCCAAGCGGAAACAACAGCCAGTCCTGGTTCTTCTCGGTGCTCCAGAACAAGGCCCTGCTGGAAAAGGTAAACTCATGGATCATCGCCGAGGCGAAGCATTCGAGCCACCCGAAGGCCCAGGAACTCGCCTCGACCCTCAACGCCGCCGTCTTCAGGTTCGCGCCGACCGTCATCATCGTCTCGGGCGATCCGAGGGACATGCTAGCCAAGGAGAACTGCGCGACCGCGGGTCAGAACATCATGCTCGCCGCCGAGTCTCTGGGCATAGGGTCCTGCTGGATCTGGTACGCCTCCCTCCTCGCGGAGAGCCCGAGCCTCGGCAAGTACCGCGAGGAGCTCAAGATCCCCGATTCCTACTCTCCCTTCTTCGCGCTCACCCTCGGCTACAGCTCGGCGCAGAACCAGGCGGCCCCCCCGCGGCGCAGGAACGTCGTCGCCCTCTTCCGCTGAGCAACAGGGGAGAGCCAGGAGCCGACCCGGCACGCGCCCCAGCCCCAGCCCCCGCGATCCTGCGCGGTGGCGGGTCCCGGTTCAGGCCCCGCCAGGCACCGCGACGATGCGCGCGTCCCATCGGTCCAGGTGCCAGCTGGCGAGGGCCCAGAGAGCGCACGTCCCGGCAGTCACCCCCCAGAGCCATGAGAGGCCTCCCGCGCGCATCAGGGGACCCAGGAGAAGGGGCCCCAGGCACCAGCCTCCCGAGAAGAAGACTCCCGTGAAGGACTGGAAGGAGGCCCTCCAGTTCGCCGGGGAATGCCTCGCGAGGAAGACGCCCATGTTGACGGCCGCGACGATCTCCCCGATCGTCCAGATGAAGGTCGCCGCGCAGTAGCCCGCGAGGCCGAGAGGAAAGGCATAGATCCCAAAGCCGACCACATAGAAGGCCCCGGAGAAGAACATGCATGCCAAGGGCCGCCTATTGCGCAGCGCTCGGGCGATTGGGACGCTCAGGGCGATGACAGTGAGCCCGTTGAGCGACATCAGATAGCCGAAATAGCGCGGGCCTTCGGCGCCGAATATGGCGGAGAGGGTCAGGGGAAGGCCAAAGCCGGTCTGGGAATAGGTGACGGAGCTCACCAGGGCTATTCCCGCGAAGGCGAGGAGGATGGGTCTCGCAAGGAAGGCTCGCAGGGCCCCGCGCTCGTCGTGGTGCTCGAGGTTCGTTGCTGCCACCGCCTTCCCGGCCGGCATCCTCACGCCGCGCCCGATGAGGAACACGGAGATCAGGGTGCAGGCCGCGTCTCCGCGGAAGAGCCAGGGCAGGGCCCCGTTGAAAAGGGCGGCGGCAACCAGGGGGCCGATGGCCGAGCCCACGTTGATGCACCAGTACTGGAGGCCAAAGACCTCCTTTCTGCGTTCCTGGGGAGCCAGGTCGGTGAGCACGGCCCCGATCAGGGGCCGCGCGCCTCCCCTGAACATGGAACCGACCGCTATGAGCCAAGGAGCCCAGGCCGCCGTGTACTGGAAGCCCACGACAAGGTTCACCACAGCGGCCATGGTCTGGCAGGCCATGAGGGCGCGCTTGCGGCCTATCGTGTCGGCCACCCTGCCCGAGGCGAAGGAGCCGAGGGTCGATGCCCCGAAGACGATCGCCAGCATGAGACCGGTCCGGGCCGGGTCGAAGGCGAGGACACGGCTGAGGTAGAGGGCGAGGAAGGGCCCGACAAAGTCCCCGAAGCGGTTGATGATCGTCGCGAAGAACATCGACCAGAGCGAGGAGTCGAAACCGCGGTAGGGAGCGATGAGTCGTCTGAATCTCGAAGGGAGACCTGAGTTTTTCATGGGAAGCGGATAGTAGCGCGGATCGACCCGGGCTGTTAACCGCCACCCGGGCCTGGCCGGACTGAAAATCGGCTCACCCTACCTTGCCTAGCCCAAGGCGGCAAAGTATCATAATAATCGTTCCTATTATCGTGATCCAAGCTAAGAATCGCTCCGAGCTCGGGGCGGGATTGCGTATATTAAAGATGAAACCGAGCCACAGTAAGGAGAACATGATGGTCAGCAAGAAGATGAGCGACAGGATCAATGAACAGATCAACAAGGAGATGTACTCGGCCTACCTCTACCTCGCGATGTCGGCGCGGATGGGAGAGGCCGGCTACAGGGGCATCGCCTCCTGGCTCACCATCCAGTACCACGAAGAGATGTTCCACGCGATGAAGTTCTACCACTACCTCCAGGACCAGGGCTCCTCTGTCCAGCTCAAGGCAATCGCCCAGCCCGACTTCAAGGAGACTGCCATCAAGGAGCTCTTCCAGCACGTGCTGGAGCACGAGAAGGCCGTGACCAGGAGCATCCACGAGATCATGGCCCTGGCTCTCGAGGAAAAGGACTTCGCGACGGTGACCCTGGACCAGTGGTACGTCAACGAGCAGGTCGAGGAGGAGAAGAACGCGATGGAGATCCTCCAGGCCATCGAGCTCCTCGGCAACTCGCCCCAGGGCCTCTTCATGCTCAACATTGAGCTCGGCAAGCGCTCCCTGGGAGTCCCGAGCAGCTTCCTCGAGATCAAGGGCGGGGACTAGGGGTCGGAGCGGGAGGAGGGCCCAAGGCTGGCCTTTTGTGCCCCTTTGACATGCTGGCTCCGGCCGGGGTACCAATAAGCGGCCGGCCCAGCATCAAGGGGGCGCAAGCCCGGGAGGTCCAATGGCCTTTATCGAGTGGTCCAACTCGCTCAGCGTCGGCCTCGACGAGATCGACGGTCAGCATCGCGAGCTCATCGGTCTCATCAATGCCTTGAGCGCGGCGGCAGAGGGGGGGGGCGGACACGAGGGCCTCGCGTCCATCTTCGCGTCGCTGGAGGTCTACGCCTCGAAGCACTTCGCCCTCGAGGAAAGGTACTTCGAGGAGTTTGGCTATACCGGGGCGGGCGAGCACAAAAAGGAGCACGCTGCCTTTGTCGCGAAGCTGGGGGCCTTCAAGGCCAAGTTCAGCTCCGGCGGCGCAGGGCTCTCGAAAGAGCTCCTGCCCTTCCTGCGCTCATGGCTCTCGAGCCACATCGCGTTCTCGGACAGGAAGTACAAAAGCCTGTTCGCTTCGAAAGGCATTCGTTGAAGATAGTCATCGACACCCACACCCATTCGATAGCCTCCGGCCACGCCTATTCGACGGTCGACGAGATGGCGCGCGGCGCGCGCAAGCGGGGGATGAGGGGCTTCGTCCTCACCGACCACGGGCCGGGGATCTCGGGCGGCATCCTGCCCCACCCCTACCACTTCGGGAACCTCCGCATCCTGCCAGAGAGGATCCATGGCGTCCGCTTCCTCAAGGGGGTCGAGGCGAACATCCTCGACCTCGAGGGAAGCCTCGACATGGCCGAGGCCATGCTCCTCGGCCTCGACTTCGTGCTCGCTGGCCTCCATGAGAGATGCTTCCCGCCGCGATCCAGGGAGGAGAACACCCTCGCCCTCGTGAAGGCCCTGGCCCATCCACTGGTGGACGCCGTCTCCCACGCGGGGAACCCTGTCTATCCCATCGATGCCCGGTCAGTGGTCCTCGCCGCGCGGGACAATGGCAAGGCCATCGAGATCAACAACTCCTCCTTCAGGATACGGCCGGGGAGCCACGAGCGCTGCCGCGAGATTGCCCTACTCTGCATGGAGACCGGCACCCGGGTCGTGTGCGGGAGCGACGCGCACTTCTGGCTCGACGTGGGCCGCTTCGACAAAGTACTGGAGCTGTTCCGGGAGATCGGCATGCCGGCGAGCCTGGTCGTCAACTCCTCGGAGGCCTCCTTCGACCACTTCCTGGAGCAGCGGAAGGCCTCACGGAGACCATAGCCGCGCGGGCGCTCACAATGGCGGCCATAAGCGGGCGGAATATACTTGAAGACTCATGCAAAGGAGGCGGTCCATGATCGATTCGATGAACGAGGAACTCGTGCGCGCGATGTACGAAACCCTTCCGGTTGAGATCACAGTCATCGACGCCAAGGACACAGTGGTGAGCTGGAACCGCCACGACAATCGCCTCTTCTACAGGCCCGAGGTGAGCATGGGCATGAATTTCCGCGAATGCCATCCCGTGGAGAGCCTCCACCTTGTCGAGCGGATCGTCGGTGACATGAGATCGGGCAAGAAGGACAAGGCCCGCTTCTGGATAGACCTCACCGTGGACAAGGCCACGGGTCTAAAGCACAAGGTCCTCATCGACTTCCATGCCCTGAGGAACGAGACGGGAGCCTACCTGGGCTGCATGGAATGCACCCAGGACGTCGAGGACATCATGCAGCTAAAAGGCGAGCGCCGCCTCCTCGACGAGACCCCCTAAGGGCTGCCTTGGCCCAGGGCCTTGCGGCAGAGTTCCTCGCTGAGCTCCCAGAGCCGCCGGGCAGCCTCAGCGTCGAGGCTTGGCCTCGAGGGCCGCTTCTCGATACCGTTGCGCCAGTAGCGTCCCGACTTCCCCGCGGCCTCCTCGGACGCGGCGAGCCAGGCTATCGCCGCGGCGGGGACATCGGGGCTCGTCCCTCCCCTCCGCCTGAGCCGCCAGAAGAGGCTGCTCGGGGACAGGCCCTGCTTGAGTCCCATGTCGGTGTTCGCGAGCCCGGGATCTGCCACATAGACCTCGATCGGCGAGCCCCTGCCCAGGCGCCGCACCAGTTCGCGCGCAAACATCACATTGGCGAGCTTGGACTGGGCATAGGCCGAGAGCCCGAAATAGCGCCGCTCCATGAGCGGGTCAGACCAACGGATCTTCCCTGCGTAGTGGGAGTCCGAGGAGACGCATATGACCCGTCCGCCCTCGCCACGAGCGAGGGCGGGAAGGAGGCTGGTGGTGAGGAGGAATGGGGCGAGGTGGTTGACCGCGAACTGGGTTTCGAGGCCCTCGGGGGTCGCGACCCGCCTCGCTGTGAAGATTCCGGCGACATTAGCCAGTACCTGGATCCCTCCGGCCCTCTGGGCGAGGCGGGAGGCGAGGGCGGCTACCTCCCTCATGAGGGAAAGGTCAGCCAGCTCGAAACCGGGTTCGGGCGCGCCCGAGACGGCCGCCTCTGTCCTCAGGATATCCATCGCCTCTGCGTCCCGGCCCCGATCCCTTCCGACGCCAATGACCCTTGCTCCGATCCTCACCAGGGCCCTGGCAGTCGCCAGGCCGATCCCTGAGGTGGCGCCGGTGACCACGCAGGTCTTGCCGACCAGACTCAAATCCTTCCCTGGCACTGGCTAGGCCCTCCCTTTGAAGGCCATCATGGCACCGAAGGCCGCAGACAGACAATCCGACAGCCGCGGGCCGGGATAGCGGGCGGCAGCGTCCAGGCCGAGGCGGCATGCAGACAGGGGGCCGCGGGCAGGTTTGACAGGGCTGGCGGCTTTTCCCTATATTGCAGTAGGGACGCGGCCGGTGGCGCGTCCCAACAATGAGAACAGGAGCGCGTATGAGCGACGAGATCAATGTCACAGCGCAGAATTTCCAGAAAGAGGTCCTCGAGTCGTCCATGCCCGTTCTCTTGGATTTCTGGGCCGAATGGTGCATGCCCTGCCGCATGATCGCGCCCTCTGTCGAGCAGCTGGCCGACGCCTACAAGGGCCGCATCAAGGTCGGGAAGATCAATGTCGACGCCGAGGCCGACCTGGCCGCCCAGTACAATATCATCTCCATCCCCACCCTCATGGTCTTCAACGCTGGCGCTGTGCACAGCCAGAAGGTCGGCGCCCTCCCGAAGCGCGACATTGAAGGCCTCTTCAAGGACCTCGTCCAGTAGCCGGCCCCTTTCCTCGGCCGCCTCCAGCAGCTACGACAGCCCTTTTGACCCGTTTCGCCTCGGCCTGGACCGGCATAGGATTCTCCTGCCCAGGGCTCTGGGCCCCCGAGTCTGACAGATACCAGACCGCCGGCCCCGAGCCTGTCTGGCCAGAGCGGCAAATCGAGCGCGCCGTGCTTGGCCTCCATCTGAAGGCGTCCTCCCAGGAGAACTGCCCGCCTGCGGACTGCCAGATCGAGGCATCCTGGAGTTCCCGCAGGAGGGGGAGGAGCCTCCCCTCCTCGATGGCACCCGTGCGGCTGTCCTCGGCGTAGAAGATCCCGTCACAGGCCCTGTCACCGGGCCGCGGCCGCAGGGTGAGGGCCCCGCTGGCATCGCTAAGGCCCCCGGCCCCCGACCAGAAATCCCGAGCGCCGGGGCTTGAATCGACTCCACCCGAAAGTCCCAGATCGCTTCCCCTCTCGTCCCTCTCCTCGGCCCTGCCCTCGGGGGCGAGGTGGAGGACCACGAGATCCCCAGCCCTGAGCTCGGCTCCGGGGAAGCGGTAGGAGTAGGCCTTGACCGAGCTCGCCCAGGCAAGCTCCACCCCTCCCAGATTCCCCTCCGAGAGGGCCTCGAGCTCGACATAGTCCCGGTGTGGCCTGGTCTTCGAGCTGTTCCTGGCGGTAAAGAGCTCGGATATCCTGAGCTTTGGGACCCTTCCGTTCCAGCCGCAGAAAGAAATGACCATGCGGGTCCTGTTGCCGCCTGAATCCTCGACCTCCCCGGCCAGGGCATAGTCGGCCCCTGCCTCCTGCTCGACCGGGAGGGCGATCACAAGCCTTTCCCCAAGGGCCCTGAGCTCCATGATGGAGCCGCCGGGATTGAGGGCGAAGCTCCCATTGACGGGGCTAACAGCCTCGTCAAAACGAGCGATGAAGGTCCTGGCGTCCTCGGGCCCCGCCTCGAGGAGGAAGGGCGGATCGAGGTCGGATCTGGGCAGGATGCCCTGGCCAGGGTCGGGTATGCAGGAAGCAATACAGGCCGCCACCACGCAGACGGCGAGCGGTCCAGGAAATCCCTTCATGTCCGGTCCCCCTTCCCTCTTTGAACGCCTTCGTGCTGAGGCCGCGATTCAAGGCGCTTTACAGGACGGGGGCACCGTGCTAGTCTTTCGCATTATTTTCTGTCTGAAAATATACCAACTCAAGACAAGGAAGAAGACAATGAGCAAGAAGATCAGGATCGCGATCGCGTCCGACCTCTCCGGCTTCCCCCTCAAGGCCGAAATCGTGAAGCACCTCGAAGCCAGGGGCGACATCGAGCTCGTCGATTTCGGCATCGAAAACGCGGAGGCACCCCAGCCCTATTTCGTCCAGGCGCCCAAGGTCGCCGCCTCGATCCAGAGGGGCGAGGCTGAACGCGGAATCCTGATCTGCGGCACCGGCCAGGGCATGGCCATCGTCGCCAACAAGCACAAGGGCGTCTACGCCTGCGTCGTCGACGACCTCTTCTCCGGCGAGCGCGCAAAGATCGTGAACAACGCGAACGTGATCACCCTCGGCGGCTGGATCACGGCGCCCTTTCTCGGCTGCCAGATCGTCGACGCATGGCTTGCGGTGGCCTTCACCGAGAAGATGGAGTTCAAGAAAGACTTCCTCACAAACGCGTTCGAGCAGGTGAAGCGGCTGGAGACCGAGCAGTTCAAATGAAGGCTTCAGCCCGGTCCGCAGGCTCAGCACCAGGCTCAGCACTGTCCCCACTCGGCACACTGTCCCACCTCGGCACACGCTCAGCACTGTCCCCCCTCGGAAGCCCCACCCGGGTCATCGGAATCCCCCGGCTCGGGGCAGAGGACCTGGAGATACTCGCCCTCCTGCTCGGTTCAGATCGGAAGGCCAGATGCCTCATCGTCAAAGACCCCCGGCCCTTCCCCCTCCTTGACGCCTCCATCGCGGCATTCGCGGCCTCGGGGAAGGTCCTTGTCCTGGACAGGATCGTCAGCGATCCCCGCACCGCCGACATCGGCGCCATGGCGGCCGGGGCCCGGGACTTCGCACCCGAGCTCGTCATCGGGATCGGGGGAGGAAGCGCCCTTGATTCGGCCAAGGCAGTCAGGGCCCTCCTCGCCAACGACGGCGAACTTGACGACTACCTTGGCGGCTCCGCCACCCGGCTGCTCGGGGCGAAGGGCCCTCCCCTCGCACTCGTGCCGACCACGACGGGAACGGGCTCGGAAGTCACCAGGTTCGGGGTCTACACCTCGGCCTCGGGCCGCAAGTACACCCTGAACAGCCCGATGATCCAGGCCGAGGCTGCCGTCCTCGTCGACTCCCTCGTGGCCGACATCCCGCCAGAGCTCCTCGCCTCGACAGCCTTCGACGCGGTCACCCACGCCCTCGAGACCCTCTGGAACAGGAAGGCCACGGCCGTCTCGGACGCCCTCGCCACCGACGCCTTGTGCGACCTCCTTGCCGCCTTTCGCCCAGCCTGGGAGGCGCGGAAGGCCGGCTCGCCACTGGGCACGGCCGATCTCCTGCGCGCCGCCTGCGCGGCTGGCATCGCCTTCAACCTCACCGGGACGGCGGCGATCCACGCCCTTTCCTTCGTCCTGTCGGAGGAGTGGCACATCCCCCATGGGACTGCCTGCGCCTTCTTCACCGAGGAGGTGCTGGCCATCAACAGGGGCGATGACAAGGTGCACGCCAAGCTCGCCCGGGCCGCGAGGCTCATCGGAGCCGAGGCTTCGTGGGGCGAGGACGAGGCCGTCGATTTCCTCGCGGCCGAACTCTCCTCGCTCAAGCAGCTCGTCGGCCTCCCCTCGACCTTCGCCGACATCGGAGTGCAGGCGGCATCACTGCCGTCGGCGAGGATCGCCGAGCTCTTCGCCAAGGTCCAGGCCGACCCCAAGCTGGCCAACAACGCCGTCGCCCTCGAGAGCGCCGCCGTCCTTGCCCTCGTCGCGGCGAAGCGCGGCTAGGTCGGAGAGGATGTTTGCCCCGAGCCTCGCCTTCGTCCTCTCGGCCCTCGTCGTCCTCGTGACCCACGCGCTCGAGGCGGTGACGGGCTTCGGCTGCACCGTCCTCGCCCTCCCCTTCGTCTCCATGCTCCTCGGCATCGACCGCGCGAAGTTCCTCCTCGCCATCCTGGCCTGGATACTTGCCCTGTATATCGCGCTGACGAACATACGGCGCATCGACTGGAGGGAGTACGGAAAGATCCTGCTCTGGGTCGGAGCCGGACTGCCCTTCGGCATGTTCGCCTTCGCGCGCCTGCCGAGGCCCCTCCTCATCAAGCTGCTCGGGGCCTTCATCGTTGTCTCGGCCTCGATCCAGCTTGTCAGGCGCTTCTCCCGAAAGGGGATTGGCAGGGCCCTCCCCCCCTCGGCCTATCGCGTCCTCCTCGTCGCCGGAGGCATCGTCCACGGGGCCTTCGCCGCGGGCGGCCCCTTCGTCGTCCTGTATGCCGCCCGAGCCCTCCCCGACAAGGGGGCATTCCGCGCGACACTCTGCCTGCTCTGGGTGAGCCTCAACACCGTCCTCATCGTCTCCTTCGCCCTCGGCGGCGTCTTCACCGCGCCCGCGATGGCCGAACTCGGCCTTCTCCTGCCTGTGCTCGCCCTCGGCATAGCCCTCGGGGAGCTGGGGCATTCGCGGGTGAACGCCGAGGCCTTCTCGAAGGTCGTCTTCGGAGTGCTTATGGTCACCGGCTGCTTCATGCTAGTGTTTTGACCATGAAGATAGTCATGGCGAACGACCACGGAGCGGTTGAGCTCAAGAAGCGGCTTGCGGCCGCCCTGGC
>JANXYO010000016.1 GCA_025356015.1 Spirochaetaceae bacterium
TAATATCTCATTATCTGGTAATCTGATCTATTTCACTTCTGCTATTGCATTTCGTATTCATTAATTGAATATTGAATTTTGGCGGCATTATGCTCTAAATTCGCCAATTCATCCTGGTATTCAATTCTCAGCATTCCTGATCTTTTCAAACTTGCCTGATGATCCAATGCTTCTATATAGTTTGGCTCTTTCGCTTTCAATTTTGCATTCCGAAGTTTCCCATTCTTGATGCCTCAGAAATAATTGCCGACAGTCATTTTCATTTTCGTTATCTATGCACCTATTTATGAAATTCGCGAACAGATCGCGCCCGACGGGCGGAGCCCCGGGCGCGTCTCTGACGCGAGCGGAGCGAGCCGATCTAACATCAAATTGGACTGTTCCTGCGTATAAGTGATATACACCTCTGCTCAGGGTCTTGAGTCCTATGGGATCATCTTGAGTTCACTGCCAACTCATTTAAGGACTGTCACAGGCATTCGCTTCAACAGCAAAAGTCAGCGCGAATTACTGGTCAGCATAAGATGCGTATTAGCTCAAAGACCGTCTGCAGGGCTCCTGACACCGGAGGGGCCGCGATTGAGGACATGGGTGTAAATCATCGTCGTCTTCACGTCGCTGTGACCCAAGAGCTCCTGGACGGTACGGATGTCGTAGCCAGACTCGAGGAGATGGGTGGCGAAAGAGTGGCGGAAGGTGTGGCAGCTCGCTCGTTTGTGGACGCCGGCCTTCAGGACCGCCTCGTGGACGGCGCGCTGCATGAGGGCCTCGTCCATGTGATAGCGGCCCTCCTTGCCCGTTTCGCCGTTTTTCCAGCGCCGCTCCTGGGGGAAGATCCACTGCCACTGCCATTCTATGGAAGCGCTGGGGTATTTTCGGCCAAGGGCGCCAGGCAAGGGCACTTCGCCCCATCCCTCGGCAAGGTCATGGTCATGGGTGACCTTGACTCTCATTATATGGTCCCTCAGGGGACTGACCAAGGTAGCGGGTACCATGGTCACTCGGTCCTTTGCCCCCTTGCCGTTCCGGATGAGGATCTGCATAGCCTCGAAATCGAGGTCCTGGATCCTGAGACCTAGGCACTCCATGAGACGGAGGCCCGAACCGTACAAGAGCTTGGCGACCAGCCACTTGTCCCCCCGCATGTTCGCGAGGACCAACCTGACCTCCTCCCTAGTGAGGACGACCGGCAACCTGAGGGGCTTCTTGGCCCGCACGACATCGCCGAGCTCGCCGATGGGGCGACCGAGGACGGTCCGGAAGAGGAAAAGTATGGCGGCGAGGGCCTGATTCTGGGTCGAGGAGCTCACCTTATCGCCGACAGCGAGTTGGGTCAGAAAATGGTTGATCTCCCTCTCGCCCAGGCTCGTGAGTTCCGCCCCGCCGTGGAAGGCCAGGAAGCGCCCGACCCACTGGGAATAGGCCGCCATCGTCCGTGGGCTGTAGTGCCTGACTTCGAGCGCATAACGAAAGGAGGCTAAGAGACCATCGGAACCATGGCCCGAGGTGCTCGCCCGTCGAATGGAGGGAACCTCGACCTGCCGGGAGGAGGCGGCCTCGGGGATGGAAGCGGCCTCGACCTGGGGGATGGAACCGGGACCGACCTGGGGGATGGAAGCGGCCTCGACCTGGGGGATGGAGGCGGGCCCGACCTGGGGAGAGGAGGCGGGCCCGACCTGGGGGGTGGAGGCGGCCTCGTCCTGCGGGATGGAAGCGGGCTCGACCTGAGGGATGGGGGTGGCCTCGACCTGGGGGATTGGGACGGACTCGCTTTGCGAAAAAAGGGCGGCGGCGGCATCTAGGTCGAGAGGATCCCCGGCGTGGAACAGGCCGGTGTCATACAGGGCCTCAAGGAGAAGGTCGACAATCCCCGGCCTGATGGTAAGAATCCAGGCGTCTGCGTCGGACCACCAGCTGTTGCCTGGTACGGACTTCATCGCTTGGACGATAGCCCAGTCGAAGGGAAAGCGCAGGGAAAGCTGTCCATCCTGGAAGCCGGCAATGGAAAGCACCACGGCTGCCCCTCCTCGGCCCTCGCGAGAATTCATCGCGCCTCCCAAGCCCGCCTGATTGAAGTCCGCGGCAAGTTCGGACCGAGCAAGCGGGGCGCTATCGGAGCATCTATCCATGGACCTGGCTGGGAGGCCTTCTGCGCTGGCCATGGGGAGTCTGGTGAGGCTCCGATCCCGAGGACGCACCTTGGACAAGGCGACGACCGGAATCACCGATGAGGAGCGACACGGACAGATGAAGGTGCGTTAACTGTCGAAGGCTTTTTCATCTATCATTGTCAATCGTGGCTCTGGCTGTGCTCGTCGGCCGAAACGCAATCGGGCAACCTGCCGTAGCTTTTAGCCATAGTAAAGGCCTTTCGCGGTGAGCGCAAGCAAAAATCGCCCGGGGTGCCATAAAACATCCTTTTAAGTCATTGACATGTATGCAATTAAGCGACATGGCTCTCTGATCGTGCGATTAGGCCCGGGCGACGAGTCAGGTGGCGTCCGTGGCCGCGTCTACGATCCTCGATGCAATCTCGACCCTGGATCGATGCGGGGCTGCGGGAGCGGCCCTTGCTCCTGACCGGCGGGGATGGTTGCTGCGCTGGACCTGCGCCCCAAAGGTACCGGGTGAGGGAAAATTCATAGCCTGGCACAACGGCGTTTGCTGTCCGACAATTCTCAATTCCCAGTGGAGGAGCAGCTGCCCCGGAACTCATGCTGTCAGGTTTCTGGACAGTCGCCGCGCTTGCGTAAGCCTTTCTGACAGCCTTTCTCGTTTCGGAGCACCGACGGTGCCGGGGGATGGCCCGGCCTGCCACCGCGGAGGCCGCCCAAGTCTTTTCCCCCAAAGGCCCGGCGCGTCGGCCTTGGGATTACCGCTGGCCGGCCCGAAATGGGCACGGTCCATGCTTTGTATGTTGTGGGCGGGACGGGGATCCCGCGGGGAGGCGAGGCGATGGAAGTACGGAAGGCCATGGAGGCAGGGGCCGAGGAGCCAACGATCATACCGGCGAGCGAGGCCGAGAGGCCCTTCGGCTGGCCCCCGAACCTGATGATGGGGATACCCCGGATCGACGACGCCCACCGGGTCCTGATCTCGCTCTTCGACCGCATGGGAAGGGGCCTGAGGGATGGCATGGGAGGGGGAGAGCTGGTCCTCATCCTCGCCGAGCTCAAGGCTTACGCCGAGCGGCACTTCTGCGAGGAGGAGGCCTATTTCAGGCAGTACAACATTCCGAGCGCCCTCTCGCACGAGAAGGAGCACGAGGAGTTCGTCATGACTGTGAAGTCCTGCAGGGCGAGCCTCGAGACGGGATCGAGGGCGGTCGCGACCCGGCTCGTCTACTACCTCGCCTATTGGCTCAGCAGGCACATCGCTCAGGAGGACAGGGTTCTGGAGCGTGTCGCTGCCAAGATCAGGGCGGCCGAGAGGGCCGAGTCCGCTCGGGCCCGGGGCAGTCTGGCCGAGGGAGATGACACGGAGCCCGGCCTGGCCTTCGCCTGCTCCTAGCGAGGGGGCTCGGAATCGCGGACCGAGGACAGAAGGGCTGACACGGTCTTGGCGAGCTCCTCGGGGCTGTGGCGCCCCTGTTTGATGCAGTCGGTGGCTGAGCGCGCGCAGGCGAGGCAGGGACGGGCGGGAAGACCGCGGTCGGCACGGGAGAGGGGGCGCAGGGACTCACTAGGGCCGGCGCTTGGGTGCGCGCATGGATCCGCGCCGAGTCGCCCACCGAGGGCTCCGCCGGGCCTTCCGCCGGGAGCGGGGGCGAGGACGTCGGCGTCGAGGAGGCGGCCCCAGGGCCTTCCGTTCTCGAGCTCCATGGCGGCGTCCTTCAGGTCCTCGGCCCGAAGGCCCTCAATGGCCAGGAGGAGCTCGCTGCCCGTCCTTCCATCGTAGCGAATGCGCTCTGCGCAGCTGGCGCCGCGCAACGCGAGGATGCGGAAGAGCTTTGTCTCGGCCCTGTCCATGAGGGCGCGCAGTTCGGCCGAGTCCTTCTCGGGCCCGGGCACGACGAGGGTGATCGAGATCAGGGGAAGGCCGTGGCGGGCGTAGAGGGCCGCCTGGAGGGCGGCCCTCGCCTCGCGGCGCCTGAGGATCTCCTCGAACCCGCGCCCGGCCATGGCCCTTATGCCCTTACGTCCCTGATGAGGTCGATGACGGTGCCGTCGCGGTACTCGACCACGCCCACGATTCGGTTTCCGTGCTCGACGGGCTCGGGGACTCCGGTTATGCGTTCGGCGATCTCGCGCAGCTCGCCGATCTCGAGGACCTCGAGGCCGCCCTTCCTGAGGGCCGCCGCCAGGTCGGCGCGGCGGGGGTTCACTGCCAGGCCGTAGTCGGTGACGACGAGGTCGACGCTCTCGCCCGGGGTGACGATGGTCTCGACCCTGTCGACGACGCTCGCCGTCCTGCCCCGGACAAGAGGGGCCACGACGACGGCGAGGCCGGAGCCCGCCGCGGTGTCGCTGTGGCCGCCCGAGGCTCCGCGGATGACTCCGTCCGAGCCGGTGATGACGTTTACGTTGAAGGCCATGTCGATCTCGAGGGCCGAGAGGACGACGACGTCGAGCTGGTCGACGGCGCAGCCTGCGGCGTGGGGGTCGGCGTAGCAGGTCGCGTCGATCTCGTAGTGGCGCGAGTTCGCGGCGAGGGACCTCGCCGCGTCGGAGTCGAAGCTCTGCACGTCGAGGAGGGCGCCGACGAGGCCCTCCTCGAGCATGCGCGCGGTCTGGCTGGTGATGCCGCCCAACGCGAAGGAGGCCTTCACCCCGCGCTCGAGCATGAGCTCGCGCAGGAAGCGCACCGCGGCGAGGGAGGAGCCTCCCGAGCCTGTCTGGAAGGAAAAGCCATCCCTTATGACGCCGGCGGCGTCGATCGCCTGGACGGCCCGCCTCGCGATAAGCAGCTCGCGGGGGTCCTTGGGCAGCCGCGTGGCGCCCTTGGAGATGCCCGCGGGATCGCCCACCCTGTCGACCTGGACGACCCAGTCCACGAGCTCCTGGCCTATGCTGGCGGGGATGGCGGGATAGTCCTCGAGGAAGTCGGTGAGGAGGACCACCGAGCAGGCGTGGCGGGCGTCGACCATCGCGTAGCCCAGGGAGCCGCAGGCCGACTCACCCGACCAGCCCCTTGCGTTTCCCGCGCGGTCGCATGAGGGCACGCCGAGGAAGGCGACGTCGGGGCGGATGGTGCCCTCGCGGATCGCCCGCGACCTTCCGCCGTGGGAGTGGATAACGACGGGGGCCTCGAGGAGGCCGCGCGAGACCTGTTCGGCCAGCTCGCCGCGGAGGCCCGAGGTGTAGATCCGCTTGATGACGCCCCTGCGGCAGTGCTCCACCAGGGGGGCGTGGACGTTGGTGAGCGAGGAGGGGGCGATGGTGAGGTCGCGGATCCCCGCTCGGGCTATCGCGTCCATGACGAGGTTGACGACGAGGTCGCCCTCGCGGAAATGGTGGTGGAAGGAGACCGTCATCCCGCTCTCGAGGCCCGAGCGGCGTATCGCCTCGTCGATGCTCCCCAGGAGCTTCGAGGGTCTCCCGGCCGAGAGGAGCTTCCGCGGCGCGCCGCGGTTGGCGGCGCTCGCCCAGGCCCCGGCGAAGGCCGCAACCTTCCCGAAGCCGGCTATCGTTTCGGGGAGGGTCCGCCCTCCCCCGTCCTTGGCCTTCATTCCTTGTCCTCCACTCTCATTCCCGATGCCCGGGCCAGGTCGACGAGGCCCTGGGCCCTGTCGATGATGGGCCGGTCGATCATCTTCCCATCGAGGGATATCACGCCGAGGCCACGTACCTTTGCCTCGGCCGCCGCGGCAATGACGCGGCGCGCCCGCCTGAGCTCTTCCTTGGTCGGAGCGAACACTCCGTGGAGCAGGGGTATCTGGGCCGGGGTGATGACCGACTTGCCGTCGAAGCCCAGCTGTTTCGCCAGCCTCGCCTCGCGCAGGAAACCCTCGCTGTCGGCGACGTCGGTGAAGACGGTGTCGATCGCCATGACTCCGGCGGCCCTGGCCGCGAGGACGATGCGTCCCCTGGCCTCGGCGAGCTCGACGCCCTCGCTCGAGCGGGTCGTCCTCATGCTGGTGACGAAGTCCTCGGCCGAAAGAGCTATTGCGACCAGGCGTTTGCTCGATGTGGCTATCTCGTAAGCGTTCAGGATGGCAAGGGGGCCTTCGAGCGCGGCCATGAGCCGCACCGAACCAGATGGTCTTCCCGCTGTCCTCTCAAGCGCGCCCACCAATTCCTCGAGCCTCGCGATGTCAGCAGGCCCTTCGGTCTTGGGAAGGCGGATCACCTCGATGCCGGCTCGGACCATGGCCTCGACGTCCTCGCGGAACCATGGGGTGTCGATGCCGTTGACCCTGACCACCTTCTCGACCCTGCCGTAGTCGGTCGAGCGCAAGGAGGACCATACGAGGAGGCGGGCCGCGTCCTTCTCTGCCGGGGCCACCGAGTCCTCGAGGTCGAAGATGATGGAGTCGGAGCCGTAGATCTGGGCGTCCTTGACGAGGGCCGGGTTGTTGCCCGGGACGAAGAGCATGCTCCGGCGCAGGGTGGCCATCACTTCAGGGCCTCCCAGGGGGCCTTCTCGAGGCCTGCCGCACGCAGGCAGGCGGTCATGACCCTGGCCCTGATGGTGCAGTCAAGGGCGCTCTTCTCGCGCACGGTGACCCGCGCGGCCCTGACGCCCAGCTCGGCGAGGGCGGCGAGGGCTGCCTCGCGCACCCGAGGCGCGAAGCGGCTGTCGGCGCTCTCGATGACAAGCTCGAGCAGCCCATGTTCCTCGACGCTGACCGAGGCGTCGCAGCTCTCGAGGGTGCCTGCGACTCCTGTCTTGATGATCTCCATGGCCTTCATCCTTTTTCCTCTCGCTAATGTCTGCCCTCGGCTGCGGCGACGCGCTCGAGCACGTCCCTCGCCTCCGGTGAGCTCAGATACGACCAGGTGCTCTCGGGCACGAGGTTTCTTATGTCACCCAGCCTGCCCTCTCGGATGAGGCGGCGCACGGTGGAAGCGCTCACCGCCGCCCCGCCAACCTCGAGCCTGGGTAATACCTCGACGGCGATGCCACGCGGAGGCAGGACTTCCTGCATGATCCTGTTGTAGAGGGCCGTCACCTCGCTGTAGGGCTCCTCGGCGACGAGCCGCAAGGTGGCTCCGACAGCCGGGGCGATCCAGCGCGCGAAGAGCCCGAGGTCGAGCCTCGCGTGGATCTCGGCCGCGGCCCCTGCCCTGTCCTTGAGGAAATAGCTGGGAAAGGTCGCCCGCGAGATGAGGTAGTCCGTCCCGGGGATGACGGTGACGCCACCTATGTCGGCCGTCCCCTCGCGCACGAGGCGCAGCCGAACCTCGTAGGGGAAGCTCGAGGCATCCTCGGCGACGACAAAGAGGGCGACCCTCGGGGCGCGCGAGGCGGCGGCCTCCACGAGGTGGCGGTGGCCGAGGGTGAAGGGGTTGCAGTTCATGACGAGGGCGGCCACACGCGGGGAGCCGCCGGCTGCGTCGCCGGGCGCGCCGCCGGCTGCGGCAATGGGTGTGCCAATGGGTGCGGCGCCCTGAGGCTCGCCCCCGGCCCCGGATCCCGGGTCCTCCTGAAAGGCGGCCGCGAGCTCGGCGCACCAGGCCTCGATCCCGCCCCCCTTCTCGAGGAGGATGGCGTCCTTCCCCGATTCGGCGATAAGCCGGTAGCCGAGGGAGGCGAAGATCCCGAGCTTGTCGGGCGAGGTGTAGACGAGGAGGCGGGCGAGGCCGCGCCTGCCCGCCTCGGCCTCGAGCTCTGAGACGACTGCCGCCGCGAGGCCCTCGCCCTGCAGACCAGCCTCGACCGCAAGGCCCCGGATCACTCGGCCACCGAGGGAGCCGGCCGCAACGAGCCTGCCGCCCCCGAGGAAGGCCGCAGTGTAGGGGGCCTCGGGCCCTTCCTCGGCCTCGGCCTCAAGGCCGGCCGCCTTCCTGAAGGCCGCGAGCTCGTCCCTCTCCTCGCCCAGGAAGGGAGGATGGATGCGGAGCTCGAACTGGGTCGAAGGGAGCATCCTAGGATTGTAGGCCGCATGGGCTCTTCCCGTATGTAGGAAGGCCCCAGTTTCTCGCGTAGGTGGCCGTCCTACACGGCTCACTCGCCGACGAGGCTGTTCTTGAAGGCATAGTGGGTGATCTGGGCGTTGTTCTCCATGCCCATCTTCTTCAGCACCCTCGCCCTGTAGGTGCTCACGGTCTTCACGCTCAAGGAGAGCAGGACGGCGATCTCGCCTATGGCCTTGCCCGAGGCGAGGAGGCGGAAGACCTGGTATTCGCGGTCGGAAAGCAGCTCGTGGGGAGGCCTGTCGCCCCCTCCAAATGAGTCCTCGAGGAGGAGCTCCTGGGTCTTGGGGCTCAGGTAGCGCCGCCCCCCCACGACCGTCCTTATAGCGTCGATGAGCTCTCCGGGGTCGCCCGACTTGTTGAGGCATCCCGAGGCCCCGAGCTTGAAGGCGCGCAGGGCGTACTGCTCCTCGGGCGAGATCGAGAGCACGAGGACCCTGGTCTCGGGATCGGCTTCCTTGAGGTCCTTGATCAGGTCGAGGCCGTCCTTGCCCGGCATCGAGATGTCGAGGATCACGACGTCGTAGTGCTTCTCCCGGGCGAGGGCCATCGTGGCGACCCCGTCCTCGGCCTCGTCGAGGCGGGAGACGGGCAGGCTCTCCTCGATGAGCTGGCGCAGGCCTCTGCGGATGAGGAAATGGTCGTCGGCGACAAGGATGCGGAGCATGCTTCTAGCCTTCCTTTTCCGGTCTGCTTCCCCTGCCCTGGACGGGGATCCGCGCAAGGACAGCGCTTCCCCTGCCCGCCTCCCCGCTCACGCGCAGGGATCCGCCAAAGGCGGCGCAGCGCTCCCTCATCCCGATGATGCCAAAGGAATCGCTGGCGTGGACAGAGCCTGAGGCGATGCCCAGGCCGTCGTCGGCCACCTCGAGGAGGAGGCATCCGCCCTCCATGACAAGGCGTACCTGGACCGAGCTCGCATGGGCGTGGCGGGCGACATTGCTCAGGGATTCCTGGAGGACACGGAAGAGGGCTGTCGCTATCTCGTTCGGGAGCTCCCCGGGCAGCTCCCCGCCCTCGAAGCGGCAGGCGATGCCCGACTTGCGCTCGAAGTCCCGCAGGTACCAGCGCACTGTCTCGGTCAGGGAGAGGGAGTCGAGGGCCACGGGGCGAAGCCTTGTCGAGACGGCCTTCACGGCCGCCATGGCGGCCGCGATCGCTCCCGACATGTCGCCGAGCCTGGAGCGGCGGCTCTCGCCATCGGCCTCGATGTGGGTGCCCAGCCAATAGGCCTGTAGGTTGAGGACGGCAAGGTGCTGGCCGATCTCGTCGTGGACCTCGCGCGAGGCGTTGGTGCGCTCCTCCTCGCGGGCCGCCTCGACGTGGCGGGCGAAATTGACGAGGAGGGCGTTGCGCCTGTGCAGGGAGCCTATCCTCACCGCGATGGCCGTGGCGATGCCCGCGGCGACCGCTGTGGCCGCGAGGAGGCGGAACCACCAGGTAGCCCATACGGGGGGATGGACCAGGACCTTGAGGGAGGCGCCCTCGTCGTTCCAGACACCGTTGCCGTTCGAGCCCTTGACCCGCAGGAGATATTCTCCAGGAGACAGGGGGGCGATGCTTCCGAGGTTTGAGATGCCGAGCTGGGTCCAGGAATCCTGCCTCCCCGTGAGGCTCATCGCGTAGCGGTTGCGGTTCGGGGCCACGTAGTCGAGGACGGCGATGCGCACGCTCAGGCCCGAGTTGTCCCAGGCCAGCTGGACCTTCCTCTCCGGGCCAAGGGAACCGAGGCTCAGGTGCCTGCCGCCCGCGTCAACGTCGCTTATGGCTATGTCGGGCACGCTTCCCTTCTCGGGTATGCGGCCGGGCTCGAAGCGGGTCAGGCCCTCCTTGCCGCCAAGCCAGAGCTCCCCGTCGCGCGTGCGCAGGAAGGAGTTTTGGTAGAGCAGGGCCGAGGCGAGGCCGTCTTCCGAGCCGAAGTTGAAGAAGCCCGAGCCGGGGCCCAGCCAGCGCGAGAGGCCGGTGGCAGTCGAGATCCACAGGCCGCGACTCGAGTCTTCGAGGATGCCGTAGACTGTCGCCCCCGCGAGCCCCTCCTCCACGGAGTAGTGGACAAAGCGTCCAGTGGCGTCGTCGAGCCTGGCAAGCCCAGAGCCCCCCGTACCCACCCAGATTGTTCCCCGGGAGTCCTCGAAGATGCAGTTCACGCTCGCGTCGCCAAGGGAGGCCGGATTGCGCGCGTCGGGCCCGAAGGAGGTGAAGCTGCTCGAGCCCGGATCGAGCCGGGAGAGGCCCCCGTCCCAGGCCCCCGCCCAGAGCCTACCCTTCGAGTCCCTGAAGACGGCCCTGATCGAGGAGCCAGAGATCGAGCCCGAGGAGGATCCCTCGGGTTTGTGGTGGACAAAGCTGGTCCCGCCCGGGGCAAGAAGATCGAGGCCTCCCCCTTCGGTACCCACCCACAGGGATCCGTCGGCATCCTCGAAGAGGCTCCAGACAACATCGCTCGCGAGGCTCGCAGCCCTGCCTGCCTCGTGGCGGAAGATCCTGACTTCCCCCCCCGGCGAACGGGCGATAAGGCCTGCTCCGTCGGTGCCTGCCCAGACCGTGCCATCCTTCGCCACAAGGACAGAGTAGACCTTCCTCGAGGCGCGGTCTCCCGGCATGCCCTGGACTTCCCTGACCGAGCCCGTAAGCGGGTCGATGGCGAGGAGGCCCAGGCCGTCGGTCCCAAGGTAGACGCGGCCCTCCCTTCCTTCGGCCATGCCCCGCAGACCCCGCAGCGGCCTGCCATCGTCGAGGCTCATGTAGCGCTGGAAGAGAGCCGAGCGGAGGTTGTAGACCCGCAGGCCCCCCTCCTTGAGCCCCGCCCACATGAGGCCCTTGCGGTCGCGGTACAGGGCCCTGAGCATCGCGCCCCCTCCCGCCGCCGGGGGCCTTAGGATCCTCGTCGTCCCGTCGAGTATGCCGATGCCGGCGTCCTCGTAGCCCACCCAGATGGCCCCGTCGACGTCCTCGCCAAGACTTCGCACGGCCTGGGCGGGATGGGCCCGGCCGGGTGGGCTCAGGCAATGAGTGAAGCCCCCCTCCCCCACAAGCTCGACGTCGCCGTTCCCAAGGCCGGCCCAGAGCCTGTCCTTGGAGTCGCGGAAAAGGCATCGCACCGTGTCAAAGCCGAGAGAGGAGGCATCAAGGGGGCCATGGACAAAGGCGAGGAGCTCGAGCGTGGCCTCGTCCCAGCGCAGGAGGCCTCCCCCCTCGGTGCCTGCCCATATCAGCCCCCGGGAATCGGCAGCCAGACAGCGTATCGGGGCGGGATGGAGGGGCCTGATCCTACTGAATTTTCTCGTCACCGGGTCGAGGACGTTGATGGTCCCGTCTCCGCCTCCGGCGAGGATGCGGCCCCGGGAGTCCATGGCGAGGGAGAGTATGCGGTCGCTGCTCAAGGATCCCGAGGCCTCGCCTCCTGCCCTGAAAAGCTCGAAGGAATCGGCGTCCTGGTCGTAGCGCGCCAGTCCTCCCCCATCGGTGCCCACCCAGAGCGAACCCGAGGCGTCCTCGAGGAGGGCGAAGACGACGGAGGCGGCGAGGGAGCGGCCGTCGGGCCTGGGCCTGAAGTTCTCGAAGCTCTCCCCGTCATAGCGCGAGAGGCCACCGAAGCTGCCAAACCACATGTAGCCACGCCTGTCCTGGAGGATGCAGTAGATCGAGTTGTTGGCGAGGCCCTCGGCTACCCCGAGCTCGTAGTGCTGGAGGCTCTCGGGCCCGGCAGCGCCGAGGACCGGGGCGAGGAGGAGGACGGCGGCGAGGGCGAGGAGGCAACGCGGCATCTGGGAGCGAGAGTATCCCGGCCGAGCGGATTGGAACAATCGGCATTCGCCCGATCCTTCCCGCTCTTTCACTGTTGAATAGATATATATTATATTTGTGATATTGGAGCGGCCCGGGCCCGTCCAGGCCAAAGGAGCCTTCGATGAGAGAGCGGTTCAAGGCGCTGCGGCTCACGTCCACAGCCCTGTTTTTCCTCATTACCCTGGTCGCCGCAAGGGGGCAGTCCTTTCCCGATCCTCCGCCTCCCGGCCCCGCGGCCAAGGGCATCCAGACAGTGGTCCTTGCCGGGGGCTGCTTCTGGGGCATCGAGGCCGTATTCGAGAGCCTCAAAGGGGTAAGCGAGGCGACCTCGGGCTATTCGGGCGGTTCGGCCCAGACGGCAGAATACGAGACGGTGAGCTCGGGCTCAACGGGCCACGCCGAGAGCGTGCGCATCCGCTATGATCCCGCCCAGATCGATTTCGGCAGCATACTCAAGGTCTTCTTCCAGGTGGCCCACGACCCGACCGAACTCAATTTCCAGGGTCCCGACTACGGCAGCCAGTACCGCTCGGTGATCTTCTACGGAAGCGACGAGCAGAAGAGGCTCGCGGAGGACTACATCAGGAAGCTCGACGCAGCCAAGGTCTACAAGAAGCCCATCGTGACCCAGGTTGTGCCCCTCGTCGCCTTCTATCCGGCCGAGGACTACCACCAGAACTTCCTGGTCAAGCATCCAGACTATCCCTACATCGTCTACTGGGACCTGCCCAAGCTCGATGCCCTCAAGAAGGCCTTCCCAAAGCTGCTGAAGGGCAGCTGAAAAAGGATGAGAGCCGACCTGGCCCTGGGAACAGGCCTCATCGCCCTCGCCCTCCTCGTCGCTGGCTGCGAGTCCAAGATCCCGGCTGTCGCCCTCAAGGGGGTCTATGTCGCCGGCTCGACCACGAACCCAAGCGGGATCATCGTGCCCGCCCTCTGGAAGGCGGGAGCGCGCCAGGACCTTCCCGTCATCGACCCTGGGAGGGAAGGGGCCGCCCTGGCCCTCGCCGTCTCGGGAACAAAGGTCGAGGTCGTGGGCTATTCCCAGAATGCGCGGGGGGTGAGCGTGCCCTCCTGGTGGGAGGACGGGCTCCGGCATGAGCTTTCCGTCCTCGACCCCTCCCGCGATGGCATCGCGACGGGGATAAGCCTCGACGGCGGCGACGTCTACATATCGGGCTACACAAAGGACTCCCTCGGGGTGGGCTCGCCCGCCTACTGGAAGAACGGGTCTCGCACCGACCTGAGCAAGCCCGATCCGAGCCGAGGCGGCATTGCCCTCGAAGTGCGGGTCGCGGGCGGCAAGGTCTTTGTGGCGGGGACGACGACCTCCTCCTCGGGCCTCCCCGTTCCCTCGATCTGGATTGACGGGCAGAGGACGGACATCGTGTCGGCGACCCACGACAGGGGCGCCCTCAGCCTGGGCCTCGACCTGAGCCGCGGCTCGACCTATCTGGCGGGGGATTTCGTCGATCCGAGCGGACAGATGTCCCCCGTCTTCTGGAAGGATGGGGTCGAGGTGGCGCTCCCCAAGCTCGATCCAGCCAAGCCCACCCTGGTGGGGGCGATCGATGTCGTCGGCGATGAGGTCTTCATCACGGGAACCTCGGCAAGCACCAAGGGCATCGAGACCCCCGCCTTCTGGCGCAACGGGATCCTCAAGCCCCTGAGCGTCCTCGACCCTGACCAGTACGGGATAGCCGAGGGCATATGGGTGAGGACGCGCAAGGCCGCACTCGCTGTCGATGTCTTCATCGCCGGGATGAGCTCCTCCTCCTTCGGCTCGGCCGTGCCCGCCGTATGGAAGAACGGGCGGCGCTTCGACCTGCCCGTCCTCGACCCCAGCAAGAACGGTGTGGCCTACAAGGTGGCGGGAGGGCCCTAGACCGAGGCCCGCCACGTACGGGGCGGCTAGAGCCTCGAGTGCAGGCTCTTGATCAGGGCAAGCCAGGGCGTGTTCGCTCCCAGGTGGACGAGCAGCAGGACTAGGGCCAGGGCAGCGAGCCCCACGAGGACGATCTTGGCTTTCTTCATGACGATTCTCCTTGGCGCCCCAGGGGGCGCTTCATGCGTTGAGGCTTTCCCTGACAGACAGCCGCGAGGCTTTCAGGGCGGGGGCCATGCAGGCCAGGAGGCCGGCGGCGAGGCTTGAAAGGAGCCATGCGAGGGCCATGTCCAGGTTGAGGCCCAGGTCCAGGGGGGTCTTTGATGAGAGGCTTCCCAGGAAGGCGCCCATCGCGCCCGAGAAGGGCAGGGAGAGGGCGAGCGAGGCGAGGAAGCCCAGGACCAGCATCGCCGCGGCCTCGGCCATGAGGCTGCCCGTGAGGCTGCCCGTGAGGCTGCCCGTGAGGCTGCCCGTGAGGCTGCCCATGAGGCTGCCCGTGAGGCTGCCCGTGAGGCTGCCCGGGCTGGCGCCGAGGCTGCGGAGGATGCCCAGCTCCCTTCGCCTCTCGATGACGGCCAGGCCAAGGAGGGAAGAGACGCCCAGGCAGCCGACGGCCCCCGTCACCAGGCCCATCAGCATGATCATGGTGATGAGGAGGCTGAGGTGCTCGGTGCCGCCCACCTCGTACTCACGGCTATCGACGAGGGTCTCGAGGCCCAGGCCGCGCTCCACAGTCCACGAGGTTAGGACGCCTTGGGTCTCCCTTTTGTCGAAACCGGCAGCGAGGGCAATGGGGACTTCGCTCCTCGACTCGCCGTCCAGCCCGAAGGCGGCGAAATCCCCCGGGTCGAGGTAGGCCGCGGCCTGGCCGAGCTCCTTCACCACTCCCTTCAGGACAAAGTCCCTCCTCTGCCCCAGGACAGAGAGGCCAATCCTTGAGCCTATCGGGAAGGCGGCGAACCTTGCCCTGGCCGACTGATTGAGCACCAGTTCGCCCGGAGTGTGCTCCCAGCTCCCCTCGAGGACCCTGAAGGCCACCACGGTGCTTGCGCTCGGGGCGCCGTAGGCCCTGAAGCTGCCGTGGGCCTCGTCGGGATAGCCTTGGTCCATGGCCAGGCCCTCGGCTCCAAAGCCCTTCACCGGCAGCGATGCCCAGACTTCCATGCCCTTGAGCCTGGGAAGCCTGGCCCTGAGCTCGGCAAGATCACCGGGCCTGGGTTCCTTGAGGAGCCTGAGCTGGAAATCGAACCTGCGCGAGGCGATGCTCTCGGCAATGCTCGCCCGCCAGGACTGGCTCAGGCTCAGCTCGGAATTCCTGAACAACCCCTTCTCAGAGAGGAGGCGTCTCAGACGGGCGGCCAGCTCAAGCAGACGCGCCTCAGCCAGTGGCTCGGGCGGTCTTGCCTCGGCCCCGGCCTCGTCCAGGGACAGTCGGGCCCTTCTGCCAAGTGCCCTCCAGGCCAGGTAGGAGCCGAGCAGGCTCATCAGGGCCGAGAGCAGGCCGCGGAAGGGAAAGGCAGTGGGGGCATGGAGGATCAGGGCGAGGATGAGGGCATAGAGGCCAAAGAGGAGCCACAGGAGACGAAGGAGACCGGAGAGCCAGAGGGCATCGACTCCGCGAAGGTTGGAATAGCTCGCCTTGAGCCTGTCCTCGTGGCGGTGGAGCTGGAGGCTAAGCGGATAGAAGAGGACAAGGACCGAGGCCAAGAGGAATATCCAGAAGAGGAGGGAGAACAGGCCCGGCGAGGCAGAGCCTCCTGTCAGGATGAACGATAGGGGCAGGAGGAGGAGAGCGAGTTCTGAGCCCCACCATCTGCGGCCCGAGAGGGCGCGCAGGTACCAAAGGATGCCTAAGGGGAGGCTGTACTGGAGGGGCTCGAAGGCGATGCTGCCTGCGAATGGTCCCCCGACAACCAGGAGGGGATGCAGGATGTTGAGGGCGAAGAGGGCCAGGAGGAGGGAAAGCAGACGGTCAGGGAGCCTCCCCTCGCGGGGGTTGAGGAGGACCCAGAGTGAGGAGAAGAGGGCGATCCCAGCCCCGCCCACCGCGAGGTCGTTCAGGACAAGCAGGAAGATCGGGGCAGCCATTGGCGGATGATAGCAGGATAGGTGGCCTCAAAGGGGAATAAATGCATCACTAATCGTTCGGCTGGAAGCCCGCCCGAGTCCGGGAGTGCAGTTATTTTCTATTAACTTGCCAAAGGAGGTCTTGGATGGAGATCGGTTGGGCAAAACGGGACGACGGGACATGGTTCGACCTGGGAGACGGCGCAGGCGAGGAATTGTTGATCGACGGCAAGAAAGGGGTCTTCGTGGTGTTCCACGCCGCCCTGGTCGTGGCCGTGGGTGGGGGCGGCATCGCCGAGGGTCTCGCCAGGACGAGGAAGGAACTCCAGACCAGGCTCAGCAGCGAGCTCCAGGTGACCTGGGCCGAGGTCGAGCCAAACCAGATCGAGGGCGTGGAGCGCTTCCTCCTTGACCAGATGGCCCCCCTCACCGGAGGCCGGGTCCTAAACTGCCGGCCAGTAGCCGTGAACCTACCGATGTAAGAAACACTCAATCAGCATCCCGGTTGGCCATTTCCGGGAAAGCGGCTAGACTCCAGTTCCCCATGAGAGCGAGCTCGCGTAATGGCGGCCGACCCGGCTTCGCCTTCCTCCTGCCCTATGTCAGGACCTATGCCCGGCCCTTCCTCGCCGCGGTCTTCTTCCTCTCGATCGAGGCCACCTGCGACCTCATGCAGCCGACCATAATGTCCCACCTGATCGACCGCGGCGTCGCAGCCGGCGACATCGGGGTCGTCCTGAGCCTTGGGGCCACGATGCTCCTCGTCGCTGCCCTGGGCGCCCTCGGGGCTATAGCCCGCAACGTGATCTCGAGCAGGGTCTCGCAGAGCTTCGGGACTGTCTTGAGGGCCGACCTCTACCGCAGGATACAGGCCTTCTCCTTCTCCTCCCTCGACCGTTTCGAGAGCGCCTCCCTGATCACCCGGCTCACCAACGACGTGAACCAGGTCCAGAACTTCGCCAACGGCCTCATGCGCATCTTCGTGAAGGCCCCCTTGCTCGCGATAGGCGGCATCGTGATGGCCGTCCTGCTCAACGCCCCCATGTCTGTCGTCCTCCTTGTTGTCGTCCCGGTGGTGGCCGCCCTCATCGCGACAAGCCTGCGAACGAGCTATCCCCTCTTCCGCCGCATCCAGGTGTCCCTCGACTCGGTGAACGCCGTGATGCGCGAGTACCTCTCGGGGGTGCGCGTCGTGAAGGCCTTCAACCGCTTCGATCACGAGGAGGAGCGTTTCGCCAGGGCCAACGGCGAGCTGTCGCTCTCGATGACCAGGGCGATGCGGGTCATGGCGGTCTTCTCCCCCCTCATTTCACTTTCGCTCAACCTGGGGATTGCCGCCGTGCTCTGGTTTGGCGGGATGAGGGTCGGCTCGGGGAAGATGCAGGTGGGCCAGGTGGTCGCCTTCGTCAACTACATGACCCAGATCCTGGGCTCCCTCATGATGCTCTCCTTCATCTTCAACATGTTCGTCAGGGCAAGGGCCTCGGCCGAGCGCATCGCCGAGGTCTTCGCCGGCGAGACCGAGGGGGAGAGGGCCATGCCCCAGGTGGACCCAAGGCCTCCCGCACAGCACACAGCGGCGGCAGGGGAGCCCGCCATTGCGGCGGCCGCCGCGGCTGCGGCATCCCTCTCCACAGAGCGAGACGGAGGGCCGGCCCGGGCCCGCGGCTGGAGCCTTGGCTTCGAGTCAGTCGGCCTTCGCTACGCCGAGGCAGGGGAGCCCGCCCTGAAAGGCATAAGCTTCGCCTGCGAGGCCGGCTCGACCATAGGCATCATCGGCTCGACGGGCTCGGGAAAGACCAGCCTCGTCAACCTCATCCCCCGCTTCTACGAGGTCTCGTCGGGCCGCATCCTCGTCGACGGCAGGGACCTCAAGGAATGGGAGATGGGCCCCCTGCGCGAGGGGATCGCCCTCGTGCCCCAGCACTCCCTCCTCTTTACGGGGACGGTGCTCGAGAACCTCCTCTGGGGCAAGACGGGCGCTTCAATGGGCGAAATAGTCGCCGCTGCGACGGCAGCCTCTGCCCACGACTTCGTGAGCTCCTTCCCCGAGGGCTACCAGACCCACATAGGCCGCGGCGGTTTTTCGGTGTCTGGTGGCCAGCGCCAGCGCCTCGCCATCGCCCGGGCCCTGGTGCGCAGGCCCAGGATCCTCATCCTCGACGACTCGACGAGCTCTGTGGACTCCATCACAGAGGCTCGCATACGAAAGTCCCTCGCCGCCGACCTTGGCGGGACCACGGTCCTCCTGATAACCCAGCGCATCTCATCGGTCCGCGGCACCGACCTGATCCTCGTCCTCGACGAGGGCGAGCTCGTGGGCCAGGGCTCCCACGAGGAGCTCATCGGGTCCTGCGAGGTCTACCGCGACATCTACCGCTCACAGGTCGGGGGAAGGGAGGCAGTCCATGGCTAGGCTGCCGACGAGCGAGGCCCAGGCCGCGGCAGGCCCAGGTAGGGCCTTCGGCGGCGGGGCGGCGCGCTGGCTCCAGGGAGGTTCGCGGGCCAAGGACTCGAAGGCCACCTTACGAAGGCTCTGGGCCTGGTTTGGCGTGGAGAAGGGAAGGCTCGTCCTAGTCTCCCTACTCGTCCTCGTCGACTGCGGCGTGCTGCTGTGCGCGCCCTGGCTCGTGGGGCGGGGCATCGACGCGATGGGCGGCACCGGAGGTCGGAGCCCGGGTTTCGGCGTAGCGCTCAAGGCCCTCGTCCCCGGCGGTGCACTCGGGACCATCATCGCCGTCCTCGTCTCGGCCTACGCCATCGACGCGATCCTCGTCGTCCTCCAGGGCTGGCTCATGGCAGGAGCCTCGCAGTCGATCGTGGCCTCGCTGCGCAGGAGCCTCTTCTCGAAGCTCAAGCGCCTCGGCGTGCCCTTCTTCGACTCGCACAGCCACGGCGACCTCATGAGCCGCCTCGCCAACGACGTCGACAACATCTCGAGCACGATAGCCCAGTCGACCACCCAGCTCATCCTCACCGTCCTCAACATCCTGGGCTCTCTCAGCGTGATGCTCATCCTCTCGCCCCTGCTCACCCTCGCCGCCCTGGTCACCGTCCCCCTGGTCCTCCTCCTCACGAGGTCGGTGGCCTCGAGGACGAGACAGCTCTTCAGGTCCCAGGCCGCGATCCTGGGCGCCTTGAACGGCCACGTAGAGGAGACGATCTCGGGCATAGCTGTCGTCAAGGCCTTCGGCCGCGAGGAGGAGGTCACCGCCTCCTTCCTCGCCATGAACGAGGAGCTGCGCCTGGTGGGCACCAAGGCCCAGATCTGGTCGGGCTACATCATGCCCGTCATGAACGTCATCAACAACATAGGCTTCGCCGCCGTCGCCGCGACCGGCGGAGTCCTGGCCCTGAAGGGCCTCATCAGCGTGGGCGTCATCGCGAGCTTCATCGCCTACTCCCGCCAGTTCTCAAGGCCGCTCAACGACCTCGCCAACACCTACAACACATTGCAGACGGCTGTGGCGGGGGCCGAGCGTGTCTTCGCGATCCTGGACGAGGCCGAGGAGGGCGCCGATCAGCCGGGGGCCATCCTTGCGGGAAGCCCCGGCCCCCATGGCGGCGCGCCCATCAGGGGGGATGTCGTCTTCGAATCGGTCTCCTTCTCCTACAGAGCGGGGAAAAAGGTCCTCGATGAGGTAAGCTTCTCCTCCCCCGCGGGCAGCGTCACCGCCCTCGTGGGTCCCACCGGCGCGGGCAAGACGACCATCGTCAACCTTCTCGCCCGTTTCTACGACCCATCATCCGGCTCGGTGAGGATCGACGGCCACGATGTGCGCGACTATGCGAGGGACTCGCTTCGCCGCTGTTTCGGCATAGTCCTCCAGGACTCATACCTCTTCTCGGGCTCAATCAGGGACAACATCCTCTATGGCAAGCCCGACGCGCTCGAGTCTGCGATGAGGGCCGCAGCCCGTACCGCGAACGCCGAGCACTTCACCTTGAGCCTGCCACAGGGCTACGAGACCCTGCTCAAGGAGGGGGGAGGCCCTTTAAGCGAGGGCCAGCGCCAGCTCCTCGCCATCGCCCGCGCCGTACTCGCCGACCCCCGCATCCTCATCCTCGACGAGGCCACGAGCAGCGTGGACACGAGGACTGAGCTGCGCATCCAGGAGGCGATGATCGCCCTCATGCGCGGGCGCACGAGCTTTATCATCGCCCACCGCCTCTCGACGATCAGGGGGGCTGACAGGATCCTCGTCATCGACGGGGGAAAAATCGTGGAGTCTGGCGACCACGAGGAGCTCCTGGCCCAGGGCGGGCTCTACTCGAGGATGTACTCGAGCCAGGGATAGGTGCCTCGACAGACCCGCCAGGGAAGAGCGGCTTGCCTAGAAGGCAGGAAGTTTGTAGTTGACGGAATGCGATATGCTGTCGTAGCTGAGGATGCCATCGGTGTAGGTCTTTGTATCATGATCGGGAGCCGAAATTGCCGTGGTAAAGTAAGAGCTTCCAAATCCCAAATTTCCAAACTGGGCCAGCATTGACACACCGAGCGGTGAATACCCATGCACCCCCTAGTCGTCCTCCTCCAGCGAGAACACCGAAGGCATGGCCCTCACCGACTTCACGACCCGCTTCACGTCGTCACGGCTCTCGACCTCCATCGTGAAGGAACCCACGAGGGTCCCGTCGCCGCGTTCGCCCAGCCTGCCCTCGCGCAGCCTCCCCCTGAACTTGTGGACGGCGTTCTCGATCTCGGAGAAGAGGTCGGGGGTCTTCTTGGCCGAGAGTCGGAAGCGGGCGGTGACAAAGGGGGCCGAGGTCTCCCAGCGCACGTCGATCCTCCGCTCGCCGAAGTCGGCTATCGCGTGAAGGGAGCGGCAGTCGGCGCGGTGGACTATGATGCCCCTGCCGCGCGAGACATAGCCCACGATGGCGTCGCCGGTGACGGGGCGGCAGCAGCCCGCGATGCGGATCATGAGGTTCTTGGCCCCGCCTATGTCGACGCCCGCCATCTCGTTGCGCAGGGCCTCTCCGGGCTCGTAGTTGCGGAACTCGAAGGTCGCCGGTCCCTGGTCGCGCGAGGCTCCGCGCGCGGCACGCTGCTCCTCGGCCTCCCGGTACCCTGCCTCGGCGCGATGGGCGGCATCGCCCTTCTGGCCCTGGTGGGCCCCGGGGGCGCCATGCTGGTCCTCGGCCTCCTTAAGCTTTTCCTCGCCCGCCTTCTTGCCGGCGACGATGTTCTTGTCGATCGCGAGGACCTGGCCTGACTGGACGAGCCAGGCGCGGATCTTCGACCTGGCCTTGCTCGTCCTCGCGATGCGCAGCCAGTTCATGTTGGGGTGGGCCTGTGCCGAGGTGAGGATCTCCACCACCTGGGTGTTGCGCAGCTCCCCGTCGAGGGGGACGATCTGGCCGTCGGCCTTGGCGCCCACGGTGCGGCTGCCCACGTCGGTGTGGATGGCGAAGGCGAAGTCGAGGGGGGTCGCCCCGGTGGGGAGCTGGATGACGTCGCCCTTGGGGGTGAAGACAAAGATCGAGTCCTTGAGGAGCTCGCGCTTGATCTCGTCGAGGTACTCGGCACCCTGGGAGAGGAAGTCCCCCCACTCCTTCAGGCGGTTCACCAGCGGCAGCTCGGCGAGCCTTGGGGTCTCGGCGCCCGAGCCCTTCTTGTATAGCCAGTGCGAGGCGACCCCGTGCTCGGCGACGCGGTGCATCTCGCGGGTGCGGATCTGGACCTCGAGGAGCTTGCCCTCGTAGCTCATCACTGTGGTGTGGAGGCTGCGGTAGCCATTGGCCTTGGGCATGGCTATGTAGTCCTTGAAGCGGCCCTCGATCGGCTTCCACAGGCGGTGCACCATCCCAAGGAGTGAGTAGCAGTCGTTCTCGCTCTCGCAGATCAGGCGCAGGCCCAGAAGGTCGAAGAGCTCCTCGGCCGACTTGGCCTTCTTCTTCATCTTCTGGTAGATCGAGTAGAAATGCTTGGCCCGGGCCGAGACCTCGACCTTTACGCCTTCGGCCCCAGCCGCGTCGCGGATGTCCCTCTCGACGCGCTCGAGATAGGACTCCCTCTCGTCCTTCTTGCCCGCCACGAGGGCCTTGATCTGGTCGAAGGCCTCGCGGTTCAGGGCCTTGAGGGAGAGGTCCTCGAGCTCGTCCTTGAGCCAGGAGATGCCCAGGCGGTCTGCCAATGGGGCGAAGACGTCGAGGCACTCGGCGGCGATCTGCTTCTGTCTCTCCTCGGGCAGCCACTTGAGGGTGCGCATCGAGTCGAGCTTGTCGGTGACCTTTACGATGATCACCCTGATGTCCCTGGTCATCGCGAAAAGCATCTTGCGGATGGTCTCGGCAGCCTGCACTGTCTTGTTCTTGGCCTTCAGGGCCGAGAGCCTCGACACATCCTCGACGAGGAGGGCGACCTCCTCGCCAAAACGCTCGGCGATGAGGGCCCTTGTCGCTGAGCTGCGCGCGGCCTCGGCGTTGCGCGCAAGGGCGGCCTCGTCCCGTCTTTTGTGCTTGCCGCTCGAGGCCTGGCCCGGAGCTGCAAGGCCCGGCTTGCCAGCGGCCTGGACGGGGGAGCTGGGCCCGGCGGCCGCGAGGGCGGGCGGGCCCGGCTCAGACTCGAGGCTGAACTCGTCGGGGGGAGCCCCTGCTGGCGGGCTCAGGGCGTCATGAAGGAGGCCGGTGATGACCGAGTCGGCGTCCATGCCCATCGTGAGGAGGGAGCTTGCGACCCGCAGGTCGTGGGCCCAGGCCTGCTCGCCCGAGGCCCGGGTCCGGCCCTCAAGCCTCGCCTCTGTCCAGGAGAGGGCAGCCTCTATCCTCTGGTAGTCGGCCGGGGCGAAGACCGAGCTGCACTCGTCGAGGAAATCGGCTTTCAGCTTTTCCATGCCCGCCTCCCAAGGCTCACACGGGCTATGCCCGCGAGGTCGGCGATGCAGGCGACCTCGACCAGGCCGGCCGCTTTGAGGAGCTCGGCTATCGCGGCCTCCTGTGAGCCATCGGCCTCGAGGAGGAGCCATCCACCGGGCGAGAGCCTGGCTGCGGCCTGGGGGATGAGGCGGCGGATCAGGTCCAGGCCATCGTCTCCCCCGTCGAGAGCCATGAGGGGCTCGACCCAGCCCTTTTCAAGGAGGGCCTTTGCCTCAGCGCTGGGCACGTAGGGCGGGTTGGCGAGGATGAGGTCGAATTCGCCAGGGACAGCTTCGAAGAGGTCGCTGCGGATGAGACCGAGGGTGCCGCCGGGGCGGTCGGGAGGCAGGAGGGCAGCGGCGTTGGCTGCCGCGATCTCGAGGGCGGGGCCTGAGAGGTCGGAGGCCGAGACTTCCCAATTGGGACGGTCCGCGGCCAGGCTTGCCGCCACGCACAGGGAGCCGCAGCAGGCCTCGTGCACGCGCAGGGCCGCGGCACCCCTTGCGGCGGCCGCGAGGGCATCGCCGAGCTCGAGGGCCCTGCTCACCAGGAGCTCTGTCTCGGGCCTGGGCACGAGGACACGCTCGTCCACGATGAAGCTCCTGCCCCAGAACTCCTTGCGGCCCAGGATATAGGCGACGCTCACTCCGGCCGCCCGCCTAGCTATGCGCGAGCGGAAGGCAGCGAGGCCCGGCTCATCGAGGGCATCGGGATGCGAGGCGTGGATCTTTTCTGTTCTGACACCGAGGGCGTCGGCGAGAAGGAGGGAAGCGTCCAGGAAGGGCGATTCCGTCCCCTTCAGGGCGGCGGCGCCTTCGCGGAGCGCGTCCCGCACTGTCATGTCTGGTGGTCCCTCGTTTCCATGGTGGCAAGTGGGGAATCCGCGTCCTCGTTCGCCGTGGCCTTCATGGCCTCGTCGCGGGCCGCCTGGACGAGGGCCTCGACAAGCTCGCCTATGTCCCCGTCCATCGCCAGCTCGAGCTTGTAGAGGGTGAGGTTGATGCGGTGGTCGGTGATGCGGTTCTGGGGGAAGTTGTAGGTGCGGATGCGCTCGGAGCGGTCGCCCGTGCCGATCTGGCTCTTGCGGTCGGCAGATCGCTCGGCCTGGCGCTTGCCGTCCTCGAGCTCGAAGAGCCTGGCGCGCAGGACCCGCATCGCCTTGGCCTTGTTCTTGATCTGGCTCTTCTCGTCCTGGCAGTGCACGACGAGGCCCGAGGGTATGTGGGTGAGGCGGACGGCAGAGTCCGTCGTGTTGACGCTCTGGCCGCCAGGCCCCGAGGAACGCATGACGTCGACTCTGAGGTCGGAATCCTTGATGTCTATCTCTGTCTCTTCCATCTCAGGCAAGACGGCGACGGTGACTGCGCTCGTGTGGATCCTGCCCGAGCCTTCGGTCGCCGGCACCCGCTGGACACGGTGGACACCCGATTCCCAGCGCAGGTTCTCGTAGGCGGCGTCTCCCGCGACCGAGAACACTATCTCCCTGAAGCCCCCGAGCTCGGTCCCGCTCGATTCCAGGACCTCGACCTTCCAGCCCCTGCGGTCTGAGTAGCGCGAGTACATCCTGAAGAGGTCGGCGGCGAAGAGGGCAGCCTCATCCCCGCCAGTGCCAGCCCGCACCTCGACGATCACGGACTTGTCGGCGAGGGGATCGCGGGGGGCGAGGAGCTCCTTGAGCCGAGCCTCGAGGGCCGTCTTCGAGGCAGTGAGCCTCTCCTGCTCCTCGAGCACCATCTCGCGCAGGGAAGCGTCGCTCTCCTCGCGGAGCATGGCCCTTGCGTCCTCGAGACCCGAGACGACGCGGCGGTATTCGGTGAAAGCCTCGTCGATTACGGCCAGGCGTGAGCGCTCGCGCATGAGTTCGCGGTAGCGGTTCTGGTCCCGCGCTATGTCTGGCCTCGCGACTGTCTCGTCGAGATCGCGCAGCCGGGCCGAGAGGGCTTCGAGCCTGTCTATCACGCTTTTTCCTTGAAATACGAGCAGGAATAGATGGCAAGCTCCATCTCGGCTTCCTTGCCGTTCATCGACTCGAGGCTCGCGCCGAGGCGCTGCTGCAGTGGGCAGTTGCCATTGGCCACACAGATGGGGCAGGCGCCATTTCCCCTCGGGTTGATCTCGACCTTCATGCCACGATCGTATACGAAAGGCGAGGGCCGCGGCAATACGGTTGAGGGCCTGTGGGGCCCAAGGCTTGACTGCGGCCCAGCTCGGGGCTAGGATGCCCCGCATTATATGTAGCTATCGGGAGAAACACGGTAATGAGGGTAGCCAAATTTGGGGGAACATCGCTCGGCAGCCCTGATGCGATAGGGAAGGTTGTCGGCATCGCCAGGGAAAGGGCTCCGGGCATCGTCGTCGTGTCGGCCTTCGCCGGGGTGACCGACGAGCTCCTCGCGGTCGCCGAGGC
>JANXYO010000038.1 GCA_025356015.1 Spirochaetaceae bacterium
GGAGGGAGGCACCCCGCTTCTCGGCATCGATGACCTGGTCGGCGAGGACAAGCAGCTCGGTCGCCTCCTCTTCGAGCTCGGCGCCGGGCACGAGGAGGGCCTGATCGAGGCCGAGCTCCGCGAGGAGGCCAAGGTCGACCAAAAAGGAAGAGCCCCCGGCCGCGATGCTCGCGACTCCGGAGGCTCCAATCTTCACCGACTCTAGCTTCATGGTCGGTGGTCCTGGACTGCTGTTTTTAGCGCTTGCTGAACTGGAAGCGCCTGCGGGCTCCGCGCTGTCCGTACTTCTTGCGCTCGACCATTCGCGGGTCGCGGGTAAGAAAGCCGTTGGTGCGAAGAGCGGTGTGGCTGGCCGGGTCGACCTGGGCGAGGGCCCTGGCGACACCATGGCGGCAGGCGCCGGCCTGGCCGTTCGGTCCGCCGCCGGAGACGTCGATGAGGACGTCGTACTTGTTCTCTGCGGCGGTGACGATGAAAGGCTGCCTGACCGCGTAGACGTGGGCGCCCTGCTTGAAGTACTGGTCGACTTCCTTGCCGTTGACGGTGATTTTGCCGGTACCCTCACGGAGGAAGACACGAGCGACGGCGCACTTGCGGCGGCCGGTTCCGATTCCTAGGTTGGTGATCATCCCTTGCATCCTTCTCTAGAGCTCGATGGCGACGGGCGCCTGAGCAGCGTGGGGGTGCTCGGGGCCGGCGTAGATCTTGGCGTTCTTGTAGAGCTTGCGACCCAGGGGACCCTTGGGGAGCATACCACGGATGGCGATCTCAAGGGGCTGGATCGGGTCGCGCTCGATGAGCTGCTTGAAGGTCTGGTTCTTCATGCCGCCCGGGAAGCCGGTGTGGTGGTGATACATCTTGTTCTGGCGCTTGCGCCCGGTGACGGCCACCTTGCCGGCATTGACGATGACGATGAAATCGCCGGTCTCCTGGGAGGGAGTATAGGTCGGCTTGTTCTTGCCGCGGAGCATGTATGCCACCTTGGCGGCCACTCTGCCGAGTGGCTTGCCGTCGGCGTCTATGACGTACCAGGAGCGCTCGGCCGTGTTGATCGTAACGAATACGGTCTTCATTGATGTATACCTTCACCTTCGCGTGGAATGGGCGAGAAATGCGCGGGAGGCATATTCCCACATCGCGCGCGCAGTGTCAATAGTACGGGAGGGAGCCGGAAGGCCCGGCGCCTCGGCCCCTAGGTCCTAGGCCTTCTTCCCCTCGCCCTGGCCTTCCTTCGCCGCCGCCTGCCTGGCTTCCTCGGCCTCTTCCTTCTTCGCCTCCATCCTGTCCTTTATGTCAGCGATCCCGATGAAGACCGCGACAAGGCCGATGAGGACGGCCAGGACGGGCAGGGAGCCCCTGAGAAAGGCGAGGACGTCGACCCACCAGTTCAAGGGGCCCGGGACCGTGGCGAATACCGCGAAAGCGATGAAGACGATGCCAACGATAAGGGCTATCATGCTTGATTCCTCCTGGAGTTCTGGCCTTAAGACCCATGATTGCGCATGGAAACGGAATAGCCTGCCTGTCCGCAGGTCCATCCCGGGTGGGCATGATAGCATCCCGGGGCGAAGAGGGCAAGCAACGGTTGTCCACGCGCCCCGACGCCGCTATACTCCAAGGCCGATGTTCAGCCCCAATTCGATCGCCCTCTACAAGAACAAACCCGTCCTCGTCCTCGAAATACGTGACAGGATCGAGATAAGGCTCGACGACGGCTCGAGCCTCAGGGTCAGGGACAAGGATCTCGTGCCCCTCCATCCCGGCCCGGTGCGCGAAATCCCTGCCGCCGCCCCCGGCGGTGACTTCGACACTGCCCGCCGCATGCTCGTGCCGGCCACCGGGGACTCGGCCCAAGCCGGGATGACGAGCTGGGCCGAGCTCTCCGACCTGGTATTCGGGAGCTCGGGGGCGCCTGAGGCCATCGCCTGCTGGCGGGAGGCTGTCGATGGATCGCGCTTCCGCCTCGTCGAGGGCCAGCCCGCCGCCCTGGACGACGCCGAGACCGCAAAGGAGGCGGAGCGCAGGGCCCGCAAGGAGGGGGAGGCGAGCGAGAGGGCGGCCTTCCTGGACAGGGCGAGACGTGCCAGGGCAGCCGGAAAGCAGAAGAAGCCCGAAACGGCGGCCGTCGACATTGCCTTCGAGGCCGGGGACGAGCGCTTCCTGGCCGAACTGGAGGCCCTGGCCTTCGGAAAGACGGCCAAGAGCAAGCTCTGCGCCGAGATCGGGGTTCCGGAGAGCCCCGAGGGGGCCCAGGCCTTCCTGATCTCCATCGCGCGCTGGGACGAGATGGTGAATCCCCACCCGAGCCGCGCCGGCTGCCCCCTCTCGGCCCCGAGGATCCCCCTGGACCCCGAGGGGCCCCCTCGGGGTCCCGCCCTCGAGCGCGCCGACCTCACGCTCATGGTCTCCTGGGCGATAGACAACGCCTGGTCCCACGATCCCGACGACGCCATAGCCTGGGACGGGAAGTCGGCCTGGGTCCACATCGCCGACCCAGCCTCGCTCATCCTCCCCGACTCCCCCGCCGACACCGAGGCCCTCAGCCGGGGCTCGACCCTCTACCTCCCCGAGCTCACCTCGCCCATGCTCCCCGACCTCGCCCTCGAGCGCTTTGGCCTCGGGCTCTCGCCAAGCTCGCCGGCGCTCTCGGTGCGGATCGACCTCGCGGGCGACTCGTCGATCGCCTCGGTCGAGATCCTCGCCTCGACAGTGAGGGTGCGCCGCGCCTCCTATGGGGAGGCCGATGCCCTCCTGGCCTCGGGCGCGGCGGCCGACCTCGCGGCCCTTGAAAAGATAGCCGAGCTCCGCCGCGAGCGCCGCGTGGCCGAGGGGGCGATCGAGATAGACATACCCGAGGTGAGGATCAAGGTATCCGGAAGGGACATCGACATCGAGGGCGTGCCCCACACCCACTCGAGTGGCATCGTGCGCGAGCTCATGCTCCTCGCCGGCGAGGCCGTTGCGCGCTGGGCCTTCGAACGAAGACTCGCCTTTCCATTCTACAGCCAGGAGTCCCCCGGAGAGCCCGGGGCCCTCGCCAACGGAGACGGGCTGTCGGCCCAGTTCGCCAGGCGCAGGCTCATGCGCGCGGGCATGTCGGGACCGAGCCCGAGCGCCCACCGCGGCCTTGGTCTGCCCTTCTACGCCCAGGCGACGAGCCCCCTGCGCCGCTACCAGGATCTCCTCGGCCACATGCAGCTGCGCGCCGTCCTCGAGGGACGTCCTCCCCTCGACGCCGACGAGGTCGCGAGGCGATGCGCCCAGGCCCAGGCCGCCTCGGGCCAGACCCGACAGGCCGAGAGGGCGAGCGACCTCCACTGGACCTTCGCATGGCTGTCGCGCAACCCGCACTGGCAGGGTGACGCCATCCTCGTCGGCTCGGCCGGGAGCGGGTCCTGGCAGGCCTACGTCCCCGCCCTCGGCCTCGAGACCAAACTGAGGATCGGGAACGACCATGACCTCGACGAGAGCCTCCTTGTCGAGCTCTCCAGGGTAGACCTGGTCCGCCTCGAATGCTCCTTCGACGCCGTGAGGTAGGCCGCCGGATCGGGCGGCGACAGCGGCCGTCATTGACCTCGCACCGCGTCTCTTCTATTATTTCGCTACCATGGAACAAAAGGACTACCGCCTCGCAGCCATCATGTACACTGACATCGCGGGCTTCTCGCGGATGATGGAGAAGGACGAGGCGGCCACCCTCGACCTGCTCACCTACCACAACAACCTGATTTCCGAGATCGTCGGCCGCCACCACGGCACCGTCATAAAGACCATAGGGGACGCCCTCCTCGTCGACTTCAAGAACACGGTCGAGGCCCTGCAGAGCGCCCTCGAGATCCAGGACAAGCTCTACGCCCACAACAGGGAGAATCCCGGCCTCCCCCTCCTCATCCGCATCGGGGTCCACCTTGGCGACATCTACTTCTTCGAGAACGACGCCCTCGGCGAGGGCATCAACATAGCCGCGAGGCTTCAGTCCCTCGCACGCCCCGGAGGCATCTGCTTCTCACAGGACGTCTACAACCTCGTGCTCAACAAGATAGAGTTCCGGGCCGAGAAGCTCGGCAAGGTCTCCCTCAAGAACATCACGAAGGAGATCCACGCCTACGAGATCACGAGCGCCAATGTCGAGTTCGACCCCGACAGGGACAAGCCGAGGCCGGGCTTCAAGACCGGCTCCTACCTGAACGAGGAGGAGCTCCCCGTCGGAGGCTTCGCCGCCTCCTCAGGCCCCCTCTCCTCGAGGAGGCCGGCTCTGGCGGGGGGCCCGGCCGAGGCCTCCCCGGCTTCTGCGTCCCAGGCTTCTACGCCCCGGCCTGAGGCGGTTCCGCCGCCACAGGCCGGGGCATCCCCTGCTCCCGCTGGCCAAGACGCCATGGCCGGCCCCGGGCCCGACAGGGACTACAGCGAGCAGGGCTCGAAGAGCGTGCTCGAGGAGATCCGCCGCTCGATATTGCAGGACACCAAGACCGCTGGCCGGCGCCTGAGCGTCGACGAGGCCCTCGACCGCTATGGCTACTACGGGGTCGAGGCCCAGGAGGTCATCGCGAGCATGGCCGAGCAGGGCCTCCTGGTGAGGGAGCAGCGCGGAAGGCCAGGCTTCGGCCCCGGCAGCCCGCCGGGCGTGGGCCGCTTCGGGCCCGGGGGCCAGGGCTTCGATCCCGAGGCCCTCGGCCGCAACATCGCGGGCGCCGTCCAGGGCTTTGTCGGCGAGATGCAACGCAGCTTCGGCCCCGGAGCCCCGGGCGGGGGCGGGCGCCAGTATTTCGACGGCGAGGAATTCAAGCGCCGCATGGAGCGCCGCATGGAGCGCTACAAGCGCCACGCCGAGCGCAACAGCTACAAGTATTCCGCCAAGGCCGAGCCAGGCGGGCTCGAGACAGGCAAGTGGGACTCAAAACTCATGGAGGACGAGAACTGGCGCCCCGGCCAGGAGGAGCTCTCGGGCAGCTTCGCCGAGTACCGCTCAAGGCTCGAGCTCCGCTCGCGCAGACAGCGCGGCGGCCTCGTCGGGAACCTCATGAGCTACCTGGCCGTCAACGGAGTCCTGTGGTACATCAACCTCAGCTCCGGCGGCGGCTTCCTATGGGCGGCCATCGTCAGCGCGGGCTGGGGCATCGGGCTCATCTCCTCCATCGCGGCCGCCGCGCGCGGCAAAAGGAAGCTCGCTGAGATCGACGCGATGCCCGATCTCGATAGCGAGGCCCTCGCGAACTACAAACAGCTCAACCGAGTCGAGGACAGCTTCGCCATGCACGGCGCGAGCACCCTCGGCGTCTCGATCCTCTTCGCCACCCTCCAGGGCGTGATCTTTGGGCCACAGGCGAGCCACGACCTGTGGTTCCTCATCCCCATGGCGGCGATGGTCTTCGGCTTCGTGTCGCACGCCATCTCCTACTCGGTCACGAGGAGCCGCCTCAGGCGGCGGATAATGGAGCCCCTTGGCGTGTCAGGATCCTGGGCCAAGGTCTTCCGCCACGGCCGGGCCAGGCGGGCCGAAGCCGCCGGCCTCGGACCCTACGCCGCACTCTACCGCGAGGCCGAGGAGACAGGGGCCGCCATCCTCGCCGAGCTCAGGGGCGATCCAATGGCGGGCGAACTCGCCCCCTCCCTCGAGGGCTATGTGAGCCAGGTGAGGCTCCTGGCCCAGTCCTCCAACGAGATCGACCGCATCGTCGAAGCCATACCCATGGCCGACCTGGGCAAGGACAGGGCCCAGCTCGTGGCCAAGGAATCCTCGAGCGGGAGCGATTCGCTTAGGGCCGAGTACAGGAAGTCGATCGAGGAGATAGACAAACAGGAGAGGTCCTACCAGGAGCTCAAGGAGCAGAGCGAGGTCATCCGCCTCCGCCTCGGCTCCTCGGTGAACCAGCTCAAGCAGATGCGCCTGGACATGGCCAGGCTCAAGGCCGGTCCCGGAGCGGAGGGCGCTCCTGCGATGGAGGCCCTCAAGACGAGGACCGACGAGCTCGCCCGCTACCTCGCGGACCTGCGCAGGGGCTACGACGAGAGCAGGAGGGATCCCTTCGCCGAGCTCGAGGAGCTCGAGCGTGCCTCGGCCGAGGCCAAGCGGCTCGAGGGGCCCGCGCGCGAGGGCGAAATTCACCCTTAGGGGGCCTCGCCTAGTCGCTTCGGGCCAGGGCCGGAAGACAGACGCGCACCCTCGTCCCCTTCCCCCTCGTGGACTCGATCTCGATCTCGCCGCCGCTCTCCCTCACGATGCCGTAGGCGACCGACAGGCCGAGGCCCATCCCCCCCGTCTCGCGCCTCGTCGTGAAGAAGGGCTCGAAGATCATGGCCTTGAGCTCCTCCTCGATGCCCTCGCCCTCGTCAGCGCATTCCAGGCAGACCCTCCCCTTCGGCGCGTCGTGGCTGACCCTGAGAGTGACCGACGCGCCCGGCTCGCGGAGGGACTGGAAGGCGTTCTCGAGGATATTGACCGCGACCTGGGTGAGCTTCTGGAAATTGGCACGCACCCTTGGCAGGCCCTCCGCGAGCACGAGGCTGAAGGCGCTTCCCCGCTTCTCCACGAGTGGGGTGAGGAGCCTCACCGCGTAGGAGGCCACGGCCCCGAGGTCGACTGCCTCGGGCTCCCTGCCCTCGGAGTCGCGGGCGAAATCCTTCAGGTCCTCGACTATCTTCCTGATCTGGATGCCGGCGGCGTAGGTGTCGGCGATGAGCTCCGGCAGCTCCCTCTTTAGCTCCTCGGCATTCCATCCCCTGATCTGCGAGCCCGTCTCCCTGTTCATGAAACGTTCGATTATGGGGGAGAGTTCTTTCCACACCTCGGAGACGATGGGGAGGTTGCGTATCACCGCGTTGTTTGGCGTGTTGATCTCGTGGGCGACGCCGGCGGCGAGGACGCCGAGTGTCTTGAGCCTGTCCAGCTCGGCGATACGGCGTCTGGTCTCGATGGCCTCGGCGGCGGCCATCCTCTGGACCTCCTGCTTTTCCTTCTGGGCGAGGTTGAGCTTGTCGGCGAGGGAGAAGGAAAGGAGGACGACCTGGGTGCAGGACCCGATCTCCATGCCAAAGTTGCTCAGGAAGGAAGGCTGGAGGAGGCCGAAAGCGTGAAGGAAGGTGAGCACCGTCCCCGCGACGAGGGCTATCCAGGCGACGGCGAAATACCGGGCCGCCCTGTTGCGAACGGCGAGGCTCGCCATGATCGTCGTCAGGCCCACGCCGAAGGTGAGGAGGTCGGCGACGGGCAGGATGATCGAATAGGGCGCGAGGAAGCTCAGGGCGGCGACGACAAAGGATAGGCCCAGGAAGACAGCGAGGATCCTATCGAAGGCGGGCAGGGCCGAGCGCGTCTTCAGGAAGAGCATCGTGAAGAGGACCCCGCCGATGTCGCTCAGGGTGAGGCCAAAAGGCATCGCGGCGTTCGCGAAGTAGGGGGAATCGGGGAAAAGCAGCTCGTAGGTGAAGCCCCTCAGGGTCCCGATGCCCAGGGCGAGGCCGATGATGAAGATGACATAGGCGATGTAGGCCGGATCGCGGATGGAGATGAAGATAAAAAGGTTGTACAGGCCCATGACGAGGATGAGGCCGAAGACGAAGCCGTAGATCAGCTGGAGGTCGCGTTCCCTGGACTGGAGGCTGTGGATGTCCCAGAGCGCCAGGGGCATCTCGATGTTGCCCGAGCTCGTCGCCCGAAGGTAGAAGACCGCGTCCCCTCCCGGAGGCAGGGACACGCGGAAGACGGGGTTGCGCGACTCGAACTCCCTCCTCGAGAAAGGGGTCCTGTCCCCGAGGGTCTCGCCCGCGAATCCGCCTTCGACCGGGCGGTAGAAGGTGACATAGTCGATCGCCGGATAGGCATACTCGATGAGGGCCGTGGCCCTCGCGGGACCGGTATTGACGAGGCGCAGGCGCGCCCATATCGCCTCGCCCGTGTAGCCGAAGTTGACCCTCCCCTTGGCCGGGGCGGAGAAGGCCAGGCTTCCCCCCGATGCCCTGGCAATGTCGATCGAGGCGCTCTGGTCCCGGAAGATCTCCATCACCGAGCCTAGGTCGACCCTGCCCTGGAGGCCGGCCAGGTCAATGCCGGCGAGGACGCCCGGGCTGGCGGCAAAGCCGAGGCTGCCGCCGCAAAGAGCCAGGAGAAGCAGAATTCGCGCAGGGTTACATGCGTTCGGCATAGGCGAGGGCGATTATATGCCGGGCCCCGCTCTGCCCGCTAGGGCGGAAGGGGCGCTGGAGGAGGCTCGAGCCTATCCTCGCTTCAAACTGTGCTCCTCCCGCCCGGGCCGGGCGTATATTCGGTGAAAGCATCGCCCACGGCTCTCTTCGGCCAATCCAGAAGGCGGCAGGCGGTGTATTACCTGGGTTGAAGGTGTGGAGATGAAAACCATGACCGGGAACAGAAGCGACGAGGACCTCATCCTCGCTGTCGCCTCAGGCGAGGCTGAGGCCCTCACCCAGCTATACAAGCGCTACGCCCCCCTGGTTTACCACCTCGCCTCGCAGAGCCTTGGCATCGATTCCGGCGAGGACCTGGTGCAAGACGCCTTCTTCGCGGTCTGGAGCAAGGCAGGCAGCTTCGACCCATCCCGCGGCAGCTTCAGGGCCTGGCTCCTCCAGATAGTCCACTACCGGATCCTCAACGCACTGCGGAGCCGCAGCCGCAGGCCGAAAAGGGAAGGAGACGGTTCTGGCGAGGACATGGACCAGATCCCCGATGGCAGCGACGAGCCGGCCCTCGCGGCCTGGCGGGGTTTCCAGAGGGAAGCCATCAGGGCTGCCGTCGAGCGCCTGCCCGAGGCCCAGCGCCAGGCCCTCAGCCTCGCCTTCTTCGAGGACCTGAGCCACGACCAGGTGGCCGAGACCCTGAAGCTCCCCCTTGGCACTGTGAAGACCAGGATCAGGGCCGCCGTGCGCAGGCTCAGGACTGTCCTCGCCGCCGTCGCGACGGCTGTCCTCATCGTCGCCCTGGCTGGCCTTGGCGCCGGCTTCCGCGGCCAGCTCATTCTGGCCTCGCGCAACCACAGGGCCCTCGCCTTCGTGACCGCGAGCGACATAACGACCCTGCATCTCTCCCCGGCCCCCCTCATGGGCCCGGCGACCCACGGCTCCTACCGGGGCAGGCCCGGTACGGGCCTCGCCGTGGTGGCCCTGCACTACTTCCCGCAGGCTCCGCGGGGCAAGGCCTACCAGGCCTGGATGCGCAGCGGAAATGACTGGATCTCCCTCGGCAGCTCGCGGCCCGACGCCGCGGGGGACGGCCTGATCATCGCGGAGCGTGAGGAGCTCAAGGTCCTCCCGCGGGAGGTGGAAGTCACGCTCGAGCCCGCGGGGGGAAGCGCCCGCCCGAGCGGGGAGCAGGCAGTGTTCTGGAAGGGCGATTGATTAGCGCCGCGCCCGAAGGGGGCGGCAATGGAGGTATGTCTCATGAGAATCTCTCGGTTGCATCGTCATGGTGGACGCGACCCGGCCGCGCTCCACGGCCCGGCCGCGCTCCGCGCCCTGGCCCTGGCCCTGGGAATCGTGCTTGGCCTGCCGGCCATGGCCGCGTCACCCAAGCTATTCATCGGCCTCTTCAAGGAGAACGCCGTGGGCGTGGTGGACACGGCCACGAACCAGCTCGTCGACAAGATATCCATCCCGGCTGGTCCCCACGGCCTGGCAATCACCCCCGACGGCAGGACCCTCTTCGCGAGCAGCGACGCAGACACCAAGGTCAGCGTAATCGACACGGCGACGGACAAGGTCAGCGCCACTATCGAGGTCGGCAACTCGCCCCACGGTCTGGCCATGAGCCCCGACGGCAGCCTCGTCCTCGCGGCCATCTTCGGGGACAGCTCCGTCGCCTTCATCGACACGGCGAGCCGCAGCGTCCTGGCCAAGGTGGCCGTGCCCAGCCCGCACAACATCGCGATCAGCCCCGACGGGCGCACGGCCTATGTGGCCGCCCAGGCCAAGGGCTCGCTGGGCTTGGCCATACTCGACATTGGCTCGAGGACGAGGACGGGGATGATCAGCCTCGACAAGACCCCCCGCGCCCTGAGCATCAGCCCCGACGGCAGGAAGCTCTACTACACCCTCGCAGGTTCTGACTCTGTCCAGGTCCTGGACCTGGCGAAGGGCAGCCTTGCCGCCGAGCTGCCCGTAGGCGCCTCGCCCCACCATCCCCTCTTCGCGGCCAATGGCAAGACGGCCCTCGTCGTCAGCCAGGGGCCCGGAGAGCTCTATCTCATCGACCCGGCCAAGGACGCGGTCACCGCCCACTTGCAGGTCGGCAAGCTCCCCCACTGGATCGCCCTCAGCGCCGACGGCAGGACAGCCTATGTCACCAACGAGGGTTCGAACGACCTGAGCGTTGTCGACCTTGGCACGCTGAGGGTCACGGCGACCATCGCCGTGGGCGCTGGCCCCAGAAAGGTCGTGATCCAGCCCATGGGGGCTGCGGTCTCGATAAAGGGCTTCGCCCTCCCCGAGCTCAGGATTGAGCCCGGCATGAGGGTGACCTGGACCAACGAGGATCCTGTGCCCCACAGCCTGGTCGCCGACGACTCGAGCTGGAAGTCACCAGAGCTCGCCCAGGGCTCAAGCTACAGCTTCACCTTCCAGAATGAGGGGAGTTTCGGCTACCACTGCATCCTGCATCCCTTCATGCAGGGCAAGGTCCTCGTCGCCTATCCGGGCTAGGGACCCAGGCTTCAAGAAGGGGGAGCGGCCACGGGGGAGGCCGCCCCCTCATCACAGCTCCATCCTGAACTCGGCGCCCTGTGGCCCGTTCCCAACCTTGAGCCTGCCACTGGTGGGCTATGTTGCCGATCATGGCGCCCATGGCTGCTTGCCTGCCCTGGTCGATGAGGGCCTACTCGGCAGCGCGGCGGAGCTCCCTGTCGCGCAGAAGCACGGCCTCGTGACCGGGGAGCCAAGGAAATCGTTGCAGATGTAGTAACGGCCCTCCCGCACCGCAGTGCCCGTCGGCCCCAGACCCTCGGCCTCGCTCCGAACCGAGATGCGGATCCCGTCGAGGTAGGCCGTCTCCCCATGGGCCGCGACGACAGCGACGGACTGGGTCTCGGGATCGATCTGGCCCACCCAAGCCAGGCAAAAGCCTCCCTTTTCCACGGCGGCGCGGCAGCAATCCCGGAAGAGGGAGTCGGGTCCGTCCATGTGCACATTCGCCTGATTGACCGCGCTCAGCGTCGCGTACAGGGCGCTCAGGCGGAGGGCCTTGGCCTCGAGGCGCTTCGTGTCGGTGATATCCGTGAGGACCACCGCCGTTCCCTTGAATGCCCCGCTCTCGAAGCAGCTGCAGGCCGCCAGCGCGAAGCGGCACTCGCCCGAGGCTGAGACCAGGCCGAGCTCGGCCCTGGCCTGGCCCGCGACGCAGCAATCGAGGATGGAGGCGAAGGCCGGCCGGCTCCCGGGAACCAGGCTCCCCACGCAGAGCTTCCCACCATATAATCGGTCTATAGTGTAGACTGATGAACAGTTGAAGGGGCGGTTATGGCGCAGTCGGCGAAGACCATACTTCTCGTGGAGGACGAGGCCATCATCGCCCTCCAGGAGACGAGACAGCTCAGGAAGGCCGGCTACGAGGCCGTCCACGTCCCGAGCGGCGAGAGCGCGATCGCCTATCTAGACACGAACCCAGGGGCCGTCGACATCATCCTCATGGACATAAACCTCGGTCGCGGCATCGACGGGACCCAGGCCGCCCAGGCGATCCTCGGCCGCCACGACATACCCCTGCTGTTCCTCTCCTCCCACACCGAGCCCGATGTCGTCGCAAAAACCGAGGAAATCACCAATTATGGCTATGTCGTCAAGTCATCGGTCTTCACCGTCCTAGACGCGTCCATCAAGATGGCCTTCAAGCTTTTCGACGCCCAGCGAAAGATCAACAGGAACAACATGGAGATTGCGGCGGCGAACGAGGAGCTGCGCGTGACCATCGAACAGCTCGAGGAGACGAACAGGGAGCTCGCCGTCTCCGAGGACAAGTTCTCCAAGGCCTTCCACCTGAATCCCGATTCCATCAACATCAACAGGCTCTCCGACGGGGTCTACATAAACGTGAACGAGGGCTTCACCCAGCTCATGGGATACGGGAAGGAGGAAGTCATCGGCCGCTCCTCCCTGCCCGGGGACCTCGACATCTGGGTGAATCCCGAGGATCGCGAGGCCCTGGTCAGCGGCCTGCGCGAGAGGGGAGAGGTGGCCGACCTGGAGGCCGATTTCCGCCGCAAGGACGGAAGCTTCACAAGGGGGATGATGTCGGCCCGGGTGATCGAGATG
>JANXYO010000059.1 GCA_025356015.1 Spirochaetaceae bacterium
CGCATCTCATGAGCGGCTTGTTCTGACGGACTGGCGACGGCCTATTCTGCTTCCGTTGCCTGGCTGCCCGGGCATTCGCCTTGCCGGATATGTAGAGCCCCTGATCCGAGTTGCGCCCCAGTTCACGGTAGAGACTGGAAGGGTGCCTTCCCAGGATCCTGGCTATGATGCCCATTCCCAGGTCCAGAGCCCTGAAGACCTGTAGCGCGTCGCGCTCGTCGCTGGTAAGATGGGTGTACGGCATTGTAGGACCTCCTGATAGTTTGTTGTGTGGTAACCACATCCTACCAGAAACCGCGATGCCGTTTCTCTAGCTTTCTATTCGCACTTCAGATTTGATTCCGTCAAGGGAAATACCCTGGAGCCCCTGGGCGGAGGCTTACCCGCTGGCCTGGGCCTGAGCTAAGCTCCCCATCAGGTCAGCTCCAAGCATCCTCAATGATGTCCTCGATCCCGTCATGCGCGGGCCATCGAGTTCTCACACCGCAGGTTCCTACCATCTTGGCGCCATAGCACTGTCCCTCCTGGGCGAGAAACCGCGTCGGGCGGCATTCAGGTTCGATCCTGATGGTTCCCATGCACGCTGCTACCATGAGCAGGGATCCGATCTGGCCTTCGTCGCCGCCCTGCTCGGCTGGCGCATTACTGACCCAAACTTCCGTGAGGCCCTCAGCCTGGCTCCCACACTCGGTCTTGATGCCGGCTTTGCCATCGTGGCCCTGGCTGGAGCCGACCACCCAAATTCCGTCAGGATCGAGCTCGTCGGAGTATCGGGCCGGACAATTTCATTGCTGGGCAAGCCGATAGGTGGCGGGGCGGTGGAGGTGACCGAGCTGGAGGGCTGGCCGGTCAGCCTCGGCGGTGAGACCCACACGGTCCTTGTCGAGACGGGTACCGATTCCGTCGGCGAGGCGAGCCACCTCCTCGCAGGTGACGGCTGCCTCCTTTCCCCGACGGCGATGGTTGTCCAGGGACAGGATGCCCTGGTCTGGGCCAGGCGATCCTCCGCCCTTCCGCCCTCGCTTCTGGTCCCTCTCGCGGCCGTGGCCAGCGTCTCCAGGATATGGCAGGCCGAGCCACTCATGTTCGTGAAGAAGGGAAGCGTTCCCTTCTCCTCGGGCAAGGCCATCCTCGAGGCCGCCGAAAGCCAGGGGGCAAGCTTAGGCGAGCTCGGCATTGCCTACGAGGCAGCCCTCCTCGGCCTCAGTCCTGAGGCTATCCAGGCTGAGATGGGCCGCAGGCTCGAGGTGATGCTCTCCTCCGTGCGAGAGTGGCTCAGCCCGGACTTGCCAAGGATGCAGCTCCTCTCACCGACGGCCGCCACGGTCATGGAGCGCGATGCAAGCGGATCGCTGGCCGTGGGTGGCCTCCACACCAGGGCGGCCGCGAGGGCAATGGCGGCCATGAACGTGAACTGCCGCATGGGTGTCGTATGCGCGGCGCCCACAGCTGGCTCGGCCGGCGTCATCCCGGCTGTCATGGCGACCTTGTGCGAGGAGCTCGGAGCCGACCGTGAAAAAGCGGTTCGGTGCCTGTATGCGGCTGGCCTAGTCGGGATGGTCGTCGCGGAGCGCGCCACCTTCGCCGCCGAGGTCGCAGGCTGCCAGGTCGAGATCGGTGCCGCCGGCGCCATGGCCGCAGCCGCTGTCGTCGATGCTGCGGGGGGGCACGCAGGCCTCGCCCTGAACGCGGCTGCCGTCTGTTCCAGAATACAATGGGCTCGGTCTGTGACCTCGTCCAGGGCATTGTCGAGATTCCCTGCCACACAAGAAATGCCGTCGCCACTTCCTCGGCCTTTGTGGTCGCCGACCTCATTCTGGGCGGCTACCGTAACCCTATCCCCCTGGATGAGACCATCGACGCCGTCTATGCCGTGGGGCGCATGATGCCGAGCGAGCTTCGGGTCACCTCACTGGGCGGGATCGCCCAGGCCCCCTCAGCACTGTCCCTCGCGAAGCGAGCCCTATCAGGTTAGCGGCAAGCTCGCAGGCGAGCTCTGTCCCCGGTCGAGCAGTGGCGAGCTCTGTCCCGGGGCGAGCTCTGTCCCCGGGCGGGCAACGGCCCTCGTCGAGCTCTGTCCCTCGTCAAGCCGTCCCCGTCGAGCTCTGTCCCCCGCTCGAGCCCTCGGGCTAGAGGGCAAGCTCCCTTCCGACCCCCGCTGCCTTCGCCTTCTCATATATAGCCCTGGCCGCGGTCAGGTCGAGGGCGGCGAAGCCGACCGACTTGAAAAGGCTGATCTCCCCGCGGTCACGTCTGCCCGGCAATCTCCCGTCGAGGACCTCGCCAAGCTCCCCGTCGATGCGGGCGGCACCGAAGATTCCTGCGCCGATGGGCTGTATGAAGTCCCCGGCCTCGGCGAGGACTGCCGACCTGCTGTCCACGAACACCCGGTCCGCCCTCGCGATGAGGCCGGCATCGATCTCGCACATATGGGGGGGTGTAGGACCCGATGCCGTTCACATGGGCTCCTGCTGCCACCGCCTCTGAGGGGAAGACGGGCCGGCTCGAGGTCGTCGCCGCTGTTATGACCAAGGCGCCCTCGACTGCGGCCTCGGCGCTCCGCGCCGCGACGAGGCGCGTGCCGAAGCCATCGCAGAGCCCGGCCTGGCCCTCTACGAAGGCCCTCAGCCTCGGCTCATCGGGGTCGTAGACCCTGATCTCCGCGAAGCGCCTCGCGTCGAGCATGCCAAGAAGCTGGAAGGGGGCCTGGCCCCCGCAGCCGAAAAGTGCCCCAACCGAGGCGTCGTCCCGCGCGAGGATCTCGGTGGCTGCCCCGGTGAGCGCGCCAGTTCTCATCTGGGTCAGGGAAGTTCCATCCAGCAGGGCCAGGACCTCTCCGCATTCCCCGTCTAGGAGGATCATCGTCGCGGGCACTGTGGGTTTTCCCAGAAGGCGGTTGCCCGGGAAAACCGAGACTATCTTGACCCCGGTGGACTCGAGGCCGCGGATATGGGCGCTCATGACCAGGCACTCACCCTTCTCTGTGCTCAGGCTCGTCCGGAGCGGGCAGTCGCATTCCCGGCGCGACTGGGTGATGAAGGCCCGCTTGTTCGACTCGATCGCATCGCGCATCGAGAAAAGTGCGAGGAGCTCCTCGCGGGAGATCAGCAGCATATATCCTCCGACGCGCGCATTTGAATTGCATTCTGCCGCCATTCTTACCATGCATTCCAGTGGGCCTCCTACCTCCCGGGCGGCGAGGAGGCTGAAATGCGGCGCCGGAAGCAAGAAACTAGTAATCCCCGCAAGGATCGCATCCTTGGTAGATTGACGGGGGCGGCGCCGAGACCGACGGCGGCGACGTCCCTGGCGGGTACCCTCCCCTTTCCTGGGCGCCCGCTTTCTTTATCTCCACATGGCAGCTGCCCTCTCACGCGTCCGGAAGATCGGTCTCCTCGATCAGGGAAAGGAGCTCGGGTGTGAGCTCCGGAAAGGGAGCCAGGCGGTCAGCTTGGCGCTCGAGGCTTCGCTCGAAGTAATTACGGACGAATCGTCCGTTCCCGAAGGAATCGTCGCGGAGCTCCCACGACGCCCTGAGGAAGACCCTGAGCTTGCCAAGGGCGCCGTCGGTGAGGCGCATCCCGGTATCCGAGACGAAGCGGAGATAGATTGTCTCGAGCTCATCTGGACTGAAGTCATCAAAGAGAAACCTGCGCCCGAAGCGGCTCGCAAGGCCGGGGTTCGATTCCAGGAAATGCTCCATCTCGGAGGGATAGCCGGCGACTATCACGACGAGCCTGTCCCGGTAGTCCTCCATGCGCTTGAGGAGGATGTCGACGGCCTCCTGTCCGAAATCGTTGCCCCCGTCCTCTGGTGCGAGGGTGTAGGCCTCGTCGATGAAGAGGACCCCATCAAGGGCCCGTCCCACCACCTCGTCGACCTTGCCCGCCGTCTGCCCCACGAAGCCCGCGACGAGGCCAGAGCGGTCGGTCTCCACCAGGTGGCCCTTCGCCAGGAAGCCCTGCGCTGCGTAGATCTCTCCAAGCAGCCGAGCGACGCTCGTCTTTCCCGTGCCAGGCCTGCCCGTGAAAACAGAATGCAGGCTCGAGCGGGGCACCTTCATGCCAAGGGCCTCGCGCTTGCGGCTGACCCGCATGAGGTTGGAGAGGCTCCTCACCTGGTCCTTGATCGGCTTCATGCCGGTGAGGGCATCAAGCTTGGCGAGGGCCGTGGCAAGAGCCGCCTCGACCATGGCGTCTCCCCCCTCCGGACTCTGGACCGCGGCGCTTGCCCTTGCCACTCCAACGGATCCCGCGCCAGCACTGTCCCCGCCTTGAGCACTGTCCCCGCCTCGAGCACTGTCCCCGCCTCCAGGCCCAGCTCTGTCCCCGCTCGAATAAGGCGGGCTTTCATACCCATTCCTGCCCGACGTCGCAGGGCCCTGAGCGGGATCAAGGATCCTCCGGGTGAGGGCCTTAAGAAAATCGGCGTCCCCGCTGGCCAAGCCTCCGGCGGTCACATAGATGTCCGCCCATTGTATGAAAGCCTCGGCGGCCCTGTGGAAGCCCGTTCCGCCTTCGGCCTCGTCCCGCTTCTTCAGCCGGGCCAGGCCCCCGCCCCAGGCAAGGGTCCGTTTCGCCGCGACGGCGGCCTCGATGCCTGGTGCCCAGAGCAGGAGCTCGGCGCGTTCACGCCCATCGAGGGTCTCGTCACGGAAAAAGGGCTTCATCCCCTCTGGTCCCAGCCCGGGCTTCGTCATGAAGGGAAGCAGGCTTAGAGCCGCGAATACCCGCCTCTCGTCATTTGCCATCCCGACCCTGTCGTAGCAGGTGGCGGCGAGGCCCCATGCGTCGGGCAGGAGGATTCCGAGCTCGCCCACGACTGCCTCCATGAGGCGGCGGGCGCCGGCGACGAGTGATGACTGCATCCCTGCGGCCCCAAGGGCGGGGACAGTGCTCGGTGGGGAGACCGGTGGGATGGCATCGGGCATCGCCTCGGAGAAGGTCCAGGTCTCGGGGCCCGAGGACCAAGAGGTCCCCGCGACAATGGGCGCGCGTGGACCGCCACCAGGCAGGCCACGGAGCGACCAGACGCGGAGGGGGCCAGGCGCCGGGGCGGCGAAAACAAGAAGGGACTCCGTGAGGAGGAGGACCCCGTTCGCCCGACCCGAAGCCGAGGTGAGGCAGCCCCAGAGTCCCCACTCGATTGATGCTTCCTCCCCGACAGCGAGCTCCTCGAGCCTTGCGACGATGTCCTCGCTCCGTGGTCCCAGGCCATCTCCGCAGCACGCCTCGAGTTTCCGCTTCCAAGCTTGTCGGTTCATAGGCTCAAGATAGTAGCGGCCAACCAGCCTCGGAACAAGTACAGAACCGGGATTGGCTCTGGCGGGGACAGAGCTGGAAACGAGACCGGAGCTGGAAACGAGACCGGGGACAGTGCTCAGGGACGCATTTATTAACAGGTACGCATGGACAAACGTAGGTATATTTGGGGACAGTCGTATGAGACGCAGGCCGATCTACAGGGCGACGGCGAAAGCCCCGGATGAGGCTGACTCCTTTTCAGAGCCGGCGAGGAGCCAGGGAGAGAACGCCCGGATGCCCGGCGGTCCTCATCATGAAGCGTCAGGCGAAGCACTCAGGATCTCAGCCCTACAAGCGTCTGGCCGGGGACAGGGCTCGGAGAGCCGGGGACCGGAGAGCCGGGGACCGGAGAGTCGGGGACAGAGCTCGGGAAAGGGCCCGGGTCGTGGACGCGCGGCTTTTGGCCCCGGCGCCCAGGTTGCGGTGACCCTGCCGCGGCGGGGACTCCGCTTCCTCGACGACTACCGCAACAGGACCAATCTGGCCATAGGCCTCCTCGCCCTCGCCCTGGTGGCGACGATTGGCGTTCTTGCCTTTGCCAAGCAACCCCGCGTCCTCACCCAGCAAGACATAGACAAGGCGGTGAGCTACAGCCTCGGGCAGCTGCCCCCGCCGCCCTCGACCGCCTCAATCGCCTACGGCGCGATCAGGGATTCGGTCGTCAGGGTCAGACAGCTCGAGGGACAGGGCTCGAAGGAGAAGGAAACAGGAGTCGGGACGGGTGTTGTCGTCAACGAGGAAGGCCTCATCATCACAAACAACCACGTCATCGCCGGGGCCACGAGGCTTGGCGTCGTCTTTTCCGATGGCAGCGAGTCCGATGCTGATATCGTGTCGGCCGACCCCGACCGGGACCTCGCCCTCCTCATGCCGCGGCAGCACCCCGACGAGCTCAAGCCGGCGACCCTCCGGAGCACCGCCGGCCTCAAGGTGGGCGACGAGGTCTTCGCGGTCGGCTTCCCCTTCGGCATCGGCCCCTCGCTCTCGGCGGGCGTCGTCTCGGGCCTCGACCGTTCCTATGTCTCGCCAATCAGAGGGAACACCCTCTCGGGCCTCATCCAGTTCGACGCTGCCGCCAACCCCGGCAACTCGGGCGGCCCCCTCGTGGACCGCCAGGGCGATGTCGTCGGCCTCGTCACCTCGATCCTCAATCCCTACGAGCAGCGCGTGTTCATCGGCATCGCCTTCGCAGTCCCCTTCGAGCAGGCGATGCGGGGCTTCGGCCTCAATCCCTTCTAGGAGAATGCCATGGCGGGCGATGACGGAAAAATGGCCGGCAACGGGAATGGCTCAGGCAACGGGAACGGAAATGGCAAGGGCCACGCCGAGCTCATGGAAAGGGTCCTCTACGAGGTCAAGAAGATCGTCGTCGGCCAGGACCACTTCCTGGAGCGCGTCCTCGTCGCCGTCCTCGCGAACGGCCACCTCCTCGTGGAAGGCGTGCCCGGCCTCGCCAAGACCCTGACGATCAAGACCCTCGCCGAGAGCGTCCACGCCTCCTTCAGGCGCATTCAATTCACGCCCGACCTTGTCCCCGCCGACCTCGTTGGCACAAGGATCTTCAACCAGAAGACCGGGGAGTTCTCAACTTCCCCCGGCCCCGTGTTCACGAACCTCCTGCTGGCCGACGAGATCAACAGGGCCCCGGCCAAGGTCCAAAGCGCCCTCCTCGAGGTGATGCAGGAGTACCAGGTCACCATCGCGGGGCGGAGCTACAAGGTCCCGCGCCCCTTCATCGTCATGGCGACTCAGAACCCCATCGAGACCGAGGGCACCTATCCCCTGCCCGAGGCCCAGGTCGACCGCTTCATGATGAAGGTCCTCGTGGGCTACCCGAGCGAGGACGAGGAGTTCGTCATCGTCGAGCGGATCACGGGCATCAGCGAGACCGTCGCCGCTGTGGCGAGCACCGAGCAGATCCTCGCCCTCCAGGCCAGGGCGAGGAAGGTCTACGTCGACCCCTCCCTCATGCGTTACGCGGTCAAGCTCGCAGGCGCGACGCGCGACCCGGAGCGCGTCGGCCTCGGGGAGCTCGCGCGCTACGTGCTCTTCGGGGCAAGCCCGAGGGCGACCATCCACCTCGTCGAGGCCTCGAAAGCCCTGGCCCTTCTGAGGGGCAGGGACTACGTCCACCCCCAGGACCTCATCGACATGGCAAGCGATGTCCTCAGGCATCGCCTGGTGCTGAGCTACGAGGCGATCGTCGATTCCATGACGAGCGACGCGATCCTGAAGACGATCATGGAGTGGATACCGGCGCCCGAGGCGCCCATGGAGAGCCATGTCGAGCTCCACGCGGACTGAGGCCCTCCTCAAGCGCCTCGAATGGACCGTCCTGCGCAAGCTCGATGGCATGGTGCTCGGGGACTACCGCAGCCTCTTCCGGGGCCTCGGACTCGACCTGGCCGAGATACGCGAGTACCAGTACGGGGACGATGTGCGCTTCATGGACTGGAACGTCACCGCCCGCCTCGGCGCACCCTATGTCAGGCGTTTCGACGAGGACCGCGACATCACGGCCTGGTTCGTCCTGGACCTGAGCCCCTCGGTCTACTTCGGCTCAGGGAGGGCGAAGAAGCTCGACCTCCTCGCCGACTTCGCACTCGTCATGGCCCGCCTCCTCGCGGGCAAGGGCAACAGGATCGGGGCCCTCCTCTACGACGGGAAGGACCAGGAACTCGTCCCCGCGCGCGGAGGGCGCATGCACCTGCTCTACCTCCTCGACCGCATCGTTTCGAGGCCGAGGCTGAAGTCCTCCCCGCCGACCGACCTCCGCGGACCCCTCATGACGGCCATCGACCTCGCCAAGCGCCGCTCCCTTGTCTTCGTCGTCTCCGACTTCTTCAGCCTCCCTGGCTGGGCCGAGCCCCTGTCCTATCTCGCACGGAGGCACGAGCTCGTCGCCGTGCGCCTGGTAGACCCCCTGGAGCTCCAGCTGCCCGACCTCGGCATCATCACACTCCAGGACGCAGAGACCGGTGAGCAGGTCCAGGTGGACAGCCATGACTCAGGCCTTCGGAGGCGCTTCGCCGCCGCCTCGGCCCGAAGGGAGGCCGAGCTCAGGACCGGCTTCGACAACGCGGGCGCCGACGTCCTTGAGCTGTCGACCGAGGACGACCTCGCCGAGGCGATCCTCGGTTTCGCCATCTTGCGCAAGCGCCGCTCCCAGCTTGCCGGCGGAGCGGCCGCCGGCAGGGGGTTCGCACCATGACCTTCCTTTGGCCGAGGATGCTCTTGCTCCTGGCCCTTCTTCCCGTCCTCGTCGCCACCTACATCATCATCCTGCGCCGCAGGAGCGCCTCGGCATTCCCCTACTCGGCCATGGGCCTGGTGCGGGAGGCCCTGGGCCGGGGACAGAGCTTGAGGCGCCACCTGCCGCCCCTGCTCCTCCTTCTGGCTCTCGCCGCCACCATCCTCGCTACGGCGAGACCCGAGGGAGAGGTCGTCCTCCCCTCCGATGCCGGCACTGTCATCCTGGCGATGGACATCTCGGGCAGCATGAGGGCCCGCGACATCGAGCCCTCACGCATACAGGCCTCCCAGGAGGCCGCGCGGAACTTCGTGAAGGCCCAACCCGCGAACGTGAAGATCGGCGTGGTGGCCTTTGCCGCCACCGCCACCCTGGTCCAGCCCCCGACCCTCGACCGGGACGGGATCCTCGCGGCCATAGACCGCTTCAGGCTCCAGAGGGGCACGGCTGTCGGAAACGGGATCCTCGCCTCCCTTTCGGCCATCTTCGAGAACCTGAACATCGACATAGGGCCCATCGAGGCTGGACGCACGGCCCCCCTCGACCCGAACGCCCCTCCTCCGCCACCTCCCCCCGAGCCCGTCGAGGCCGGCTCCTTCAAGTCGGCGGCGATCATCCTCCTCACCGACGGCCAGACCAACACGGGGACAGACCCGATCGAGGCAGCCAGGAAGGCCGCAGACCTCGGCGTGCGCATCTTCACCGTAGGCCTCGGGACCACGGCGGGACAGATCGTGGGGTTCGGCGGCTGGTCGATGCGCGCCCAGCTCGATGAGGCCTCGCTCAAATCGATCGCAGACATCACCAGGGGGAAGTACTACAAGGCCGACTCGGATTCGAACCTCAGGGAGATCTACCGCCAGCTGGGGAAGCAGCTAAACCTCGTGAAGGAAAAAACCGAGGTCGGGGCCCTCTTCTCGGGCCTTGCCGGACTTATCGTCCTGCTCGCCGCCTTCCTCTCGCTCGCCTGGTTCAAGCGCGTCGTCTAGGCCCTTCCGAGCTCTCACCCCGCGGGTACCCCTCCCCGTTTTTGGCAGCACTGTCCCCGGACCGAACTCGCGGCTCGAGCACTGTCCCCAGCCGGCTGTCGCTAATGCCGTCCCCAGCACTGTCCCCAGCACCGTCCCCCGCCCTAAGGCAGCCGCCCCTCCAGGCCAAAGCAACCCAGGACGTAGGCGAGCATCCCGTAGTGGTCGACCCTCCCTCCGAGCTCTGTCCCCGGGGCGATCCCCTGCCCCGCGGCCACGGTCAGGATGGGGGTGGAGGCCACGTCAACCCCGGCCGCCGTGCTCGGCTCGTCGAAGCTGAGGATGAACAGGCTATTGTGCGTCTTCGCCCACTCGACATAGGCGCCAAGGTTGTCGGAAAGCCACTGGTCGGCGAGCTCGGGCGTGCCGTCGTGCATGTCATGGTCCTGATCGGGGACGACAAAGCTGAAGGCCGGAAGCGCCGCATAGTCGCTGGGGAAGTCCGAGAAGGGCCTGATGGCTGAGGGGCTCACGTTCGTGGAGCTGACGGCCGGGTTGTGCTTGCGCCGATAGGCTCCGCTCACCGAGCCCCTCCAACCCACCGAAGGCAGTCCCTGGGCATAGCTGATGTATTCAAGCCCCGCGGCTGCCATCACCGTGGCGAGGTTCGGGGCGGTGATGTCGTGGTCGGAGTCCGAGATGACACCCTGGGTCGAGCCCGAGAAAAAGGCGATATAGTTCGGCTGGCTCGGCCTAGCGACGGCGAAGGACTGGGTGAAGGTCGTCCCGGAGGCCCTGAGCGCCCTAATGTAGGGAAGGTCGCGCACCTCGTCGGCGCTGCGGTTCTCCTCCCAGAGGACCACGATGTGGTCCCAGCCCCTCGTGGGAAGGGCCGACGACATCGGCTGACAGGAGCCAAGCAGGGGAAGGCAGGCGGCCAAGGCCAGCAGGAGCAGGCGTTTCATGGATCAGAGCATAGCACAGGAGCGGAACGCTCAGGGCGAAAGGCCTACGGTCGCCCTCAGGCTCCCGTCCTTGAGGCGCTTCATGTCGATCACCCAGGCCCTTCCTTCGGCCATCCCTGCCTTGGCCACCGCGAGCTCGATGGCCATCGCCCCGGGCTGGAGGATGTCTCCCTTCACGAGGAGATCCTTCAGCCTGAAGTCGACTTTGACAGTCTTTTCGGCCTTGGGCAGGGCCGGCCCGCCGAAGGTCACCGGAACCTGGTAGAGGGCCGATTTCCCCTTCTTTTCGAGCAGGACCGGCGTCTCCGCCGTGTAGCTCAGCTTGCCCTCGGCGGCTGTGGACTTAAGCTTGCCCGTCTTGGTGAACCTCGTCGGCACCCAGTAGCGAAGGAGCTCGGGCTCGACGCCCATCCGGCTCAGGAAGAGGGAATTGCCCTCGCTTGAGGCACCTTCCTCGATGAGGACAAAGCACTCGGCTGTCCTCATCCCGGCCGGAGCAGCCCCCAAGGGGGCCTCGAAACCTAGCAAAAGGCCCAAAATCGCCGCCGCGGCCCCGTACTTCCTCTTCATCCCGTCCCTCCAGCCCCCTCAAAGCTATCGCAACCCTATTGATTTTCCCCCTCAGCCCGGTCTATATTCCGTCTCGTCGCCCAACGCGACCATGGGGAATTAGCTCAGTTGGTAGAGCGATAGGTTCGCAATCTATAGGTCGGGGGTTCGAATCCCCCATTCTCCACTTTTAAGACCTTACAGCGAAGCAAATTAGAGGAAGACCGGAAAACCGGATTCCGAAGTAATTCCAAACTTGTGACCCATTTGTAACCCAAATGGGAAAGGCGAGGTCGGAATGGCTCGGAAGCCGGTTTCTGTTTTTAAGCGCCCTTCATCGAGGAAAGGACAATCCCGCTACTATGTGAAGCTCTGGGACGAGGCGACAGGGCATTATAAGACTGCTCGCTCGGCCGTTTCGCTCATTGCAGAGCTGGACCTTGACCCGAAGGCATTCCCGCCGACATCGAGGGCGGGAGCGCTCCTCATCGGCGAGGAGCTCAGGCGACGCGGTGGCACTTCGCCCCGGAAAACCTCGCTTCAATATGCCGACTACTGCGCCGACTTTTGGAACTGGGATAGCTCCTCTTATATCCAAGGCAAACGCGCTCGCGGGCAACGGATCGGGCGCGAGTATGTCGCCCATTGTGCGGCCTACGTCGAGAACTATATTCGCCCTGCCTTCCCCTCGCTCCGTCTCCCGACGATTCGCCCATTCATGCTCGAAGACTTCGCCTTGAAACTAAAAGGCGAGTCGGGCCTCGGGAATCAATCCATCAACGCGATTCTAGCGGCCGCGACCATTCCGCTCCACGAGGCAACGCGCCTCGGCCTTATCTCGACGGACCCGGCGGCGAGCATTCGCAAGCTCGGCAACGATACCCGCGAGAAGGGCATTCCAACCGAGGATGAAGTCAAAGCGGTTCTTTCGCTTCCTGGCCTCGATCCACGTATCCGGGGCGCCATTCTCCTCGGCGCTTCCTGTGCGCTTCGCATCGGCGAGATACAGGCGCTCAAGCTGGCGAACATAGGCGAAAAGACGTTAACCGTCGCTAGCTCATGGGGCAAGCTCGAAGGCATGAAAGGGACAAAAACCGGCCGCGTTCGCATCGTTCCCTTGCCCAGAATGGTGAAAGAAGCCCTTGAGGCTCTCAATCGCTCGAACCCTCACGGACAAGACGGCTTTCTCATTTACGGCATTCGGCCCGATGCCCCCCTCGATGTGCGAGCAATTGAGCGTGGCTTCTATTCTGCTTTGAGGCAGATAGGCATAGACGAGAACGTTAGGACCAAGCGGGCACTGTCCTTCCACTCCCTCAGACATTTTTGTAACGCAATGCTTAGGGGCTCTGTCTCTGATGCAAAGCTCCACTTGCTTACCGGCCATTCTACTGACACGATGACGGCGCGATACGACCACGCAACACAAGATGACTTGGCCGAGTTGGCCCGAGCGCAAGAGTCCAAGATATTGCCCTTCCTCTCTGAGGCTCCACGAATGAGAAAAAGGGAAGAGCAAGAGGCAATCAATGCCATTCCCGAAAAGCCCTCCGAGGCTCAGGCATGACCGCCCTTGAAATCCTCCGGGGCCGCCTCGCGGCCGCCCTCGAAGACGCTCGCCGAGTTTATTGCGTATTCCGGTCATTCCTGCCGTCTATTCCAGAGTTATCCTGCCACCTGAACGCCCATGCTGAGTAACGAGACGGAGTCTATGTCAGGTGGCAGGAATGGCGCAAGCCATTGACTGCTCCCTCTGGCCCTGGATCGCCCGCATGGACAAGCCTGAG
>JANXYO010000090.1 GCA_025356015.1 Spirochaetaceae bacterium
CGAAGCGCAAGATCGTCTGGATCGTTAACTGGACCGAGTTCATGGACGAGTCGGTCAAGCGCCGCTTCTCCTTCTCGCTGCGCTTTGAGCGCTTCTCGCCCCGCGAGCGAAGGAGGCTCTGGGAGGCCTGCGCCGCCGAGCGCGGAGTGGAGCTCGATGCCCGACTCCTCGACAGGCTGTCCGACGAGTACGACCCCAACGCCGCTGGCATCGCGATGGCCATGGGCCTCCTCGTCGCCTCGAGGGCCTCGGGGAGTGCCTTGAGTGACGAGCAGGCCCTGAGGGCCGCCCTCGCGAGCCAGGCCAAGCTCATGCAGGGTGCGGCCTCCGCCATGCCCAGGCCCGTCGTCGGGACCTACGATCCGGAGATCCTCAACTGCGACACCAGCGTCCAGGCTATGCGCAGGGCCATCGAGGCCTGGCGCGCGCGGAGGGAGGAGCCCGCCCGACGCGGCCTTCGCATGCTCTTCTGGGGGCCCCCGGGCACGGGCAAGACCGAGCTCTGCAAGCACCTGGCCAAGGAGGCGGGCTTAAGCCTCGTCCTCAGGCGGGCCTCAGACCTCCTCGACAAATTCGTGGGCGGGACCGAGGAGCGCATAGCCGCGGCGTTCGCCGAGGCCGAGAAGGCCGGCATCCTCCTCCTCGACGAGGCCGACAGCTTCCTGCGCCGGAGGGCCTCGGCCCAGCACTCCTGGGAGGTTAGCGCGGTGAACGAGCTCCTTACCCAGATGGAGTCCTTCTCGGGCATCCTCATAGCCTGTACGAACTTCCTCGAGAGCCTCGACGAGGCCTCGCTGCGGCGCTTCCAGTTCAAGGTGGGCTTCAGGCCCCTGACCAGCGAGGGGGCGCGCAGGCTCCTGTGCCGCCTCTACCCCGGCCTCGCCACAGACGAGGACTTGGGCGCGGGCCTCGCTCGCCTGGATGGCCTCCTCACCGCCGGCGACATCGCGGCCATGGCCGACCGCGTGGAGTACTCGGGCCTCGATCCCGAAGGCAGAATCATCATCGCCGAGCTCGAGAAGGATTGCGCGATCAAGAGGCCCAAGGCCGGCATTGGCTTCGCGCGATAAGGCCGGTCGCTCTGATTTCTGTTGACGGCACGCTTGGTGCGGGCCTATCCTCATGCGCTCTGGACAAGGAGAAAAACATGGAAAGACTCTCTGGATATGCCGCTCTTTCCAGCCTCGAATCAAGGTACCGTGATTTTCTCCAGGATCCGAAAAGGCGCTTCTTCACGGTGCTTGGGCGCCCGCGGACCGGAAAGCGCTGGATACTCAAGGACACCCTGGCAAAGCTCGGGATCGAGGCGGAGTGGCGAAAGGGGGTGATTGACTCCGGCTCCCTCAAACAGGCTCTTTCCAGCCCCGGTGTCCTCGTCCTGTACGAGACGACCTCGACGATGTTCGGGACCAAGAAGGAGAGGGATGTCCTCATGGCCGCGATCAGGGATGCCGCTGGTGGCAGCATCCCGGGAAAGATCATCATCCTCGACGATCCCTACGAGAAGAGATCTGCCGTGCTTGACTCCCTTCTTGACGGCATCGAATACGACTTCACCGTGGATGACCTTGTGTCCTATGTCGCAGCCAACAAGTCTTCCATCGCGGCCGCCCATTCGCTCAAGACCTCGAGCATCGACAGGGTCCTTGTTGCCTTCGAGAAGGCCCTCGAGAAGAAAGTCATCAAGGGTGGAGACACACTTGATGGCCTTCAGTTCAGCGTTTCGGGACTTGTCTTCTGTGCGGCCAGTGTCGAGGCTGATGATCCGAAAGCATACTTCCTCCTGCCACAGGAGATCGCCTTCTCCAGAATCAAGCCATGAAGATCACCATCACCTTCGGCCTCCACCTTGACGGCGCCCCTCCGGAGCCCGTCGATGGCCTGGGGGCCATGAGGCTCGGGCCGAAGGGCCTCCTTGAGTTCCTCGAGCTCCACACGGGGCTCTGGCGCAGCTATGTCTCGGGCATCGAGCGCTTGGGCGCCTTCCTGGGCCTTCTCAACGAGTCGAAGGCCGACATTCCCTCCTATGCCAAGTCCTTCGAGGTCGACCCCCTCGCGACCGCGAAGCGGCTCCTCGACTGGATCGACACCTGGAGGCTCCACGGCTGGGACGGAAGCCTTGGCGCCGAGGCCCCAGCTCGGCTTCGCGAGCTCGCAGCAATCGCGGCAAGGGCCAAGGGCAGGGTGGCCGAGGGCGAGGCCGAGCGCCTCGCTGCTGTCCTCTCCGCCCTGGAGCGCGGGGCGAAGCTCCCTCTTGAGAGGATCACGCTCTGCGAAGGCCTCGATGACCACGCCGAGGCCTGGAGGCGGGTCCTCGTCCTCTTGCCCATCGGTT
>JANXYO010000128.1 GCA_025356015.1 Spirochaetaceae bacterium
TCAGGGAGAAGAGGCTCAGCGTAAGGATCGAGGAGGCCCGGAATACCGAGCTTTCCATTGTCCTGGACAAGGCAGCCTTCGAACTCTCCCTCCTGCGCTCCCAGCCCGCGGCCTTCAATCCGAGGAACGCGGGGACCCTTGGCCAGTCCACGATAGGCTTCTACGTCACCGCACAGGGGAGCGCCACCCTCTCCATATTCGACGGCTCTGGCACCAAGGTCGCCGAAAAGGATTTCGGCGATCTCGAAACCTGGGACCAGGGCTTCAGATGGGACGGCCGGGATCCCAGGGGAAGGCCCCTCCCCGACGGGATCTACCAGATAAGGCTCGAGGCCCGGCCCGCGGGATCGGACCCGGGCAGAGAGCCCATCCTGGCCACAGCAAGTGTTGGCATCGACAGCTCCTTGCACATCGGACCCCGCTCGGCCCTCGCCGCTAGCCCGGGCAGCCTCCTTTTCCCCGATCCCGAGAGCGAGGCCGCTGGCACGGTCGGGACCGAGCTCACCTGGATCGCTGCCCTGGCCGGCCTCTCGGATTCGGCCTTTGGTGTCGATGCAGCGTACTCGGTCGGAGGGAATGCCACCCTGGCCGTATCGGCCACGGCCGAGAGCGCTGGTGGCGGGATAGGCTCTAGCGACCTCGCCGCCTCCTTCGGCTACGCCCTGACACGGAGCCTGCCCGCGAGCGCCCTCTATCTGCGAGCCTCATGGAGCGGCTCGGCCTCTCCCCTCGCGCCCTACCCAAGGAGCGGCCTCGAGCTTGCCCTCCCCGCATCCCTCCCCCTGGGGCCTGCGCGGCTCGGCCTCGCCCCTGCCTTCTTCCTCGACCTCTCGGGCTCAAGTCCCGCCTTTGTCCCCCTCCTCAGGAGCGCTCTGTGGCTGGCAAAGCCATCATGGCAGGCCGGGCTCTCTGGCTCCCTCGAGTTCCGCGCCAGGGCCTCTGCCCTCTCGCCCTCCTGGCCCGCGAGCCTCGCCCTCGAGCTCCACCTCATGCCCCTGGCCGCTCCCTTTGTGGCGAGCGCCAGCCTTGTGCTCAGGGCAGGACCGGGCTCCTCCCCGGCCTGGAACCTTGGACTCGGCCTTGGACTGATCTTCTAGAGCCCCTCTCGACCAGCATATGATCGCCACAAGAGCTTCCCGGAGGCCCAGCGCATGAAGACCCTTGTCTCCCTCGTCAGATGCCCATCCTACGATCCGCAAGCCCTGGATAGGGCTGTCGCCTCTGCAGTCGAGCTCTCGGGCTTTCCGGAAGTGGGCGGAGCGAGGGTTCTCGTAAAGCCCAACATGCTCAACGCCTCGGAGCCGGACCGCGCCGTCACCACCCACCCCGAACTGCTCCGCGCCTTCCTGCGCCTCCTTAAGACGAGGGGGGCCACGCGGATCATCGTCGGCGATTCCCCGGGATTCCAGTCCCAGGACGCGGTGGGCAGGAAGAGCGGGATCAAGGCAGCGGCCGAGGCCGAGGGCGCAAGCTGGGCGGACGCGGGCGAGGGCGTCGAGGTTCCCTGCCCCGAGGGAAGGCGAGTGAAGCACTTCAGCTTCATCAAGTCCTTCGCCGACGCCGACCTACTCATGTCCCTGCCAAAGCTCAAGACCCACAGGCTTATGTACTTCACGGGGGCGATGAAGAACCTCTTCGGCCTCGTGCCCGGCCTCGCCAAGAGCGCCTTCCACCTGCGCTTCCCCGAACCGGCCGACTTCGCTGCAATGCTCGTCGACCTGGTACTCGCGGCAAAACCGGCCTTTTCCCTGATGGACGGGATTGTCGCTATGGAGGGCATGGGGCCGAACGCGGGGCGACCGCGCCAGCTTGGCCTCATCGCGGCATCCCTCGACCCAGTCGCCCTCGACTGGACCGCCTCCGAGCTCATCGGCTACGACCCCGCGCTGATCCCCTACCTCGGCGAGGCCCTGGGCCGGGGACTGTGGATCTCCTCGGCCGAGGACATCGAGCTCAGGGGTGAGAGCCCCGAGTCCCTGAGGCCCCGCGATTTCGAGCTCGTTCCAGGACAGGGGAGGACAGACTTCACCTCGGCCCTGATGCCCCGCTTCGCCCACAGGATCCTGCGCAACCTCACCGTCGCCCGTCCGAGCTTCGACCATGGGGCCTGCGAGCGCTGCGGAGCCTGCATCAGGATCTGTCCTCCGAAGGCCCTCTCCTTCGCCGAGTCCGCGGGCGGGAAGAAGGTCGTGATCGACTACGATGTCTGCATCCGCTGCTACTGCTGCCACGAGGTCTGCCCCGTCGATGCCATACACCTAGTAAAGCGGGCCTTCTAGGGGCCACCATCACCAACAATCTTCGTGACACTGCTGCGCCGATTGACAAGGAGGCGGGGCTCGGGATAGGTTAACGACCGGTCGGTAACCAGTGACAAAAGATGAAATAATCGACGCCGCCTTCCGCGCCTGGGGAAGCGATGGCTTCAGGACAAATAGCCTCTCCGCCGTCAGCACCGAGCTCGGCGTCACAAAACCAGCCCTTTACAAGCATTTCAAGGCCAAGGAACTCCTCCTCGAGGCCGTATCGGACCGATTCTTTGACCGCTACTGCTCGGTGCTCAAGGATTCCTTCTATTACGAGGCCAGCAGCCTCGCTTCCAAGACAGAGGACATCGACAGGCTCCTCGCGAACTTCCTGGAAATGTTCGCCTGCGACTGGGAGGGCTTCGTCTACTACCTCTCCGTCGTCCTCGGCCTGCCCAATCCCCACGAAAGGATACGCCGCGAGCTCGAGGCCAGGGGCCTCAGGCTTCCCCAGGACAGGCCCTTTGGCAGCGGCGATACGATCCTCCCCCACTTCGCCCTTTCCTCGGGCCTCTTTTCCCTCGCCCTCTTCCACGGAGCCAGGGCAAACCGCTCAGAGAAGCCCGAGATCGCTGCCGCTGCCGCCGCCACGGGCCGTGCCCGTGACCTGGTCCACCGCGGCATCGATTACAAGAAGCCGGTGGCGATCGATTACAGGCTCATCGAGAGCAGGGCCATGATCAGGACCGAGGAGCGCGGGGAAGTGGACAGGCTCCTTGGCGCGATAGCCGCCGCCGTGGCCGAATCGGGGCCATGGAAGGCTTCGATGGAGCTGGCTGCCAAGAAGGCGGGCCTTTCCAAGAGCGGGCTCTATGCGCATTTCAAGGACAGGGAGGACATGCTCTCCTCCATGTTCGAGTCGGAGTACGAGGGAATAGCCTCAGTCCTGGGTCCCCGGATCGAGGCCTGTGGGGGGCTCCCGGATCGGCTCTATTCGGCCATGGCGACGACGGCAGCCTACCTGAAGGGCCGGCCCGAGGTGCTCGCCGCCCTCGACTGGGTGCGGGCCCAGAGGATCGACATCAGGGTGGCCTTCCCCGAGCGCATCCTGTCCCATTACGGCTTCCTCGCAAAGGCGGCCGAGGACGGAGACTGCACCCTCATCGAGGGCTCCCTCGACATTACCCTTCGCTGGATCCATTTCCTGGTCGTCAACTACCTCGTCCATGGGGCCGGGCCGAAAGGCGGAGGCAAGAGCGGCCTGGACTTCCTGCGCAGGCTCCATCGCCTGATCCTCGGCGGCATCGACATGGAAGCACCCGGCGGTATCGACATGGAGCCGCCCGGGGGAACCGACATGGAAATGCCCGCATGAAACCGGTTTTTGTTGCCGCGGCCCGCGGCGAATCGTATATTCCGATTCGTACGTCCGTAAACGCTACGGACGACCGGATAAGAATTTGGTGGGATCATGGCGCGATGCGCGGGTCCCGCCACCGTATGGTCTTCCGCCTGCCCGGCGCATCATCGCGCGCGCATCCGGAGCTGGACCCAAGAAGGAGCGTTCCCCATGATCTCAAGGTCTGACAATTCGTCGAAAGGCGTGGCCATCCTCGGTCTCGCCCTCATCGTCGTCTCCTTCGCCTTCGCGCCGGCCGCGGCCGCCCAGGCCAGGGGTACGAGCCTGCCCCAGGCCGGTGCGACCGAGATCCGCAGGGCCGCCGCCGCGCCGTACGGCAATCCGGGAAGGCCCTCCGCCACCTGGTCGACCGAGGTCCCCGCCGACCTGGGCCCGGCGAGCGCCCCCGCCCATACGGGCGAGGGCACACGGACAATCGGCGTCGAGGACGCGGTGAGCCTCGCCCTCGACCGCAATCTCGGCCTCGCCGGACAGCGTCTGGACGTCGCCACAAAGCAGCGCAAGGCCGAGACCTCCTGGAACCAGTTCCTGCCCACCGTCGACGTGAGCACCACACTCGGACGCATGAACATGGCGCAGGCCACCTCGGTGATGCTGCCCTTCAGCGGCGGCGCCCCCACGACGGCGACCGGAGTCTACAACAGCGTCTACTACCAGGGCTTCGACCTCCCCTCCTGGAACCTGAGCGCCTCATTGAGCGCCCAGGTCGTCTTGAACGCCGCGATGCTCCAGTCCATGAAGGGCGCCAGGCTCGACTACGAGGCCGGCCTCATCTCCTACGCCGCGGCGACCCGCAAGCTTGAACGCGATGTGCGAAAGAACTTCTACGGCCTCCTCCTCATGCAGGAGAACATGAAGCTAATGCAGGAGAACATCGACAACGCCAAGCGCCGCGTCGACCAGGCCGAGGCCAACTTCAAGGCCGGCCTCGTCCCCGAGCTCACCCTCCTCTCTGCCCAGGTGGCCTGGGAGAACATGAAACCCGCCCTCGAGGAGATGCGCATAGCCTACGCCTCGGCCCTCGACGGCTTCGCCCTGATCCTCGGCCTGCCCCGCGGCCCCGGCCTCGAGCTCAAGGGGGACATCCTGCCCTCCTACGCCGACATGGACGCGGGCCGTCTCATCACAGAGAGGCTCGGGGACAGGTTCGACGTCCAGGGCCTCGTGAAGACCCTCGAGGGCATGAAGAGCGGCGAAAAGGAGCTCCATGCCAGGATCTTCACGCCGAGCCTCATCCTCGGATGGAACTTCGACCCGAGCTTCGTCGGCGACCCCTTCAAGGACGACCTCTTCAAGGGCGACAGCACCCTCACCCAGGGCGGCGACGCCTGGCAGCAGCGCACGGGCATGTTCCGCGCCACCTTGAGCTTCAGGCTCAACGGCCTCTTCCCCCAGTCCCAGGAGGCCCAGGGACTGGCCGCGATGCGCGACGGCATCGAGCAGGCGAGGACAGGCCTGGCCCTCACGATCCGGGGCGCCGAGGCCGAGATTGACAGCCTGGTGCGCAAGCTCGACAAGTCGCGCAAGAGCTCCGACGCCCTCAAGCTGAACGTCGACCTCGCCGACCGGGCATACCGCCTCTCCGACCTCGCTTACCGCGCGGGTGCGAAGGACCTCCTCGAGGTCCAGTCCGCCGAGCTTGAGCTCCGCAAGGCCCAGGTGCAGGTGATAACAGAGAACTACAACTACGTGACGGGGCTCCTCGACCTCGAATACGCAGTCAACGTACCCTTCGGGACCCTCGCCAAGGCAGGTGCAAAATGAAGATCCATCGATTCCCCGGGCGGAGCTCCGCCTTGGCCCTCGCGGCCGCCCTCGCTCTCCTCGCCCTCGGCTCTTGCTCGAAAGGCGCCTCCGGGCCCGCTGGCCCCGCCAAGGCCGAGACAGGGGCCAAGGACTCAGGCGCGAGCGAGACCGTCTTCGCGGTGGCGGTGTCCACGGCGAGGAAGGGACCTATAGCCGACTACCTCGCGATAACCGGCGACTTCGTCGCGGCCAGCACTGTGGATGTGTTCCCCGACACCGCTGGCAAGGTCTCGAGGCTCCTGGTCGACGTGGGCGCCCGGGTGCAGAAGGACCAGGCCCTCCTCGAGGTCGATCCCTCGAGGCCCGGCATGAACTTCGTGCCCTCGGCGGTGAAATCGCCCATCGCGGGCACCATCGTTGCCCTCCCCGCCCAGCTCGGCGGCACGGTCGCCCCCCAGATGGCTGTCGCGAGGATCTCGAGCACGGCCTCCCTCGAGGTCCGCGCCTACGTCGCCGAGCGCTTCATATCGAAGATGCGCGTGGGCCTGCGGGCCGACATCTCCCTCGACGCCTATCCCGGCAGGACCTTCCGCGCCGTCGTGAGGGAGCTCAGCCCCGTGGTCGATCCGGTCTCGCGCACCCTCGAGGTCAAGCTCTCGCTCGCCTCGGGCGAGGCAGAGCTGCGCTCGGGCATGTTCGCGAAGATCAAGGTGTACACGGACGAGCGCGCGGGCGTCGTGACAGTCCCGGTCTCGGCCCTCGTCAAGCGCTCGGGCGAGAGCTTCATCTTCGTCGCCGAGGATCCGTCCTCGGCCTCCGACGGGGCGAAGTCCTCCCCCGTCGCGCGCAAGCGGGCCGTGAGAATGGGAGTCCTGGTCGACGACCGCCTCGAGATCGTCGATGGGGTCGCCGCTGGCGAGCGCGTCGTCGTTCGCGGCCAGACCCTCCTCGACGAGGGTTCCAGGGTCAATATCGTCGCCTCGAGCGACGCGAACGTGGCCAAGTGACGGGGGCCTCGAAATGAGCATGGTTGAAAAGGTCGTCGGGCGTCCGACGACGGTTCTCATAATCTTCGCCCTCCTGGCGGCCCTCGGCATCTTCGCGACGAGCAACCTCGCGGTCGACCTCTATCCCAAGATCGAGCCGCCCGTCCTCCTCGTGTACACCACCTACTCGGGAGCCGGCCCTGCCGAGATCGAGAAGGCCATCACCAGGCCCCTCGAGGGAGCGCTCAGCAACGTCGCGGGCTTGAAGAAGCTGACTTCGACCTCCTCCTCCGGCTCGAGCATGCTCATCCTCGAGTTCACCTACGGCACCGACATGGCCGAGGCCTCTAACGGCGTCCGCGACAACATGGAGTACGTGAAGCGCTTCCTGCCCGACGGCTCCGATACGCCCATGATCTTCAAGTTCGACCCGGCCATGATCCCCATCATGGGACTCATGGTGACGGGGGACCGCAGCCCCGAGGAGCTCCGAGAGGTCGCCGAGAAGACGATCCAGCCGAGGATCGAGCAGGTCCCCGGCGTGGCCCTCACCTCGGTCTCGGGCGGAAGGGAGCGCATAGTCAGGGTGGAACTCCCCCAGGACAGGCTCCAGGCCTATGACGTCTCGGTCACGCAGATCGTGAACATGCTGCGGGGCCAGAATGTCCAGATCGCGGCCGGATCGATCACCGACGCCGGGGTCAACTACCTCCTCACGACCTCGGGCGAGTACGAGAGCGTCGACCAGATCAAGGACACGGTGATCGCCTACAAGGGTGGCGCCTTCGACTCGAGCAAGGGACCGGCCGCCGCGAAGACGGTGAGGTTGCGCGACATCGCCGATGTCTACGACGGCTTCCGCGACGAGGACAACCTGGTCTTCGTCAACGGGAAGCCCGCGGTCCAGATCACGGTCCAGAAGCAGAGCGGCAAGAACTCGGTCCAGACGGCGGGCGATGTGCGCAAGCGCCTCGCCGTCATCGCGAAGGAGCTCCCCCAGGGCGTGAAGATCACCGAGCTCTACAACACCACCGACATCATCGAGAACTCGATCCGCAACGTCCAGGTCTCGGCCCGCGACGGGGCCTTCCTCGCGATCATCATCCTCTTCATCTTTCTGCGAGGCTTCAAGCCGACCTTCATCATAGGCCTCACGATCCCAATCTCCCTTCTGTTCACCCTCATGCTCATGTACTTCTCCGGCCTGACGCTCAACCTCATGACCCTCTCGGGCCTCGCCCTGGGCATAGGGAAGCTGCTGGACGACTCGATCATCACCCTCGAGAACACCTACCGCTACCGCGAGAAGGGGGCCAAGCTCACGGTCTCCGCCATCATCGGAACGCGTGAGATGATAATCGCCGTCGCCGCGTCCACCATGACCTCGATCTGCGTCTTCGCGCCGATCCTCATGTTCAAGGGCCAGCTCGACGTCATGGGCGAACTTTTCGCGAGCCTCGCCTTCACCGTCGTCATCTCCCTCGCGGCTTCCCTTGTCGTCGCGATGGTCCTCGTGCCGGTCCTCTCCAGCCACTACCTCCCCATCGTCACGAGGAGGCAGAAGCCCCTGAAGAGCCGCCTCCTCCTCGCCGTCGACGGGGCTTTCGCCCGCTTCTTCCTGGGCCTCGACGCGGCCTACCGCCGCGCCGTCGGCTTCGTCCTCCACCACAAGCTCGCCACCCTCCTCGTCATCGCGGGCATCTTCGTCTCGAGCCTCTTCCTCGCTCCCAAGATCGGCTTTGTCTTCATGCCCACCCAGGCGAGCGACACGGTCACGGCCACGGTCGATCTTCCCGCCGGCACGACCCTCGACGAGACCCATGCGGTGCTCACCCAGTTCGAGGACCTCATCAAGCGAGAGGTCAAGGGCTACGACAAGATCATCGTCACCGTCGGCCAGCGCAGCTTCTTCGGCTTCATGGGAAATTCCCTCACCAACAAGGGCACGATCCAGGTGAAGCTGCCGGCCTTCAAGAACAGGATAGACTCCTCCGAGACCGTAAAGGCCAAGCTCAGATCCCACTTCAACGACTTCCCCTCGGCCGTCATCGCCTTCTCCTCGGGCAACATGACTATGGGCGGCATGAACTCGAACCCCATCGACGTCATCGTCAAGACCGACGATCTTGTCGCCGGCAAGCGGGTGGCCGACGCCATCCAGGGCCTGATCAAGACGAAGATCCCCGAGGCCACCGAGCCCACTGTCGACCTCAAGGACGGCCTGCCCCAAGTCGAGCTCAAGATCGACAGGGAACGCATGTACGCCCTCGGCCTCAACATCTACTCCGTCGGCAACGAGATCAAGGCCGCTGTGGACGGCATCGCCGCCACCAAGTATAGGACCGGGGGCTCCGAGTACGACGTCCTCGTGATCCTGTCCAAGGCCGACAGGAGCACCCTGCCCGACCTCGACAGGATCTTCGTGATGAGCCCGTCGGGGTCGAAGGTGAGCGTCGCGAGCTTCGCGAGCTACGCGAAGACCATGGGGCCAATCGACATAAAGCGCGAGAACCAGGGCCGGGTCATCCACGTCACCGCCGGCCTCAAGCCCGGCACCACCGTGGACAAGGTCGAGACCAAGCTGCGCGCCCTCATAGCCAGCGAGATCCCGGCCGAGGACAACATGGTCATCGAGTTCTCCGGCGACTACAAGCAGCTCATGGAGTACGGCGGCAAGTTCGCCCTCATCATGCTGGTGGCCGTCCTCCTCGTCTTCGGCGTCATGGCCAGCCTCTTCGAGTCCCTCCTCGACCCCCTCATCATCCTCTTCACCATCCCCCTCTCCTTCACGGGCGTGATCTGGGTCTACTACATGGCCGGCGAAGCCTTCAACATCCTCACCGCCGTGGGCCTGATCGTCCTGGTCGGCATCATCGTCAACAACGGCATCGTCCTCGTGGACTACACGAACCTCATGCGGAAGCGGGGCATGTCGCTCAACGACGCCTGCGTCACAGCCGCGGGCAACCGCCTGCGGCCGATCCTCATGACCACCTTGACCACCATCCTCGGCCTCGTGCCGATGGCCTTCTTCCCCGGAGAGGGCTCGGAGCTCATCTCCCCGATCGGCAAGACCGTGGTCGGCGGGCTCGCCTTCGGGACCATCATGACCCTCTTCCTCATGCCGACGATCTACGCCCTGTTCAACCGCAAATCGGAGCAGCGCAAGCGCCGCTACGAGGAGAAGCTTAGCCGAACGGCGGCCGGAAGGACGAGGCCCGAGGCTCCCGCGGGCACCGCCCCTGCGGCCGCGAGCCAGGCGGTGGCCGCCATGCCCGCCCTCAGCCTGGGCTCAGGAGGCGGACCCAGCTCTTCGCCGACCCTCGAGCCGGCAGGCGGCACCGGAGGCCAGGAATGAAACGCATCGAGATAATCGCCAACCACTCGGTCGAGGAGGACCTCCTCGAGGCCCTCGCCCTCGCCCACATCGCGCGCAACTTCACCCTCATCCCCACTGCCCACGGCTCGGGCCGCCAGGGGAGGAAGACAGGGGATACGACCTGGCCCGAAGAGAACTTCATCCTGGTAGTGTGGTGCGAGGAGGATGAGGCGCGCTCGATCGCCGAGGTCGTCGCCTCGATCAAGACGCGATTCCCCCACGAGGGCATCAAGATCTTCGTGCAGGCCTAGGATTGCCGCCCCGGGCCGCTGGAAGGGCCCGGGGCCTTTCCGGTAAGATCGTGGCGTGAGCCATTATTCCGTTTACGGCCATCTGGACTTTGGCCCTCTCGGCGGCTACGAGCGCATAGCCCCGTCCATGGGGTCCATCCCGGCCGCCCTGGCGAAGGTTGACCCTGGCCTCCTCGAGGACCTCTCGCGCAGGGCCTTCACCGACATCGCCTTCCTCATGCCCAGTGAGCAGCTCGAGGGCCTGGCCTCGATACTCACCGATCCAGGGGCCTCGGCTCCCGATCGCTTTGTCGCCGGAGAGCTCCTCAGGAACGCGGCCATCGCAGCCGACCGCATCTTTCCCCTCTGCCAGGATACGGGGACGGCCCTGGTCTATGGCTGGAGGGGCACGGAGCTTCGGGGCGAGGGGGACGAGGAGGCGGCCATCGCGGCGGGTGCCGCCGCTGCCTACGCCTTGTCAAGGCTCCGCAATTCCCAAATAGGGCCACGCTCCTTTCTAGCCGAGGCCAACACCGGTGACAACCTCCCCGCCTCGATCGACATCCGCTCCTGCCCGGGCGGGGAATACAGGCTCGTCTTCGCGATCAAGGGCGGGGGATCGGCGAACCAGAGCTCCTTGAGCATGGAGTCGCCCGCCCTCCTCGAGCCTCTAGCCCTCGAGAACAGGATAGCCGAGCGCGTGCGGGCCCTGGGCGCCTCGGCCTGCCCGCCCTACCGGATATCCCTCGTCCTCGGCGGCTCGAGCCCCGAGCAGGCCCTGTACGCCCTCGCCCTCGCCTCCCTCGGCCTTCTCGACGCCCTGCCCGCGGCAGGCTCGGGCGGCGGCTCATGGCTCCGCGACAGGGACTGGGAGGCACTGGTCATGGGCAAGGCCGCGGCCACGGGGATAGGCGCCCAGTTCGGAGGGAGCGCTCTCGCCCTCGACGCGCGCGCGATCAGACTGCCCCGCCACGCGGCGAGCCTTCCACTCGCCGTGGGCGCGGCCTGTGTCGCGCATCGCCGGGCCAAGGCCATCATCCGCGGGGACGGGGTCTGGCTCGAGCGTCTCGAGGCCGACCCCTCGCGCTTCCTTCCTCCAGAGCTGCCCCTGCTTCCTGGGGCCCACAGCATCGACCTGGATAGGCCGATGGCCGAGCTGGCTGCCGAGCTCGCCTCGCTGCCGGCTGGCAGCTTCCTCTCCCTCTCGGGGACGGTGATAACCGCCCGTGACGCCGCTCACGCACGCTTCCGTGCCCTTCTCGCGAGCGGGGGCGAGCTGCCCGACTATCTTCTGCGCCATCCGGTCTTCTACTCCGGCCCGACAGAGGCCGCCCCAGGACAAGTCATGGGCTCCTTCGGACCGACCACTGCCTCGCGTATGGACGCCTACCTCGGCCCCCTCCTGGCCCGCGGGGCATCCCTCGTCTCGATAGCCAAGGGAGGGCGGTCGGGTGAGGCCGCAAGGGCCCTCGCGGCCGCCGGAGGCTCCTACATCGCCTGCATCGGCGGGGCTGCGGCCCTCGCCGCGCGCGAGCACGTCCTTTCGAGCGAGGTCATCGACCACGCCGATCTCGGCATGGAGGCAGTGCGCCGCGTTGTCCTCTCGGGGCTACCGGCCATCCTGGCCATCGACGCGAAGGGAAGGGATTTCTACGCGAAGGCCTAGGGGCGGAGGCCAGGCCCTGGGCTACGGCGCCTCGGCCTTCGTCTTCTTCGCGATCTTCGGAGTCAACTCGCCCTATCTCCAGATCCTCCTGCGCGGCCTCGGCTATAGCCACGCCTTCGTGGGCCTGGTCCTCGGGCTCTTCGAGCTCACCGGTGTCCTCGGACCCCTCATCATCTCAAGGAGGGCAGACCGGATGGGCCGCACCAGGCCTGCCCTGGCCTTCTGCGCCCTCGCCGTCCTCGCCTCCCTCCCGCCCCTGGTGATGGCGCCGAGGCCCGCGGTGACCGTCCTCTCCTGCGCCCTTCTGGCCCTCGGCCTCAAGACCCTCCTTCCCCTAATGGACACCGCCGCGGTGAATCTTGGCGAGAGCCTCAAGGCCGAGGGAAGGGGAAGCTGGGACTACGGCAAGCTGCGCGCGATAGGCTCATTCGGCTTCATCGCCATGGCCTTGGGTCTCCAGGCCATCCCCGGTTTCGACCGCAGCCCTCCCTCGCGCATCGCGCTGTGGCTGGCGGGTACGACAGTGGCCTACGCCTTGAGCCTCTTCGTCCTCCCCGACCCGGGCCCGCGCGCGTCAAAGCAGCTGAGGGAGGGGGCAGCGGCGCGCCGCCTCGACCCGGTCTTCTTCCTCGGCCTCGCGATCATCGGCCTCAACAGGCTGGCGATGGCTCCAATAAGCTCCTTCCTCTCGCTCTTTGTGGTCGAAGATCTCCACTGGGACGCTGTCGGCGGGCTGTGGGCCCTCTCGGCCTGTTCCGAGATCCCCCTCATGATCCTTTCCGCCCGCTTCATAAGGCGTCTGGGACCAATGCCGGTCATAGCGATCTCGGGGCTGTCGATAGCGCTGAGGCTTGGTATCTACGCCGCCTTCCCGAGCCACGGGGGCGTCATCGTCGGCCAGCTGCTGCACTCGCTCTGCTACGGCCTGTTCCAGCCCGCGGCCGTGGCCTTTGTCGCCTTGAGGGTGCCGCCTGAGCGCAGGGCGGAAGGGATGGCTGCCCTCATAGGCCTGGGCATCGGACTGCCGACCTTCCTGGGTTCCTCGCTCGGCGGCCTCATGGTGGAGCGCTTCGGCTACCGCATCCTCTTCGCTTCCTACATCCTCTTCGCGGTGGCAAGCCTCGCCCTCTACCTAAGGGCGCGGAGGCGCTTCGACTGAACAACAGCGCTCCTCTAGGGCCGCCGCAGGAGCCTCTCGGCCAGGAAGAGAGCTGTGGCCATGAGGGCGTGGGAATAGTCGCCTGTTCCCATCCTTGAGCGCACCTCGGCCACCGGGACGAAGAAGGCGTCGACCACCTCATGCTCGTCGAGGGAGGCGGGGCCGGCGGGCGAGAGCTGCTCGGCGACGAAAACGTGGAAGCTGTTGTCCATGAAGGCGGGGTTCGGGGAGACCGAGCCAGCCAGCCTTATGCGGCCGGCCTTCCAGCCCGTCTCCTCGACGAGCTCGCGCGCCGCGGCCGCGGCTGGGCTTTCCCCCTTCTCAACCACCCCGCCGGGGAACTCGACACAGACCCTGTCTGCGCCATGCCGGTACTGGCGCACCATGAGGAAACAGAGCTGGCCCTCGTGCTCGGCGACAGGCACGACAGTCGCCCAGTCGGGGGCCTCGAGGACATGGAAGCTCCCACGCCTGCCCCCGGGGCCCTCGTTCTCCCTCTCGGTGACCTTGAAGATGCCGCAATCGAGCAGCTCCCTTTGGCCCATCCTCTTCCACTTCTCACCGCCAGAGCCGTCGCCGGAAACCATCCTGGATTCCTCCAAAGGCATCATAACTTCGCGCGCACCGAGTCTTCAAGCCGCGGCCTGAGAGGCCGCCCCATGCCGCCGCCTCCCTTGGTCTAGCCCTTTGGGGGCGCGCTCTTGAGCAGGTCGAGGGCCAATTTCGCCACGAGGACCCGCACCAGGGCGAAGGACTGGGCGTAGTGCACCCTCGCTTGCGCTATCGGGAAGTCCCCGGTGCTCTGGGTGGTCACCTGGTTCCAGTCAAGGAGGCGTTTCATGTCACGGGAGACGGTGAAGGTCGTGTCCCAGTACTTCGAGGTTTCCGGATCGATCATCGATTCGACGTAGACGGCCAGGCCTTCGTTGAGCCACACGGGAAGCTGGCAAATGAGTCCTGAGCTCTCCCCTATCATGAGGTGCGCAGGCGTGTCCGCCTTTACCTCGGCCGCATCCGGCGCAAAAACATAGGGATCGGCGAGCCTCGGCGCGTACTTGATGGGCCCAAACTCGACCTTTTCTTTCAGGAAGACGACCTTCTCGTCGGGCACATAGTCCTTCGGAACCTTGAATGTCGTGCAGGCTGCAAGCAGTGGAAAGAGGATCACGAAGGAGACAAGAGATCCCGCAGGTCTTCTCATTTTTACTTCCTCCTGGTGTCGTATGCGGTCGACGGTGTGCCGTGCCGCCCCGTGTAGGCGCGCTCTTCCCGCAGGTCAAGGAAATGCGCTGGTGAGGCGCGTCTTGCGTCCGGGCTTTCCCCGGGGCTAGGATGGTCTTCCACGAGAAGGAGAGCATGGATGGATGACAATATGCCCGCATGGGCGACCGAGTTCCCAGGGGCAGTGACGGTCTCGGGCAAGGATGGCAGCATCCTCTACCTGAACGACAAGGCGGCCAGGACCTTCGAGGCCCAGGGCGGGCGGGAGCTGGTCGGCAAGGACCTCATGTCCTGCCACAACGAGAAATCCAAGACGGCCATCAGACGGATCATGGAAACCGAGGAGCCGAACGTCTACACGATAGAAAAGAAGGGAGTGAGGAAGCTCATCTACCAGGCGCCCTGGTACGAATCGGGGGAGCTCGCAGGCCTGGTGGAGCTCTCGCTCGAGATACCGGCTGAGATGCCCCACTTCAAGCGCGACTAGGCCTTCGGCCGCCGGGCAAGGGAAAGGCCACGGATGCGCATGACGCGCGTCCGTGGCCTTTGGCGTTTCCAGGCCCCCGAGGGCCAGGGAAGGGAGCCTAGCGCTTCCTCCGCCTCGTGGCGACGTCGAAGATGACGGCGGACGCGAGGACGGCCCCCCTGATCACGTACTGCAGGGAGATGTCGGTGCCCATGAGGTTCATGCCGTTCATTAGGGACATGTAGACGAGGGCGCCGATCAGGGAGCCGGTGATCTTGCCGACTCCTCCGGCCGCCGAGACGCCGCCTATGTAGGCCGCTGCGATACAGTCGAGCTCGAAGAGGGTGCCGGCCGTGGTCGTAGCCGACTGGAGCCGCGAGGCGAAGAGGATGCCCGAGAGGGCGGTGAGGAAGCCCATCGAGCCGAAGACGACGAAGGTGATCTTCTTGACGCTGATGCCCGAGAGCTCGGCCGCCTCGGGGTTGCCGCCCACCACGTAGATGTGGCGGCCGAGCACTGTCTGCCTCGCTATGTAGTCGTAGACCATGACGACGCCGAGGACGATGACCACCGTCCACGAGAGGCCGTTGTAGCCCGCGAGGACCCAGGTGATCAGGCCGAGCACGAAGCTTATGAAGATGATCTTTAGCACGAACATGTCGTTCGGGATCACGTCGAAGTTGTAGCTGCGCTTGCTCTTGCGCGCCCCGATCTCGCTGACGATGAACCAGACCACTGCCAGGAAGCCCAGGATGAGGGTCAGCTTGTGGAGGCCGGGGAGGAAGGCCGAGTCGACCGGAAGTATGTCGGGGATGTAGCCGTTGCCGATCGCGTTGAAGGTGTCGTCGGGGATGATGATCGTGCCCTTGGAGGAGGTGACGAGGAGGAGGGCGCCGCGGTAGATCAGCCAGCCTGCCAGGGAGGCCACGAAGGAGGGTATGCCGAGCCGGGCGACGGGGAAGGCCGTGACGAGGCCGGCGAGGACGCCGAGGGCCAGGACGAGGACGAGGACGAGCCAGACGTTCATGTGCCAGGACGTGAGGGCTATCGCGGCTATGGCGCCCAGGAAGCCGGCGAGGAATCCCACCGAGAGGTCGATGTGCCTGATCACGATGACGAGGGTCATGCCCACGGCGAGCACGGCGATGTAACCCGTCTGATTCAGGAGGTTCGCGATGTTCCTCGAGGAGATGAAGATGCCCTTCGTGTTGGCGGTGAAGATCGCCATGATGGCGACCAGGGCGATGTACATCCCGTATTCGCGGATGTTCTGGCGCATTACCTTTCGCAGGTCGTTGGTGGTCATTTCCATAGCCCCCTAGCTCGTCGCAAGCTGCATTATTTTCTCCTGGGTAGCCTCGCCCACGGGCAGTTCCCCAGTGATCCTTCCATTCGAGACGATGTATATCCTGTCGCTCATGCCCAGGACCTCCGGGAGCTCGGAGGAGATCATGATGATGCTCATGCCCTGCTCGACGAGAGCGTTCATGATGCTGTAGATCTCGTATTTCGCGCCGACATCGATGCCGCGGGTCGGCTCATCGAGGATGAGGACGTCGGGCTTCACAAAGAGCCACTTGGCGACCGACACCTTCTGCTGGTTGCCGCCCGAGAGGTTCACGACCATCTGCTCGACCGTCGGGGTCTTGATGCTCAGGGCCTCCTTGTACTCGGTGGCGACCTTGACCTCGGCGTTGTTGTTGACGACGCCGCGCTTTGATATCTCGGCGAGGTTGGCGAGGGTGATGTTCTGCTTGACGTCCTGGATGAGGATGAGGCCGTTGCCCTTCCTGTCCTCGGTGGCGTAGGCGATGCCGGCCTTGATGGCCTCGCTGGTGTGCCTGAAGCTCCTGACCTCGTCCTTCACGCGCAGCTCGCCCGAGAGTGTGTAGCCGTCGGGGTTGCCGAAGATGCTCTTGGCGAGCTCGGTCCGGCCCGAGCCCATGAGGCCGGCGAAGCCGATGATCTCGCCCTTCCTCACCTTGAAATGGACGTCGGTGAGGACGTTCCGCCCCAGCTTGTTGTCGTGGGCTCCCCAGCCCCTGACCTCGAGGACGACCTCTTCGGAGCGCTTGTGCTCCCGCCTCGGGTAGATGTTGTCGATCTCGCGTCCGACCATGTGCTTTATGAGGACGCCCTCCGAGACCTCGCCCTTGTGGGCGTCGAGGGTGACGACGGTCTTCCCGTCGCGCAGGACCGTCACCGTGTCGGCGATCTTGATGACTTCCTTCAGCTTGTGGGAGATGAGGACGCAGGTGACGCCCTGCTCCTTCAAGTGCCGTATGAGGTCGAGGAGGTTGTCGCAGTCGTCCTCGTTGAGGGCGGCAGTGGGCTCGTCCAGGATGAGGAGCTTCACGTCCTTGCACAGGGCCTTGGCGATCTCGACGAGCTGCTGGCGGCCGACGCCGAGGTCCTTCACCAGGGAGGCGGGATTGATGTCGAGCCTTACCTTCTTGAGCATCTCGTTGGCTTTCTTGATAGTCTCGTTCCAGTCCACGGCGGGACCCTTCCTGATCTCGTGGCCCAGGAGGATGTTCTCGTAGACCGTCATGTCGGGGACCAGGGCGAGCTCCTGATAGATGATGGCGATGCCGGCCTTCTCGCTGTCGGCGATACCCCTGAATTTCTGGACCTGCCCGGCAAAGAGGATCTCGCCCGAATAGTCCCCGTGGGGATGGACCCCGCTTAGGACCTTCATGAGGGTCGACTTGCCCGCGCCATTCTCGCCAACGAGGCAATGGATCTCCCCCTGGGCGACGCTGAAGCTGACGTCGTTCAGGGCCTTCACGCCGGGGAAGGTCTTGGTGATGTTCTTCATCTCGAGAATTGGGGTATTCATGGCTTAAGCTAGCCTCCGGGACTGGGTCGTGGCTCTGGTGTTTCAATAATAGGGCTAGCGGCGGTTTCCCGCCACTAGCCCCGCAAACGCGCCGCCCGACTCAAAGGAAGTTGGGCGGCATCCAGGGGCAAGCGGCCCTTCAAGCGGCATCGATGCCGCCGGACCGCTTGCCGCCCGAGATTGCCCTTACAGGCCCTTGAAGTTGCTGGCAGGGAGGAAGCCGGAATCGACGATCGCGGCCTTGAGGTTCTCCTTGGTGACGGTGACGATCGCGGTCGGCTTGGAGGGGACCTGGATCTTGCCGTTGTCGTAGGTCGTGGTCTTCGCGGGGGTCTGGCCCTTGCTGAAGGCGACGGCGGCGGCGATGGCGTCGCTGACGAGGGTGCGGACGTCCTTGAAGACGGTCATGGACTGCTTGCCGTCGATGATGTACTGGAGCGAGGGGATCTCGGCGTCCTGGCCTGTGATGTAGTACTTCGTGACCTGCTTGTCGGCGGCGAAGGCGTCGGCGATGGCGCGCGCGGTGCCGTCGTTCGGGGCGCAGATGTACACGGTGCCCTTGGCCTTGGCGGGGGCCGCGGTCAGGTTGGCTTCGGCCTTGTTCTTGGCGTCGGAGAAGTTCCAGTTCGTCGTGACCTGGCCGATGATGCTCGCCTGCTCGTCGCGGCTGAGCTTGGCCTTCTTGGAGAGGCCGACGGCCTTGTCGGAGTTCTGGACGACGAAGGTGCCGTCGGCGATCTTGGGCTGGAGCACGCTCCAGGCGCCCTCGAAGAAGAGGAAGGCGTTGTTGTCGGAGGCGGCTCCGGCGTAGAGGTAGAGGTTGTTCGCCTTGCCGGTGGCCTTGCTCACGAGGAACTTGCCCCAGGCGGCGCCGACCTGGACGGAGTCGAAGGTGACGTAGTAGTCGACGGCGGCGGTGTCGCGGATCAGGCGGTCATAGGAGATGACCTTGACCTTGGCCTGGGCCGCGGCGTTGGCGGCCGCTGCGGCTGCGGTGCCGTCCTGCGGGCAAATGATGAGGACCTTGATCCCCTTGGTGATCAGGGTCTCGACGTTGGCCTTCTCCTTGGCCGAGTCGCCCTGGCTGAAGAGGACTTCGGCGCTGACGCCCGCGGTCTTGAGCGCGTCGAGGAAGCGGGTCTGATCCTGGATCCAGCGGGGCTCATCCTTCGTGGGAAGGACGATTCCGACCTGGACCTGGGCGAAGACGCCACCGGCGAGGACGGCGAAAAAGAGGAATACGGAGAGGACTACGAGAACACGTTTCATGCTAACCCCCTTAAGGCGATGTGCGGCGCGTATAGCCTGCTCATTGTGCAGGCCGCCGCATGCACCATTATTCGGGGATCTGGCGGGATGGTCATCAGGAAACTTCGGCCCAAAAGCTTCACTTACCTTGCGCGGCAGCCTCCGGCCCGCTGCCTAGCATTATTCCTCCCCGTCATGCATTGAAAAATCCAGAAGCGGCGGCCTCTAGTGGCCCACATTCCTGTAGACATCGCTGGCAGCGTGGAAGCCGTCCTTGATCACAGTTGAAGCCAGGAGGGCCTTGGTCACGAGGATGGGCTCGAGCCTCACATAGGGCACCTTGCCTGCCCCGTCGTCGATAACCGCGTCGGTCTCGATGCGCTCGCCCTTGGCGAGCATCACGGCGAAGCCGGCGGCCTTCAGGGCCAGGCGGTCGATGGGTTTGTAGATGGTAGCGTACTGGGAACCCTCGGCGATCCTCTGGCAGGCCGCGAGCTCGGCGTCCTGACCCGCCACCCTCACGCTCCCCATGAGGCGGTTCTCGGAGAGGACGCTGATCGCGGCCTCGGCGAGCATGTCGTTGCCGGCGATCACCGCGTCGATTCCGCGCTCGCCTGAGACCACCGCCTCCATCTCGCTCTTCACCTCGTCCGAGTCCCAGAACTTGGGCCAGAGCTCCGCGACTATCCTAACCTTCCCGCTCTTCACCATCGGGTCGATGATCCGGTGGAAGCCATTGTTGAGCATGATCGCGTTGTAGTCGCTGCGCGCCCCGTTGATGACGACGTAGTCGCCCGAGGGCACGGCCCGCGCCACCGCCTCGGCCATGAGGCTGCCGACCTTCTCGTTGTCGAAGGAGACATAGAGGTCGACACCGGCCTTTCTCACGAGCCTGTCATAGCTCAATACCGGAATGCCCTTGGCTTTCACCTCGGCGACCGCCGAGGAGAGACGCTCGGCGTCGTTGGGCACGATGACCAGGACGTCGATGCCCTTGTCCACGAGTTCCCTGATCTGGTCCCCCTGTACCGCCGCGTCCTGGTCGGCGACCCTAAGGATGAAATCGGCCCCGAGCTCCTTCACCGATCGGGAGAATACCTCGATGTCCCGCTGCCAACGCTCGACGACAAGGCTGTCCAGTGAGAAACCGACGAGGGGGACCCTTCCCGCCGCGAGGCGGTGGTGCTTCGCCTGGCAGGCCGAGAGGGCGAAGACCAGCACAGACAGGAGCAGCAAGGCCGCGAGCCGATCAGTTTTTTCCATCAATCACCTCCGTCGATCCGGAAGAGAAGGCAGTCGGAGTGAAGCCGGTCACCTTCTTGAAAAGCCGGGAAAAGTAGTTGGGGTCGGGATAGCCGCAGGAGATGCTCACCTGCTTGATGCTCGCGCCGGGCATGGCAAGGAGCTCCTTGGCGCGCTCGATGCGGTATTCGATGAGGAAGTCCGAGAAGCCGTGCCCGGTCTCCTCGACAAAGAGCCTCGAGAGGCGGTTCGGGGAGATACCCACGGCGTCGGCCGCGAGCTCGAGGCTCAAGCCCCTCCCGTAGTTCTCCCTGACAAAGGCGATCGCCCGGGACACGGGGGCGGTGAGCCGGGGGAACCTGGCCATGATGAGAGAGAGCCTCGAGAACCGCGAACGCACGGCGAGCTCGAAGGCCCTGCCATTGCCAGCCTGCATTAGGTCCTCGAGGTCCATCATCGCCGCCGCCTCGCCGAGGGAGATAAAGCCGCGGCGGGAGAGCACCCGGGAGGCCGAGCCGAAGAGGGAGATGACCCGGTATCTGGCGCGCAGGGGGAGATCGGCGCATGGACGGAAGGTCTCAAGGATCCGGTCGAGGGAGAAGCCCGCGCGCTCGGGGGAGCCGGCCATCAGGGAGTCGAGGAAGGCCTCGTCGTCCTCGAAGGGCTTGCCCTCGGCCGGAACGCCCTGGCCCGTCACGGCATCCCCGGCCTCCTGCTCGGCCGTTGCTCCCCGCCTCGAGTCCTGGTCGACGCCCAGGAGCCCCGCATGGGCCATCGCCCAGGATGTCTCGGCCTCGGCGATGCCCACGGCGCTCCCGAAGCCGAAGCGGAGATAGCCGTAATCGAGCTCCCGCTTGAAGGCCGCTGCAATGACCCCCTCGACCGACTGCCTCGTCGCCTGGGCCTGGGCCGGATCCTTCAGGGGGAGGAGGACGATCGCCCTGGCCGACACAAGGGGGCCCACGAGGGCATTGGTCTTGTAGCGAAGGGTCTCGCGGAAGCTGGCGTGGAGGGCGCGGTTCTCCGCTGACGGATCGAGGGCCCCGCTCGGGGGCATGAAGGCCGAGGCGAGGACCATGCAGTGGGCCTCGGCGATGCCGAGGGCCTCGCGGTATCGCAGCATCTCCCCTCCCCCCTCCCCGAGGACAATCCCGTGGAGGAAGGCATTCTCGACAAAACCGCGGCTGCGCTCCTCGAGCTCGCGATGCTCGATCTCCCTGCGCTCGAGCTCGCCCCTGCGGTCGACGAAGACCGCCGCCGACCTGAGGGCGAGGGCGAGCCTGTCCTTCGAGACTGGCTTGAGCAGGTAGTCGAGGACCCCGAGCTCGACTGCCTCCCTGGCGATCTCGAAGCGCTCGTAGGCTGTCACGAGGATGAAGGCCGATTTTCCGCTGCGGCCCCGGATCTCCCGGATCGCGTCGAGGCCCGATATGCCGGGCATCCTGACATCCATGAGGACGATGTCGGGGAAGAGGGTCCCCGCCTTCTCGATCGCCTCGCGGCCCGAGGTGGCGGTGCCGACCAGCTCGAACTCAGATCCCAACTCGCGGCGCAGGATGAGGGAGATGCCCTCTATGACCGGACGCTCGTCGTCGACCACAAGGATGCGTTTCACTTGAGCACCTCCAGGGGAAGGCGTATCCTCACCGTCGTGCCCCTGCCCAGCACGCTCTCGAGCTCCACCCTGCCCCTCTCCCCTGTGGCGAGGGAAACCCGCCTGATCACGTTGCGCAGCCCGATGCCGTGCTCGGCCGCCGCCTCAAGGGCCTCGCGGCCGTCCTCCTCCTCCCGCAGGGCCCGCTCGATCTCTTCCTCGCTCATCCCGTCGCCCGAGTCCTCCACCTCGAGGATGGCCTCTCCGTCCACGAGGCAGGCGGTGATCCTCACCGTCCCGCCCTCCTCGCGGTCCCTGAGGCCGTGGCCGACGGCGTTCTCGACGAGGGGCTGGAGGACGAGGGCCGGCGTCTCCACCGAAAGGACCTCCTCCTCGGCATGGACCTCGAAGGAAAAGCGCTCGCGGAAGCGGAGCCGGAGCAGCCAGATGTAGCGCTCGACACACTCGATCTCGTCGGCCACCCGCACCGAGCGGGAGGGTGATTTCAGGGCGTAGCGTATGAAGATGGCGAGATTGTCGAGGAACTCGCTGGTCTGGTCTGCCCCCTCACTCATCGCGAGCTGCATGCCGGCCGAGAGGGTGTTGAAGAGGAAGTGGGGATTGATCTGGGTCTGGAGGGCGAGGAGCTCGGCGTCCTTGAGCTTGTGGCTCATGTCGAGCACCCGCATCCTCTCCTCCATGAGGCGTTTCTCCACCTCGGACTTCTGTTTGACCTCCTCGAAGGCCCTGCGCACGCTTTCCTGCATGCGGGCGAAGGCCGCGGCCGTCGTGCCTATCTCGTCCCCCGTCTGGGGGGCCGGCAGCTCGCTGTCGTACTCGCCGCGGCCGACGGCGCGCGCCGCCTCGGCGAGCCGCGAGAGCGGCTCGGTCAGCTTGTAGGAGTAACGCACAAGGAGCATGAGGCCCATGAGGGTAGCCGCGAGGACCAGGAAGGCGTTCGATGAGATGACGCCCGACACGCGCGAGTTGTAGCCCGAGAAGGCGGCCAGGGAGTCGGCGATGAAGATGCCCTCGATCCTCGAGATGAGGAAGCGCGAGAGGTCGGCGGCTCGGTCCGAGCTCTCGAAACGCGTCGTGTAGGCCCTGACGTCGCGTCCGCGCTTTGCCGCGACCGTGGCCTCCGTGTCCTCGAGATAGGAATCGATGAGGGCGGAGAGGTCGCGCTGGAGGAGGAGGGACTCGTCCTGCCTGATCTCGCGGTTGAGCTTGCGCGCCTCTTCCGAGAGCCTCGTGGAATACATGATGTAGTCCTTGAGGGCATCGGAGCTCTTGCTCGTCAGATAGCCCGAAAGGCTGGTCTCGGTGAGGTCGAGGGCCTTGCTGATGTTCTCCATGAGGAGGTTGTTCCTGAAGAGGATCTCGACGCTCCGCGCCAGCTCGGAGGAGGCCAGACCTGTGTAGAGGGTGGCCGAGGCGATGATCAGGAGGATGAGGGCGGTGTTCGCGATGATCTTGCCGCGCATGGTCCGCGGGATCCTCACTCGGCCCCCTTCGAGACCTTCACGGTGAAGCCGGCCTCGACGATCTCCCTGGCCACGGCCCCGGCCTTTAGCCTCGAGAAGAGCCTCACCGCCTCGAGGCCGATGCGTTTCGAGTCGCGCACGATGCTCGCCGCCACGACGCCCTTGTCGATGTAGCGGTTGATCTCGGGCGTCTCGTCGGCGCCGATGATGAGGATCCTCCCTACCCGGTTCAGGTCGACGACTACCTGGGCCGCTCCGGTCGTGTCGATGGAGTTGGAGCAGAAGAGGGCGTTGATCCCGGGCTCGGCGCGCAGCAGGGAGGAGGCGGCCTCCTCTCCCGAGAGCACCCCAGGCTGGGCCCTGGCCACCGCGGCTATTGTCGCCCCGGGGAAGGCCTTGATCGCCGCCGAGATGCCGCGGTACAGGGGCTCCTCCAGGCTTTCGCCCGAGCCCGAGGAGGGGAGGATGACCCCTATCCTGGCCGAGGCGCCCAGGTGCTCGCAGATCAGCTTGCCCCCCTCGAAGCCCTGGAGGAGGGATCCCGAGCCGATGAAGCCCGGCCGTGCTCCCGCCGGCGCGTCGGTGCCCACCGGAACGAAGATCACGCCGTTGCGTCTCGCCCTGTCGCCCCGTCCCGAATCAAGGTCGTTCCTCGGCGTGTACATGATGAGTCCGTCGACCTTGGCCCTGAGGGCGATGTCATAGTAGCGGCCGGCCTCTGATATCGCCGCCTGGGGGTAGCGGAAAACCTGGACGGCGGCCTCGTAGACGGGGGCCGCGTCCCTGATGCCATCGAGGATTCCGCGGAAGAATGAATCGTCGGTGTCGGGAATGACCACCACGAGCTGGAAGCGGGCTGCGGGAATGGAGGACTTGTCCCTGAACACCCCGCTCGCGAGGGCCTTGCGGCTTCCCGCTATGAGGTCGGCGTTCATGAGGGTCGCGCCGAGGAACGCGAGGCCGAATATAACAGCGAGGATCCAGGCCGCCCTTTTCATTGCGGCTCGCAGTATACCATGCCTCGAGCCCAGTCGAGGCGAAGCTATCTGCCCGAATCGAAGACTATGCCATCGGCCTCGGCGCAGGGAGGCAGGGTGGATCGCTCAATCTCAAGCATCTCCAGCATCTCGGCGAGCCTGGAGCGGTAGGACAGGGTACAGTCATCGGTTCCGGCCTGCCCCGAGTCCCTCGCCGAGATGGTCGCGCCGTACTCCGCCGAGTTCTGCGCCGAGATGGTCGCGCCGAACTCGGCCGCAAGCTCCTCGAGGGAGCGTCTGGCGTCTGCCCTCGGCCGCTCGGGCTCGGAACAGGAAAGCTCGAGCTCCCCGCCAGCGGCGAGCAACCTCCTGCCCGCGACGATGCGCGCATTCAGGGCCCTGCGCCGGGCGTTCTCGCGCAGACGCACGAGTTCCCGGCCGAGGGGCAGGAGGATCCCGACAGCCCCCGCGGCGAGGGGGACGAGGCCGAACAGCCAGAGGCTCAAGGCTGGCGGCATGAGGCCGAAGACAGTGACCAGGGTTTCCAGGGCATAGCGTTCGAAGCGGTGGCTGGCATCGAGCTGGAGCCACTGCAGGACTGCCTCGGTGGTGAAGGCGCCGAAGACTATCGCCGCCGATCCCGAAATTGCCGCCACCCTGTCAGCCCCGGGCGGGTTGTCGGAAAAGGGAAGCATCCGCCGGTAGGGGATGGCGGGGAGGGCCGGACCGGCGCCGCCTCCCGGGCCATTGCCAGCGCAGAGGCCGGGAAAATGCCAGGCGAGGAGGCCGGCGCCAAGGGCCCTCGCCTCGCCCCCGTACTCGGCAGCGTGGCCGGCGAGTCCCTCCTCGGCCTCGGCGAGGCCAAGGCCAAAGTGCAGGGCGTATTCCTCGGCCGATACGAGGCCCCTCCGGAGGGCCGCCCAGGCGAGGAAGCTCCTGCCCTCGTCGGCGGCGCGCCTTGCCTCGGGATCGGCCTCGCCAAAGACAAAGGAAAGCACGAGCTCGTAGTAGGACAGGCTCCTGCCGTGGAGGAGGGGCGAGGACGAGGCGCTACGGCTTCCCAGAAGGAGGTAGGCGAGAGCGGCCCATGAGGACCAGCCGAACTGCACAAAGACCTCGAGGCCCCGCCGCAGGAGCCCCAGGGCCGAGCGCCCCAGGTTTCCGATGCCCTCGCGGCGGCGCTTCCCCAGCTCAGCCGGGAAGCGTCACACCACCCTGCCTGCGGCCGTCGCGGCCACCCTGACCCGGTATCCGGCCACCAGGCCAGGGAGGAGGGAAGCGACCTCGCCTGCGGGCAGGCCGGTGGCGAGGACGAGGTCCTCCGTGTAGAAGTCCCTCAAGCCCTCCCTTCCGGGAGCTATCGCCTCAATAGCGGCGAGGAGAAGGTCCCTTTGCTCCCCGACCTGGGCGCGAGGAGAATCCATGCCCTGAATTCTCGCGTCAAGGGCCTCATCTTTCAACGCCGCGCGAGTGCCTCGATCAGGGAGGGGTTTTCCCCCTCGCGCGCGTACTGGAGGATTCTCGGCCCGCTGCCAGCGATGGTCTGGCCGAGGCCCTCGACGACCGTCCCCAGATTGACCGCCGTCCTTGCCCTGGGGTCGGCCCCGGCCGCCACGAGAGCGCTGGTGAGTTCAGCGTCCTGGGTCATCATCGTCCATTCCAGGGGTAGGCTTCCGTCAACCGCCGGTCTGTTGGGATTGAGGCCAAGGGCCAGGAGGCTGATGAGCTGGCTTCGGTCCCCGGCCCACACCGCGGCGTTGAGGGAGCTCGAGGCCAGGGCAGGACGCCGATTGGCCGGATCGCGGAACATGAAGGGAGAAGGATCAAGCGAGAGAAGCTCGCCCCCGCCCGTGTCGAGAAGGATCGCGAACTGCAGATAGGACAGGTCATCGGGGTAGCCCGACGCAAGGGCTCCGATCCGGCTCCCCGCGGCGACGGTCAGACCAAGGACGACATCGCTGCTGCCGTACCTCCGGAGCGCATGGCAGGTCCGAAGGCCCGAGCCGTGGTCGATCTCTATCACCGGGCCGAAGATCGCGTCGTTCCGATTCGCGATCACCCTTCCCGGACCCGCCGCGAACACGGGTGTGGGCCGCCCGTTCCAGAGGTTCCACCCGGCGATGAGGAAGGGCACCCTGACTCCCGGGTCAGCGAAGCGCCCATTGGGTATTCCCAGCCTGGTCCTGCCGCCCAGCGGGGCCGGGGCCTGGACAGGAAGCACAATCTTCAAGCCCAGGAAGCCGGCACTGTAGGGTCCTCGCGCTTGGAGAGAGGAGGAGCTCGGTTTTGCGGCTCGCCTCGAGTTCCCTGGCCGCCTGATCGGCCGCTGCCAGGATCCTCGCATCCCTGCAAGGTCTGGCGCCAGCGAGGAGGCTCGCCGCGGCCAGGAGACCGGCGATGCGGTAGGCCAGGGCTCCCCCTGCCCCCACCAGCCAGGCGAGGCCGATGCCGCCTATCCAGTCAAAGCTGCCGGGAAGGATCGGAGCCGCTCTGGATGAATCCATCGAGGCGGCCGGGCCCCCACCCTCGGTGCCAGCCGTGTTCATCTGTCCCGATTCAGCCAGGGCTGGGCCCTGCCCTTCCCCTGAGGCTTCCAGGGTCCTGGGAAGGGCCCCGGGGAGACCTAGCTCGGCGAGGAGGGGAACATGGACGAAGGCCGAGGCCGAACCGATGATCAGGGCGGCAGCGACTATCACAAAGCCCAGGCCGGGCTTGCGGGGCCCGATGATCCGAAGGGACGCGAGGCCCGCCGCTGCGCCGATGCTTGTCGTGATCAGGAGATCGAAGGCGAGGGGGGCAAGGGTGTGGCCTGCGGCGAGCAGGGCAAACATCTCATCCTCCGCCCTTCGCCGCGGTCTCGATCAGGGCGGCGAGGCGCGAAAACTCCTCCTCGGGCAGGCCGAGGTCAGATGCCTCGAGGAGGGCGGCGACGGCCTTCGAACCGGAATTGGCGAAGAAGGTCCCGAGGACGGCCTTGAGGGCCTCCACGCCAGCCTCCTCGGTCGGCTTGACGGGGAGATAGACAAAGCGCTTTCCCTCCACCTCGTGCCTGAGACAGGCCTTGGCCTCGAGGATTGAAAGCATGGTCCTGACGGTGGAGTTGCTCACCTCCCGGTTCAGGTCAGCGCGGACATCCTCGGCCGTAGCCCGACCTCGTTTGTAGATGCGGTCCATGATCTGGCGCTCCCGCCTGCTGAGCGATTCCTTGAAAAATAAGAATCATCCAACAACCGCTTCAACTGGATTCGGCTATTGTCACGGTTTTTGCTGGGCAAGATAGTCGCAAAAACTGCGCCAATGATGCCTCGCCAGTTAAGCGAATGTTACCGAGACTCACGGCTTTTGAGATTTTGGCGCACCAAAGTGACACGATAATGACTATTTGTCCATGAGGATAACAATTAATAAGACGAAAGATCTTCGGCGCCAACATGGCGAAACCCTTCTGCCGAACCGCCTGCCTCGCCACCTTCAAGGCTCCAGTTAGGGCCGCGCGGCTGGCCTCGGGTTTCCGCGCGCAGGTCCTGTGGGCCGCGGAACAAGCAGAGGCGCTTTCGCGCCTCTGCTTTGCAGTTCGGGCATGCCTCTCCCTTCAGGCTCGGCGTGGCGGCAGGGAATGGATTGACGCGGCCGAGGGCCCTTAAGGCCCTCGCGCCTGGTCGGGCCTATACTGCCGCTCTACCAGCCTCAATCGCAGCCATATTAAGCGGTATGAACTTGTGCTTGGATTCGGGGAAGAAGGTCTTGAGCACTGCCTCGAGCTTGCCGAGGGTGACTGCTCCGGTGACCTTGGAGAGGGCGCCCATCATGACCATGTTGGCGATTTTGGGGTCGCCGATCTTCTCGGCGATGTCGTTGCAGGCGACCTCGATCGCCTTCACGTCCGCGCGCATGGTGCCGTTCTTCACGAGGCTCGAGTTGATGATCATGACGCCGCCCTGTTTCGCGACTTCCTCGCAGATGGGGAGGCTGTCCATGTTCATGACAATGCAGGAGTCGGGGCTGGTCACGAGGGGGCTCGCGATCTCGCGGTCGGACACGATGACCGATGCCCTGGCGATGCCTCCCCGCTTCTCGGCGCCATAGAAGGGGAAGAAGGTGACCTCGAGGCCTTCCTTCATAGCGCAGTAGACCCAGAGCATGCCGAGGGAGATCACGCCCTGTCCGCCGAAGCCGGCCATGAATGTCTTTTCCGTCATTTCGCCGCCTCCTCAAGGCTGTTCTTGATCTCGCCCAAGGGGTAGAAGGGGATCATGTCGGACTTGACCCAATCCACAGCCTCGCCCGGCTTCATCTGCCAGTTGGTCGGGCAGGGAGAGAGGATCTCCACCATGCCAAAGCCCTCGCCACGGAGCTGGGCCTCGAAGGCCTTCTTGATGTACTGCCGGGTCTTGCGGATGTTCGCCGGACTATCGACCGAGCCGCGGGCGAGGTACTTGGTGCCGCCCAGGGTCGCGAGGAGCTCGCAGACCCTGATCGGGTAGCCCATGCCGGCCTCGATGGGATCCCGTCCATAGGGGGCCGTGGTCGCCTTCTGGCCAACGAGGGTCGTGGGGGCCATCTGTCCACCGGTCATTCCGTAGATCGCGTTGTTCACGAAGATGCCCGTGAACTTCTCGCCCCGGTTCGCCGCGTGGATGATCTCTGCCGTGCCGATGGCGGCGAGGTCTCCGTCACCCTGGTAGCAGATGACCATGTGGTCGGGCAGCATGCGCTTGACTGCCGTCGCCCCCGCGGGAGTGCGGCCGTGGGGGACCTGGACTGAGTCGAAGTCGAAGTAGAGGTCGGCCCAGATCGAGCAGCCGACGGGGTTCATGATCACCGACCTGTCCTGGACACCGAGCTCGTCGATGACCTCGCAGATCAGGCGGTGGATGACGCCGTGGCCGCAGCCGGGGCAGTACTTGGTCTGTATGGGTTTCAGGCTCTTTGGATGCCCGTAGATGAGTTCCATGCTCTTCGCTCCTTACTTGCCGAGAATCCGGCGGGCTTCGGCGAGAACCTCTTCCTCGCTCGGGATCACGCCGCCGCAGCGGCCGTAGAACAGGACCTCGGCCTTGCCGTTGACGGCGAGGCGCACGTCCTCTACCATCTGGCCCATGCTCATCTCGACCGTGAGGAACTTCTTGCCCTTCGCTGCGAGCTCTGCCAGGCGCTTGTCCGGGAAGGGCCAGAGGCTGATGGGCCTGAAGAGGCCGAGCTCGATGCCGAGCTTCTTGGCCATCTCCACAGCGCCAAGGCAGACCCGGCTCGAGGTGCCGTAGGCCACGAAGATGAGCTCGGCCTTCTCGGTGTTGACTTCCTCGAAGCGCACCTCGGCGCGCTTGACCTCGTCGTAGCGCCTGTAGCGCTTGATGTTGTTCTGCTCAAGCTCCTCGGGGACGAGCCAGCACGAGGTGATGTGGTTGGCCTCGCGGCTCGTTCCCGCCCTGTGTCCTGCCGCCCAGGCCTTCTTGGGGAGGGAGGCCGGGTCCCGGGCCGAAGGGAGGACCACGCCCTCCATCATCTGGCCGATGAGGCCATCGGCGAGGATCATCGCGGGCATCCTCCACTTGTCGGCGAGGTCGAAGGCCTCGTAGGTGAGGTCGGCGGCCTCCTGCACGCTCTTGGGCGCGAGGACGATGTGGTAGTAGTCGCCGTGGCCACCGCCCCTGGTCGACTGGAAATAGTCGCCCTGGCCGGGGGAGATGCCGCCCAGGCCGGGGCCCGAGCGCGCGACGTTCACGAGGACGCAGGGAAGGTCGGCGCCGCAGGCGTAGGAGATGCCCTCCTGCTTGAGCGACATGCCCGGGCTTGATGACGAGGTCATCGTGCGGGCGCCCGTGGCGGCCGCGCCGTAGACCATGTTGATCGCCGCGACCTCGGACTCGGCCTGGATGAAGATCCGCTTCTTGTCGAGCATGTTCTTCGCCATGTAGGCGGTGAGTTCGTTCTGAGGGGTTATCGGGTAGCCAAAGTAGGCCTTGCAGCCGGCCCTGATCGCGGCCTCCGCGATGGCCTCGTTGCCCTTCATCAGGCGCTTTTCGTCAGCCATGTGATCCTCCTGTTTAGAGCTTGTAGACCGTGGCCGCGACGTCGGGGCACACGAGGTAGCAGTTGCCGCAGGCGATGCAGGCCTCGGCACGAGCGGGCAGGGCCGGGTAGTAGCCCCATGAGTTCGGCGTCTCGTCCACGTCGAAGACCTTGGTCGGACAGGATCTGACGCAGAGGTGGCAGCCTTTGCAGCGTTCGCGGTCGATGACCGGTTTGCCTTTGTTTGCCATATTGGCTCCTTATTGTTGACTCGCCAAAGCGGCGAGGGCTATGGAGGCGAGCTTGGTTTCCGCACTGTCGGACCGGCTCGTGAGGACTATTGGCTTCGAGGCACCCATGACAATGCCGGCTCCCTTCGCCCCTCCCAGGTCAAGGAGGCACTTGTACAGGATGTTTCCTGCCTCGATGTCGGGGGCGACGAGGATGTCGGCGTCGCCGGCGACTTCGGAGACTATCTTCTTCGTCCTGGCGCTCTCGGCGCTGACAGCGTTGTCCAGGGCGAGGGGGCCGTCGATGAGGCAGCCCTTGATTTGGCCCCTCCTGTTCATCTGGGTGATGACAGCCGCCTCGGCTGTGCAGGGCATCTTGTCGGGCACGACCTTCTCGACGGCCGCGAGGAGGGCGACCTTTGGCAGCTCGATGCCGAGGGCCTTCGCCGCCAGAACCGCGTTCGCGATGATGTCGATCTTGCCTGCGAGGTCGGGGGCGATGTTGATGGCCGCGTCGGTGACGATGAGGAGCTTGTGGTAGCTTGCCACCTCCATCACGGCTACGTGGCTCACGAGGCGGCCGGTGTTGAGGCCGGCTTCCTTGTTGAGCGCCGCCTTGAGGAGGATCGAGGTGTCGATGATCCCCTTCATGAGCATGTCGGCCTGGCCCGAGCGCAGGAGCTCGACGGCCTTCGCGGCCGACTTCGCGAGGTCCCTCTCCTCGATCTTCATGAAGCTGGAGATGTCGAGGCCGAGCTCGGTGGCGATCTTCTCGGTGGCATCGAGGTCTCCGACGAGGATGGGCTCGGCGAGGCCGTTCTTCCAGGCGTCGACGACAGCCTCGAGGGCCGATGCCTCCTGGGAGGCTGCGACTGCGATGCGCCTTCGCCCGCCCTTCCGGGCAGCCTCGATGACCTCTTCTATCGTCTTGATCATCGTGATTCTCCGTAGGCGAGGGTCGGCTCCCCGGACAGGGCCCGCCAGCCAGCGAGGGCCAGGGCCTCGAGCTCGCCTTCCCCTGGGTAGGCGACGATGGGGGCAATGAAATCGCACATCTCGGTGAGGCCGTGCACCACCTCCGCGCCATAGGCGATGCCCCCGGTGAGGATGATCGCGTCGACCTTGCCGCGGGCCGCGGCGGCCAGGGCCCCGACGGCCTTGCCCACCTGGTAGATGAAGGCACGGTAGTACAAGCTTGCCGTGGGATCTCCCGAGCGGAAACCGTTCTCGGCCACCCTCATGTCGTTCGACCCGAGGAAGCTCACGAGACCGCCCTGGCCGGTGATCATGCGCAGGACCTCCTTCTCCGTGTACTTCCCCGAGAAGCAGAGCCTCGCGAGCTCGCCCGCGGGCAGGGTGCCCGAGCGCTCGGGGCTGAAGGGGCCTTCGCCGTTGAGGGCGTTGTTGACGTCGACGACCCTGCCGCCCTGGTGGAGGCCGACGGAGACTCCGCCGCCCATGTGGACGACGATGAGGCTGGCGTCTGCGTAGGCTTTCTTGTTCTCGGCGCACCAGCGGCGGGCCACGGCCTTCTGGTTGAGGGCGTGGAAGATCGACCTGCGCTTGAACATCTTGTGCCCCGAGACCCGGGCGAGGTCCGAGAGCTCGTCGACGACCACGGGATCGGCGATGAAGGCGGGTATCCCCAGCTCGCAGCCGAGGCGGTCTGCGATAAGGGCTCCCAGGTTCGAGGCGTGCTCCCCGTAACAAGCCTCGAGGAGCTCGGCCTTCATCGCCTCCGTCACCTTGTAGACCCCGCCAGGTATGGGCCGCAGGAGGCCGCCCCGGCCGACGACAGCGTTTAGCCGGGACAGGTCGAAACCGCGCTTTGACAGGGAGCCACGGATGTGTCTTTCCCGGAACTCGTACTGGGAGGCGATCGTGGGGAAGGCGGCTATCTCCTCGGCTGAATGCAGGACGCTCTCGGTGAAGATTTCGACGCAATCCTCGAAGACACCGATCTTGGTCGAAGTCGAGCCGGGGTTGATGACCAGGATCGTATGGGGCATGGGCTGCTCCTTGGCTCTTGAGAATGCATATTGTGCGCTGGAGGCGAACCCGCGCGGCTGCGGTACCGGGAATCTGCAAGGATTATACCATGAAACGGGTGGTTCGCAAGCGGAAAGCTGCAAAAATCGAAAGAGCGTTTCGTTATATGAAACGGTCCCGCCTTGACCTCAAATGTGTCCAAGGGTGGCGGACAAGACCGGTGGGCCCGCCCAAGGGATCCTCGGTGAATTTTCCCTGCGCAGGCAAGGCCGGGGCATGCAGGAGGGGAGGATGGCCGTCGGGCTATGGCGCCCCTCGGCAAAGCCTAAAGGGGGAGGCGCGCGATATCGACAGGAGGGATCTACTGTGGGGCTAGAGCCGCGTCCCGCCCGCGCCGAGCGCCTTGACCATGTACAGCTGGATGTAGAGCTCAAGGGCCTGGTGGTTCTTGATCTTCGCCAGCGAGGGAGAATCGGCCAGGGTGGCGGCGAGGCTCTTCACCCTGTCCACCGTGAGGGAATCGCCCTTCATTGACCTGAGGATGCTTCGCAGGTAGTCCCTGACGAGGCTATTCACGTCCTCGCTCAGGTTCTTCTTCGCCTCGAAATTGAGGAGGGTGTTCCAGCGGCTCTCAAGATCGCGCAGGTACTCCTCCAGGCTGTAGCCCGAGGGGGTGAGCTGCTTGGCCACCCTGACTGCGGCGGCGGCGAACTCGTCCTTGCGCTTGGGCGCGCCGGAGCTGGGAGCCTGCTCAGCCTTGGCCTTGACGGGCTCCACCTTGGCGCGGGCCCGCTCGGCCTTGCGCCTGCCCATGCTCCTGAACAGCCGCACAAGGTCGGAGATCACGGGTAGGCTGTACCAGAAAGGAAGAAGCATGCGGGAATCGGCGAGGAGATCCTTGCGCTGGAGGTCGAGGATCTCCTCGAGCGGAACGAGCTCGTTCTTGTAGAAGAAACGTTCAAGGTCGGGTGCCGCCTCTCCCCTCACCCTCGCCTCCTCCTGGATCAGGGGGAGGAGACGGGAACCGACAAGGGAGTCAAGGACAGGGAAGCGTTCCTCGACCTCGCCCTTGAGCATGCGGCGGAACTCGTCCTCCTCCTCCATCGGGGCTGCCGATCGGAATTCCTCGAGGAGGCGGCGCCATTTCTCGATGATCCGGCTGCGGATATCGGCCCTCGCCTCGGCGATGGACCTCACCGCGAGGAGGAGGGCCTTGTCCTTGGCCACGTAGGCTCGCTTGCCACCTGCGCTGATGACGAGGAGCTCGGGAAGCTTGCCCGACTCGGCCTTTGTGCTCTTCTCACGGAGCTGGGCCTCGAGGGTATCGTGGCCAAGCTTTGACACGAAGGGGACGCCCTTCGCATCCTTGAAGGCCTGGATCTCCTCGATCGAGAAATTGTAAGGCGGCTTCCTGAGCGCGATGTCGAGGGCCTTGACCGCCCCGTCCTGGTCAGCGCGGCGCTGGGCCTTGCTCTTGAAGTGGTTGGCGTAGAACTCGGTGATGAGGGCAGCCTGGAAGACCGAGAGGTCCTCGTTGCTCCTCTCCCCCTTCTCGAAATCCTTCTTCACGGCGCTCAGGAGATAGGCCCAGAAGGAGAAAGTCAGGTCCGAGGCCGAACGCTTGAGCTCGGTGATCGCATCGTAGGGCTTGGTCAGGATGGCTGCGAGTGAGTCCTTGACCTGTGTTTCCTTGCCGGGGAAGGCGTAGAGGAGCTTGTTCTGCATGAACTCCTTGTTCGCTCCCCTGCGCAGATACTGGCGTATCTTGAGGACCGAATATTCGAGGAGTTTCTCGGGAACAAAGAGCGAGGGTACGACAAAGGGGCGGATGTTCTCCGAAAAGCTGATGCGGTAGAGGGGGATCGGGCGGTTGGCTGCCTGGTCGGAGACCACGCCAAGATCGGAATCGACGGATATGGTCTGGATCCACTCGCCTGGGACCGCGAGCTTGAGGGAGTCCTCGTCGGGGAAGGGGACATCGGGATTTTCGTCGATACGGCGGTATTCCTGGAGGTAGGCTTCGGTATATCGCTCGGGAAGGATGATGGCCTTGATCTCGTTGCCCACGGTCTCGAGGATGAGCTTGCGCTCCTTCGAGAGGAGGAAAAGCCGTGGCGCCAGCACCAGGTCGGGATTGAGCGAGAGGTCGCGGAAGACGGGCTCTGACTGGTCGGCGGCCTTGGCCTGGCGCTGGAGCGCCGAGGCAAAGCCGCGATATTCGAACTCAAAAAGGTGGTTGCGCGAGGAAAAGCTGCGAACCAGCTGGTATACGTCGATATCCTTCGCCATGGCTCCAGATGGTAGCCGAATTCTGCCGGTGCAAGCAAGAAAAAACGACCGCTTCCTTCAAGGAAGCGGCCATTGTCGGGTCGAGGATGCGACGTCCTATGCCCGGGTCTTGTGCCGGTTCTTCCTCTTCTTCTTCTTGCGCTTGTGCGTCGCTATCTTCTTGAGCTTTCTTTTTCGACCGCAGGGCACTTTGGCTCTCCTTCGCGTGGCGATCACGTGACCCCAAGGGAACCACGCGACTGTTGCGGATTATGCATGCTAGCCGCTTTCGCGTCAATACCCGAGTTTCCCCGGCGGCTCTGGAATAGTATCTTCTTTAGGGTCGCTAAAAGGAGCATTCATGACCGAGTATGTCCATGACGAGGCAATGGTCGAAACCTGCATTGGGGAAGACTGCGAAAAAGCCGTCAATCTCGAGGAATTGCGTGCAAAGCTTTCCGATAGGCCCGATTTCCATCCAGACGAGCGCTACTGCCACGGTTCGGGCAGGTTTTGCCTCGACGAGGATTTCTGCGTCCAGCTGGTAGCCCACGCCCACCTGCCCACGCGCTTCGGCGATTTCGAGCTCTTTGGCTTCTACGACGCGCGGGACGACAAGGAACACACCGCCGTAGTCCGCGGCGTGGTCAAGGGAAGGGAGGCGGTGCCAGTCCGCGTGCACTCCGAATGCCACACCGGGGACGTCCTTGGCTCTTTGCGCTGCGATTGCCGGGACCAGCTCGAGGCCGCACTGACATTCATCGGCGCCCAGGAGGCCGGGGCGGTCCTGTACATGCGGCAGGAGGGACGCGGGATAGGCCTCCTCAACAAGATCAAGGCCTACCGCCTGCAGGAACTCGGACTCGACACGATCGAGGCCAACCGCTTCCTTGGCTACCCTGGCGAAGGCAGGGATTACGGGGTCGCCGCAAAGATGCTGTCCCTGCTCGGCATACAGTCGGTCGCCCTGATCACGAACAACCCCGACAAGATCGACAAGTTGACCGCCGAAGGGGTCAAGGTGGTCGAGCGCATCTCTGTCATCGCCCCGACCAATCCCCACAACGAGGGCTACCTCTCGGTCAAGCGCGAGAAGATGGGCCACCTCCTCTAGGGTCCACTCGGGCTCCGCACGGCCTTGCAAAGGCTTACAGCTTCGATTATAACCGAAGCAGTAGACACGCTGCCGGGGCAAGTCCGCGCGGTGAAGGTCCAGGAAAAGGAGCGGTGAAGCGTATGATCGCCAAGTCCGACATGCCGAACATCAACGAAAAGCGCCCCGAGGGAGTCAAGTCCGACGGGTCGCCCTACCGCGTGCTCATCGTGGACGACTCCATGTTCATCGCCAAGCAGCTCGGCCAGATCCTGACCTCCGAGGGCTTCGATGTTGTCGGCACTGCGGGAGACGGGCTTGCCGGCCTCGAGAAATACAAGGAGCTTACGCCCAACGTAGATCTCGTCACCATGGATATCACGATGCCCAAGATGGACGGCGTGACCGCCCTCGAGAAGATCCTCGAATTCGACAAGAACGCCTGCATCGTCATGGTCAGCGCCCTCGGCAAAGAGGACGTCGTGAAGAAGTCCCTTCTCCTTGGCGCGAAAAGCTATATCGTGAAGCCCCTCGACCGAAAGAAGGTCCTCGAGCGCATCATTTCCGTGCTCAAGCGCTAAATTTCCCCTCGATCGAACGCAATCCGATGAGCGTCTACGAAATCCTCATGCTGCTCTGCTTCGGGGCGGCATGGCCATTTTCCATCCGCAAGTCTTGGGTCTCGCGCAGCACCAAGGGGAAAAGCCTTTTCTTCCTCTATGTCCTCCTCCTCGGCTACGCAATGGGCATACTCAACAAGGTCCTCGTGCGCTACGACAATGTCGTCTGGCTCTACGGCCTGAACGCCCTCATGGTCGCCGCGGACGCGGCTATCTGGTACCGCAACCGCCGCCTTGAGAGGGCCGCCCCGGGAGAGAAGAACCGCAGAGCCGCCGAGACGCGGAGATAATAGGGACCAGCTCTGCGACTCTGCGGTTTGACTGCTTCCAAGAGACAAAAAAAGGGCCGCCCGGACTGGGCGGCCCTTTTCTCCATGGGTTTCGCGAGCTACTTGGGGAATTTGGCGAGGAGTTCGTCCACCTTGTTCCCGTAGCGGTCGGGGCTCGCCTTCCTCGCGATGGCGAGATAGGCCTTGGCGTCCTCGATCCTGTTCTGGGCATAGGCGTTGACGCCCAGGGCGTAGTTGGTGATCGCGGGATCGCAGCCAAGGCCGAGGGCGCCCTTGTACTGGGTCTCGGCGAGGGTGAAGTCGTTCTTCGCATAGGCGATCAGGCCGAGGTAGTAGCCCGGGACATAGCTGTCCTTGGTCAGCGCCTGGGCCTCCTCGAAGCTCTTGGTCGCCTCGGCCCAGTCCTTGTCCCCGTACTGCCTCACCCCGTCGGCGACTAGCTCGGGGAAGGTCTTGCGGCTGGCCAGGTAGTCGGCGAAGGCCTTCTCGGCATCGGCCAGGCCGTACCAGGCCTTGACGATCTTCGCGACCGTCCCGCCGTTCTCCTCGAGGCTGGCGTCCTTGCGCAGGCCGGAAATGGCATCCCAGAGCAGGCGGTTGTAGGCCCTGTCCTCGGTGTTGGCGAGGAAGGACACGAAGGCCCAGGCCTCCGGATAGAAGACATCGAGCTCTGAGCGTGCCTCCTCCTGGCCGACGGTGAGCAGGCGGTCGAGGGGCATAAAGAGGTTCCTCTCCTTCAGGGACTTGGCCGTCTCGAGCCAGGCAAGGTTCTCCTGGAAATCGAGCTTTGCAGCCTTGTCATCCCATCGGGCGGACTCGAACATCACAGCGAGGCCCTCGCGCATCCAGAGCGGGGGGTTGGGGATGAAATGCTTGAGGAACTGGACAAAGGCCTGGTGGGCAAGGCTCGCCGAGAAGTCAGGCTCGGCCTTGTTGAACAGGAGGAGCTCAGACCTCTCCGGCGTGGGATAGTGGAGATAGACAAAATCGTCCTTTGTCTGCCCCACGATCTGGCCAAGATAGGCATCAAAGCCGGCCTTGTCCTTGAATTCCCTGACATTCAGCTTGTCCGCCATCGCCGTGGCATCAAAACGGAAGACCGAGTCGAAAAGCTGGAAATTCGCCTCAAGCTGGCGTTCGAGCGCCGTGGCCCTTTCCTTGCCAAGCTCGGAGAGCACAAGGTAATGGTCGCCGGAGGCCTGTCCGAAGGAGGAGGCCGCCGTTGCGGCGGCCGCGGCTACAGGAGCCGCGGGTGCCGCAGCCAAGGAGCTGACGCACAGCAGGGCGAATAGTACAAATAATGTCTTATTCATGGCTTCCTCCCTCCAAAATCACCATTAACTGTAATCCCCGAAAGGGAGCTTGTCAAATTGCGACTGCCTAGCGTCTCGGCGAGAAGCGGTCGATGACAATGTTGACCTCTTCTATGAGGATTCCCGTAAAACGCTCGATATTGTCGACGATGTACTCCTGGAGGGCATGGGCGTTCGAGGTAAGACGCGTGCCAAAGGGAACCTCAAGCACGACGGTCAGGCGGTAGCCCTGGGAATCCGAGCGCACCGAAAGCCTCCTCACCCGCACCGAATCGTCGAATTCGTCGATGCAGTGGACGACCATCTGTGAGAGGGCTGCCTCTGATATCGAGATACGGCCACGCTTCGAGTATTCCGGCCTGACGACCGATTTTTCGTAGACCCTGGGCCTTGCCGGGGCCGTGCCGAAGTTCCGCTTCAGGAAGACCCTGATCGAGTCGTAGAAGATCGAGGGGTAGTTGCGCCTGATCTCCAGGGCTGGCACGGGGATCACGTGCTTGCCCTCGACCTTGCGGGAACGCACGGCCTTCTCGATCTCGTCCCTGCTTGCGATGTCCTCGATGCGGATCGTCTTTCCGGGATGGGGTATCTGCAGGCGCTCGGTTATCTTGCGGACCATGCGGTCCGAGGTTCCGATGACGAGGATCTTGCGGAAGCGCTCCCTCTGAAGGGCGCGCGCCACATCGTCCCGGTGGGCCTTGTCATGAAAGAGTGCCGTCTTCACCGCGGCCATGTAGAACTGCTCCTTCTTCGCGGACCGGCCCGCGAGGAGGGTCTCGTCCCTGATGAGGAGGCCGTCATCGATGATCATGTCGATGCCGTACTTCTGGGCGACGAGCTTGGCCCTGAAGCTCTTGCCGGTCCCGCTCTCGCCCACCAGAGCGTAGACGCGGACACCCTTGACGAGCCAGAACAGACCGCTGAGGAAGCTGAACATGTTCCTTCACTATAACCGGGCCACAGGGCCGAGGGCAATGCGAATCATTCTTCCGTCCCTAAGCCTCCAGGCTGGCTTCCGAACGATCCGATTCCCTTAATCGCGGGCTTCCGCCGAGCCGATAGGGAGGAAGAAGGAGTGTGCAGCATGCAGGACCAGGACAGCGCCATCACCCTCGCCATGGCCATGAGCGACGAAATCGCCTGTTTCGAGGCCTATGTCGCCGGGCAGCGCGGATTCTCGGCCGCCCTGCGCGGGCGAGAATGGCCCGGCCTCCAGGCCGCAATGGTCGAGCTCGACAAGCTCGCCTCAGGGCTCGCGGAGTGCGAGAGCCTCAGGGCCGAGGCCTTCGAGCGGCTCCGCGCCGAGCTCGGCTGCGAAGTCGGCGGCATGTACCGGGTTGCCCTCCTCGTGAGCGAACCCATGCGCACCCAGCTCACCGACCTGTACCGCCAGCTCAAGCTGTCGGCCATGCGCGCGAAATTCGAGAACGCCTCGGCTGGCGACTATGCCGCCGGCAACCGCGACCTCCTGCGCGCCGTCCTCGACGAGCTGTTCCCCGAGAAAAAGGGCCACATCTACGGCCGTTCGGGGAAGAAGATCCAGAACGGGCTGGATTCCGTCATCCTGAACTCGGCCTACTGATAAAGCCGGGAGGAGAGGCAATGACATCGACCTTCGCCGGCATCGAGATCGGCAAACGAAGCCTGAACGCCCAGAGCACTGGCATGGCCACGATAGGCCACAACCTCGCGAACGCCTCGACCGAGGGCTATTCCCGGCAGCGCATCGAGCTCGGCACGCCAGAGCCCCTCTACGCGCCCGAGCTCAACCGCGAGGAGGTCCCCGGCCAGCTCGGTCAGGGAGTCATGGTCTCGCGCATCGAGCGGGTCCGCGATGACCTCCTCGAAGGCAAGATCGTCTCGGAGTCGGGCCTCGAGGGCTACTGGAACACAAGGGACAAGTTCGTGCTCCAGCTCGAGCAGATCCACAACGAGCCCTCGGACTCCTCGGTCAGGACCCTCATGAACAAGTTCTGGGACTCGTGGCAGGAGCTCGCGACCCGGCCGACGGACACTGCCGCAAGGGAGGCCGTGCTCTCCCGCGGAGAGGCCCTCACCGAGGGCATCAGGGACCGCTACCGACGTCTCTCGGACTTCCGCTCCCAGGTCGACGGCGATGTGCGCGGCACGGTCGGCCAGATAAACGACTACGCAAAGCAGATAGCCGCTGTCAACGCGGAGATCGTGAAGTCGAGGGCCCTTGGCGACAACCCCAACGACCTCATGGACAGAAGGGACCTCCTCGTCGAGAAGCTCGGCCACCTCGTGCCGGTCGCGGTCGACCACAGGGACTCTGACGAGTTCATGGTCCACATCGACGGCATCGTCCTGGTCCAGGGCAAACTCGCGCGCTCCTTCGAGATGACCGGGGCCGACCAGGACGGCTACGCCTCCCCGGTATGGTCAGACACCAGGCTGCCGGTGGCTGCCAAGGGCGGCAATCTCGGGGCCCTCATCGAGCTCCGCGACGGCGACGCGCGCAAGGAGATCCAGACCCTCGATACCATGGCCCTCTCCTTCGCCGACATGGTCAACGAGACCCACAGGGCGGGCTACGGCGCCAACGGCAAGACGGGCCTGGACTTCTTCAAGGAGTGGCCCTTCATCAACAACATCGCCGGCAACTACGACCGCAACGGCGATGGTTCCTATGACAGCACCTATGTCTACCGCATAAGCGGGGCGAACGCCCTTCAGGCCCAGGAGCAGATAGGTCTGGCGGGGACGATCAAGATTTCGATGGCATCTGGCGAAGTCGAGGTGCCCTACAACCCCACCGACACGGTGGCCGACCTCGCGGCGAGGATCAACCACGCCGGCGCCGAGGTCACCGCAAGGCTTGACCGGGAAGGCAAGCTCCAGCTCAGGGCCACGCCCGCGGCCGATACGGCTAACCCCGACTTCGTGATCCGCCACATCGAGGACTCGGGCCAGTTCCTGGTGGGCTACGCGGGCGTCCTGCGCGCGAGCGGCCCCGACGGGGCCTATGACTGGGCCAAGGCCGATGCCGTCCTCTCGCTACGAGGCGGCGGCCTCGACTTCGCCGTCGCCCCCTTGAGCCACCCCGCCGGCTGGCTCGAGATCGCTCCCGAGATCAAGGCCGACACGGGCTCGATCGCGGCCGGCTTTGGCCAGAACGGCGCGCCCGCGGGCTCGGGCGACGGCTCCGCGGCCCTCGCCATCGCCGCGCTGCGAACGCAGTCCGTAATGGTCGGCTCCCTTCGGACCTTCGACGACCACTTCGCCGAGGCGGTGGCCAGGGTCGGCCTCTCCGGGGAGCGCGCCCAGAACGCGAGCGACACCCACGACAGGATCGGCAAGCAGCTGCGCGACCTCAGGCAGTCCCTATCCGGAGTCAACATGGACGAGGAGCTCGCCAACATGATCAAGTTCCAGCACGGCTACGCGGCCGCTGCCAAATTCGTGACCCATATCGACCAGATGCTCGATACCATCATCAACAGGATGGGAGTGTAGGCACATGCAGAGAGTCAGCACCGACCTGATGAACGACGACATGCAGTTCTGGCTCCGGCGAAAGGAGCGGGACATGGCCTCCATGGAGACCAAGATGGCCCGCCAGACGAAGATAGAAAACCTCCGCGACGATCCCCTCGCCGCGGCCCGGGCCGTGCGCTACGACTCCGTCGTCTCGCGGCTCGAGCGCTTCGAGAAGAACGCGGCCTCCGCCGAGGACCAGTACAACGTCTCCGAGAGCTACGTGAGGCAGGGACTCGAGATCGTCCAACGCGTCCGGGAGATCGCCGTCCAGGGCGCGAACGGCGTGTACACGCCCAACGACCAGAAATACATGGCCGCCGAGGTCAACCAGCTCCTCGGCGAGCTTGTGACGATAGGGAACTCGCGGGGGCCCGACGGGACCTTCCTCTTCTCGGGCGACAAGTCGAGGACCGCGCCCTTCCGCCCGATCACCGGCAATCCGCCCGGGGCCGGGGCTGAGGCCCTCGTCGGCGTCCAGTACCTTGGCACGACAGGGGGACCCGAGACCGAGATCTCCGAGGGCTCCTATATGCCCCTCACCATGTCCGGCACCGAGGTCTTCTGGGCCGAGCGCCAGCTCGCCGTCTCGGGAAGGGACGCCAGGGACTGGAGGGCGACAGCAGACTCCTCGGTCCTCGTCGACGGCAAGTCGATCGACGTGAAGGCGGGAGACAACGTCTACGCCCTTGCCGCGAAGATCAACTCCTCGGGGGCCGCCGTGAAGGCGACCATCGACCCGAGGACCTTCTCCCTCGGCCTCGAGACGACCACGGCCCACCAGATGAGGATCCAGGACTCGAGTCCCGGTGGAGCCTTTTCCCAGCTCGGCCTTGTGGCGGGAGCCGGCGCGCCCGGCGAGAACTGGGCCCCCGGGGCCCGGGTCACCGGCGGATCGATCTTCGACGTCGTCATGAGACTCCGCGACTCCCTCAACAGAGGCGACATCCTCGAGACAGGCGGCCAGGCCCTCGCTGGAATCGACTCTGGTCTGGACAACATGAACCGCAGGGTCGCCGAGATAGGCTCGCGGAGCGAGCAGCTCCAAGTGGTGCAGGGCAGGCTCAACAGGGAAATCCCCGACACGCAGAAGCTCCTCGCCGACGAGTCCGACATCGACCTCACGAAGGCGATAACCGATTACAAGATGCTGGAATACGCACACCGGGCCTCCCTGGGTTTCGCCGGGCGGCTTTTCCCCCAGACGCTCCTTGACTTCCTGCGCTGAAGATCGGCATAGTGGAAGGACACATGATAGTCCAGACCAAGGCCTACGGCGCCGTCGACGTCGACGAGCGGCAGCTTGTCCGCTTTCCCGCGGGCTTGCTCGGATTCGAGAAGTTCACGGACTACGCCCTCCTTGACGCCCGCCAGAAGCCCTTCTTCTACCTGCAGTCGGTGGGTCTTCCCGAGCTCGCCTTCATCCTCATAGACCCCTTCCTCTTCAGGCCCGACTACTCGATCGACGTTGACGACGAGGTCCTTGGCGAGATCGACGTGAAGAACCCGACCGAGGTCCTGGTCTTCGCGATCGTGACCGTTCCCCCCGACGGGGCCGCGGTGACGGCCAACCTCATGGGACCCATCATAATCAACAAGACCAACCGCAAGGGAATGCAGACCGTGCTCCCGGATTCCAGATGGCGGGTCAAGCACGACATCATGGCCGAGCTCGCAGCGTCGAAGGCATAGGCCGCCATGCTCATACTCTCCCGGCGCCTCAACGAGAAGATCATCATCGGCGACGACATCGTCGTCTCCATCGTCGAGGTCAGGGGCGACCAGGTGAAGCTCGGGATCGAGGCGCCTCGCAGCGTGAAGGTTTTCAGACAAGAGGTGTATGACGCGATCCAGGAGGAGAACCGCAAGGCGGCCGCCTCCGGCACCCAGCTCCCGCCCCTCGACATCCCCGGCCTCAGCTCAGCCGAATAAGCCTCGGCCCGGAAGAAACCGCAGAGGCGCAGAGACCCAGAGGAAGAGAAAAGTTTGGGGAATCATGCCCTATTCCTTTTCTCTCCCCCTATCTGACTCTTCTCTCCCAATGGCTCTGCGTCTCTGCGGTTCAATCTACCGATAGTCATTCCTTCCGCTCCGCCGCCTTCTGGAACATCGCGTACTCGTGTTCGAAGTTGGGCGTGAAGAGCCCGGTGCCGAGCTTCGCGCGGATCTCTCCCTGCTCCCAGAAACGGGCCTCCGAAACCTCGCCCGGATCGGGCGCGAAGGGGCCTTCGTGGCGCAGGGCGAAGGTGAAAACGAGCTCGGATTCGATCGCGGTCTCCCATTTGTAGCGCGCCAGGGCCTGGATCTTCTCGGCGCCCGCATCGAGGGCGAGGCTCCCGACCCCGAGCTCCTCGCGAAGCTCGCGCGCCAGGGCGGTCTCGAGGTCCTCTCCAGCGCCCACATGCCCACCCACGGCCGTGTCCCACTTGCCAGGCTCGACAAGCTTCGTCAAGGCGCGCTTCTGCAGGTACATGCGGCCGCGTGAGTCGAAGATGTGCAGGTGGACGACGGGGTGGAGCTTCCCCGGCCCCTTGTGGCATTCGCTGCGCGGGGCGCTGCCGAGCACCTTGCCCTCCTCGTCGACAAGGGGGAGGATCTCCCCAGTCCCTGCGGCCCGCGCCGCACGCCGGGCCTTCCAGGCGGGGAAAAGCTGGGCAAGGACAACAAAGCCGAAGAGGATGTAGAGCAGGCCCCCCGACACAAAGCCCCAGGCCGCGAGGGACATCGCCAGGGCCGCGTAGATGGTGAGGCCAGCGTGGAAGACGACCACGGCTAGCATCATGGCCAGGCTTCGCCGCATCGCCGGCATCGCGGCCTCGTTGAGCTGCACGCCGCGCAGGGTACGCGTCATGTAGTTGCGCAGGAAGGAGCTTGGCAGGACGAGGAGGCTTCCCATGCCAGCGGCGAGGAGGAACTCCATGACCGCGGGCTTTAGCCTGAAGAAGAGATCGTTCTCGAGCAGGATCGAGACTCCGCCTGCGATGACCAGAAGGACAGTGTCGCCGATCACAAAGGGGTCCGCCCGCCGCTCCCTGACTAGGGTGTATATGAACTCGCCGATGCCGACGGCGACACCGACTGCGAGACCCACCCTCTCGCCGTAGACAGCCTCGGCCGCGATGAATACCACGAGTGGGAGGAAACCGGGTAGAAGGGTCTTGATAAGGCTTACTGGATTCATCGTCGCGAGGATAGCGACCCGGGGGCCATGACTGCAAGGGGACTGCCTTCGGGCCGGCTCCGGGCCTGTCCAATCTGGCTCAGGGCGGACTATACTGCGGCTTGCGGCTCTTATGGAGGGCTCCGGGCAAGCGGGGCGCAAATCGTGTGGAGGTAGGACGGTGTCTCTCATCACTCACCCGGCAACGGGTTTCGGCGTCGGCGATCCCGACAGGATCCCCCTTTCGAGAAAGAGCCTCCCCTCCTCCGCCGAGCTCCTCGCCGCGAGCGAGACCCTCATCCTCTCGGCCTCGGGCTGGCGCAAGGTCTTCGCCGCGGGCAGGAGCGATGTCGATTCAGGGGAAGCCCTCACCCCCGAGGTTTCCCCCGCCAACATCGTCCTCGCCGGGGCGGCCGCCCTTGTGTTCTCGAATTTCCTCAAGTCGAAGGGCCCCGGCCGCAAGCCCGCCGTCCTCGTCGGCATCGATTCACGTCCCACGGGACCGACCCTCGCCGATGCGGCGATCAGGATATTCCTCGCCTCGGGCCTCGTTCCCCGCCACTTCTTCATCGTCGCCGTTCCCGAGATCATGGCCTACGCGCGGCACGCCACCACCCTGCCTTCGGGCCACGAGGAGAGGGCCGAGGGCTTCTGCTATGTCTCGGCTAGCCACAACCCCCCCGGCCACAACGGCTTCAAATTCGGCTCTGGCGGCGGCGGTGTGCTTTCCGGGCCCGAGATCGCTCCCCTCATCGAGGAGTACCGCAAGCTCATCCAGAGCGAGGGCTGCGCCGTCCGTATCCTCGAGCTGATGGAATCGGTCGAGGCCCGTTCCCTGGCCCGGGTCCATTCCGAATGCTCTCAATGGAAGCGCCGCTCGGTCTCGGCCTACACCCTCCTCTCTCGCGAGGTCGTCACTGGTTTCGAGGAGCCCGCCGACCAGGAAGGCCTCTTCGAGGAGATGGCCCAGGAGGCCGCCGAGCGTCCCATCGGAGTGGTCGCCGAGCTCAACGGCTCGGCGCGCTGTCTCTCCATCGACCTTGATTTCCTCGAGGGCCTGGGGCTGGAGACCAAGGCGGTGAACGCCACGGCGAGGGATTTCGCCCACCGCATCGTGCCCGAGGGGGAATCCCTCGACCAGGCGCGCGCCGAGCTCGAGGCCGCCCGCGTCTCAGACCCGGCCTTCGTCCTCGGCTACGTCCCGGACTGCGACGGCGACCGCGGCAATCTGGTCTGGTACGACGAGGAGAGCTCGAGAGCGAGACCCCTGGGCGCCCAGGAGGTCTTCGCCCTCGCCTGCGCCTCCGAGCTCGCACAGCTGGTCCGAAACGGCTCCTTGACCTACGACGAGTCGGGCAACGCCAGGGAGAAGGTGGCTGTCGTCGTCAACGACGCGACGAGCATGAGGGTGAATGCCCTCGCGCGCGCCTTCGATGTCGATGTCTTCAGGTCCGAGACGGGCGAGGCCAACGTCGTCGGCCTCGCCGCCGCGCTGCGCGAGAAGGGCTACCTCGTGCGCATCCTCGGCGAGGGCTCCAACGGCGGCAACATCACCTACCCTTCCTCGGTGCGCGACCCCCTCGCGACCCTCGGGGCCATCCTCAAGCTCCTATTGCTGCGCGACTCGCGGGAGCAGGGCGGAAGCGAGGGACTGTTCAGGATCTGGATGCGGCTCTCGAAGCGGCTGAGCGACTTCCGCGGCGATTTCGGCCTGAACGACATAGTCGCCGCCCTGCCTCCCTATTCGACCACCAGCGTCTTCGAGACCCGGGCGGCTCTGCGCGTGAGGAGCAGCGACCAGGCTGGCCTCAAGGAGAGGTACCGCGCCGTCTTCCTGCGCGAGTGGGAGACGAGGAAGGAGGCCCTCGCCGCGCGTTTCGGCGTGGAGCGGTGGGAAGCCTTTGCCACCAACGGCCTGGCCGAGCGCCGGGTCGGCGAGGACTTTGGCTCCTCGAACCGGGGGGGCCTGCGGATAGTCCTGTCGGATGGCTCAGGCGCGCCCCGCGCCTTCCTGTGGATGAGGGGCTCGGGCACAGAGGCCGTGTTCAGGATCATGGCCGACGTCGAGGGTAGCCAGGCCGACGAGGAGTACCTCCTCGACTGGCACACGGCGATGGTGCGCGAGGCCGACGCAGGATGGACCGATTGCCCCTGAGCCGACGCATCGAATAGTATACGAGGCTGCCGCTGCCTTAAGGACGATCAAGTCCTTAAGGCAAGCCACGCGAGGAGAGGGATTGCATGGGAATTCGAGGCGAGCTCTTTTCCACGAGGATCACCTGCGCGGGTAGAACCTACTTCTTCAATGTGAAGGAGAACCGCATGGGCGACATGTTCCTCACGATCGTCGAGAGCAAGCCCACGGAAGCCGACAACTTCGACCGGCGCTCGGTCGTGATCTTCCGCGACGACATGAAGGACTTCCTGAACGCCCTCCAGGGCGCCCTGGGCTTCATGCAGAAGCCCGGCAAGGAGGCTCCCGCCATCGACTTCCAGGCCGCGGCCGTGGTCGCGGCCTCACCCAAGGGACGCAAGCCCCGCAGCCCTGCCGGTTTCGCGGGCTCAGGCGACTCGGCGGCCGCCTCGAAGAGCGAGGCTGGCGCCGGGACCAGGGCGACGAAGTCCAAGGAAGAGCCCAAGACAAAGAAGCTCAGGGTGGTCGTCAGGCGCAAGTACCCGGGCAAGGCCGATTAGGGGCCTCCCGCAATGGCCATCCGGCCCTGTGCCCGTGGCAAGGCCTCCCGTGGGGCGGGCCTTCAATACCTGAAGCTCGAACGCTGGATCGGCGAGGGTCCGATGCTCCGGCACAATTCCCTGTGCTCCTGCGTCGGATAGCCCTTGTGCCGGGCGTAGCCGTATTCGGGGTAGAGCCAGTCGTAGCGCTCCATCATCCTGTCCCGTGCCACCTTGGCGAGGATTGAGGCTGCCATTATCGCGGGGACGATCGAGTCACCCTTGATGACAGCGATCGAGGTCCTGCCGAGTCCGGGACAGCTGTTTCCATCGACAAAGACCGTCTCGGGCCTCATGCCAAGCCTGTCGTAGGCCCTGGTCATGGCCAGGAGGCTGGCGTTGAGGATGTTGCGCTCGTCGATCTCCTGGGGCGAGGCCCAGCCGATCCCCCATGCGACTGCCCTCTCCAGTATCAAACCGAAGGCCCTCTCGCGGCGCGCCGCGGAGAGGCGCTTCGAGTCGGCAAGAAACTCGAGGGGGAAATCCGACCCGAGGACGGCCGCCGCGGCGACTACAGGCCCGGCCAGGGGCCCGCGACCGGCCTCGTCGATACCGCAGACCAAGGGGCCAAGGGGCGGGCCATCGGGGAAGTCCCCTATCCTGAGGATGGCATGATCCCTCTTCAGGATCTCCCGCGCCCTCAGAGCACCGACTCCTGGCTCTCGACCGCGGCATCGACCCGGCCGGTGCGCAGGGAGGCCAGCTTTGCACCGAGCTCATCGAAGGGCACGGCCCTCATGAACAGGAAGCCCTGGAAGGCCCAGCAGTCCCTGGTCCTGAAGTAGTTGTAGTGGTCCCGCGTGTCGATGCCCTCGACGACGACGCTTATCCTGAGGTTGTCGGCGAGGTTGAGGATGGCGTTAACCACCTTCCTGTTCTGCTCAGACCGCAGGGCGCGGACAAAGGAGATGTCGACCTTGAGGGCGTCGACAGGGAGACGGGCCAGATAGGCCAGCGACGAGTAGCCTGTCCCGAAGTCGTCGATCGTCACCTTGATGCAGGGGAAACGGCGCTTTAGGGCGAGGATCTTGGATATCGCGTCCTCCGGGTGGGCCATGAGGGTCGTCTCGGTGAGCTCGAGATGCACGAGGCTCGAGTCCACTCCCACCCCGTCGATAGCGTCGCCGACGGTGTTGACGAAATCGGGCTGCTCGAACTGTCTCGTGGATATGTTGATGCTGAAGAAGAGCCCGGCGTAGCCCATGCGCTGGATGCGCTTGAGGTCGAGCAAGGCCCGCCTCAAGACCCAGGATCCGAGGGTGAGGATGACCCCGTTCTCCTCGGCGATCGGGATGAAGGTGCTGGAAGGCATGACCGGCGTTCCGTCGCGCAGCCACCTGATCAGGGCCTCGCAGCCCAGGATCTTCCCTGCAGGACTCACGATGGGCTGGTAGTGGAGCACGAACTCCCCGTTCACGATGCCGCTGCGCATCTCCTGCTCGATGAGCCAGCGTTCGGTCGACTTGGGCCGCAGGGACTCGTCATAGACGATGAAGCGGTTACGCCCCGATTCCTGGGCAAAGTACATCGCGATATCGGCGCTCTTGGTCGCGGCGTCGACGGTCGAGCCATGGTCGGGGATCACGGCCACCCCGATGCTCGCGCCGAGCTCGATGCGCTTCCTCGAGCCGAACTGGAGACCGACCTCGAGGGGCATGCGCACAGCGTTGAGGATGCGGCTCGCGACGAGGCTTGGATCCTGGATCTGCTTGAGCGAGCGCAGGAGGGCCACGAACTTGTCGCCCGCGAAGCGGTAGGCCGAGTCGCTCTCGCGCAGGCTGACCCGCAGGCGGCGCGCGATCTCGATGAGTATGCGGTCCCCGACCTCGTGCCCAAGGGTGTCGTTGATGTTCTTGAACTCGGTGAGGTCGACGAGGATGATCGCCCCGCGCCCCTCGGTCTCGGCCTGGATCGCGGCGAGGCTGGCCTTGAGGTCCTCGTTGAAGAGGTCCCGGTTGCCGAGGCCAGTAAGCTTGTCGTAAAAGGCGAGGTGGCGCAGCCGCCTGTCGAGCATCTTGCGCTGGGAGATATCGCGGACGATGCAGGTCAGGGTCCGGCCGCGAGCCTCCTTGGAGTTCCCAAAGGACATCTCCATGGGGGCGACCCCCCGGTTCTTCGTGACCCCCACGAGCTCGATGGTGCGGCGCAGGCCGAGCTTCTCCCTGTCCTTGTCGTCTATGTGAAAGTACTTGCGGAACTCGTCCTCGTGGTGGAGGAAGACCTCCTCGGGAAAGAGCCTGCCCATGTGCTGGCCAACGAGCTCCTCCTTCTCGAAACCGAAGACGAACTTGGCCCCGACGCTCACGAAGAGGATCGTGAAATCCTCGTCGATGCGGAAGATCGCCTCGTTCACCGTCTCGGCCAGGGCGAGGTAGTGCTCCTCGTTGAGCTTGAGCTGGTCGAAGCGTTCCTCGTCGAGGAAGCGGTCGCGGAAGATGGCCATGATCCGCTTGGTGTTGCCGTCGTAGAGGGCGGAGACGAGGCAGTTCTTGGTGACCACAGAGCCGCCGCGCTTTATCCCGTGGAAGACGACGACGTCGTCGGAACGGGCCGGCCTGTCGTCGGCATCGCCCTCGCGGAACTCCGAGAGCTTCTGCTGCAGGATGCCCCGCTCGCTGTCGTGGATGAGGTCGAGGATGGAGGAGCCGACGAGCTCGTCGTGGGGCATGCCGTAAATGGAGCAGAAAACGGGGCTCGCCTCGGTGATCTCGCCCTCGGCGCTGAGGAGGAGGACGGCGTCCTGGCAGTTCTCTAGGAGGATCTCAAGGCTGAGCTGGCCGTCGGCGTCGTCCCCCAGGTTGATCCGGTGGCCCTGGATTACCTGACTGATCACCTGGGAGAATATCGAGTCGGCGGCGAGAAGGGATTCGCCGCCCTCGGATTCCTGGCCGGTACCGAGCTCAGCCTTCTCGGCGCCAGAGGACATGGATCGAACGAGCTCGCCAATATTTGAGTTCCTGTCCAAGCAATCCTCCGGTGCCGGGAAAAAGCCCGCCCGCATCTCCCGGGCTGATATCCTCTATCATAACACTTGAAAAGCCCATATGCGAGGCAACGCGTCGAACCTTCGCGGCTATCGTCGGCGGCTTGGCCCCAAGCTCCAGGTCGACTACAATCCCTAGCATGGATCTCAGCTTCTACAAGCTCCGCATCTGCGACGCTGACCTCATCCTCATCGACGACCTGGACGGGGGCGGGCGGGACAGGGACTGGGAGTCGGTAGCCCAGGTCCTCCTTCACCGCAGGAGGGGGGCGGGAGCCGAGCGTCTCGCCGTCATCTCGAGGGCGGAAACAGAGCTATGGCTCAGGGTTTTCCGGCGTGATGGCGAGGGAGGCCCGATAGCCGACGCAGCCCTCTGCGCGACCCGATACCTCCTGGATTCTGGGCGCACCGGGGCCGACTCGGTGCGGCTGCGGGTCTCGGCCCTTGGGCCCGGTGGGGCGGTCGAGGTCGATGTCCTAGACTCGGCCTCCCTCGGCATCGCCATGGGAGGAGCCAGGCCCTTGGGCGAGGCGGGGGATCAGCCCGGTGCGGCCCTGGGCGCGGCCGAGCTCGCCGCCCTCGCCACCTCGATAGAGGCCGAGGGATGCCGCTACCAGGTCCTCCCCTTCAGGGCTGGCCTGCCCGGGGCAGACGGAGTCGCCGTCTTCGCCGAGGGAGGCAGCGAGAAGGTGCGCGCCCGGATCGGAAGCGCCACACGGGGCAAGGCTCCGGAGGCGGTCGCGGTGAGGGTAATCTCCCGGGGCGAGCTCGCGGTCTCAGCCCAGAGGGCCGGGGCCTTCGACTGCTGCGGCGCTGCCGCCATGGCCCTTGCCTCAGCCGCGGCCGTCGGCTATTCGGAGCGCGAGGCCCTCGTGCGTTTTGGCGGGGACGGGCTGTGGGTCGAATGGACCTCCCGGTCCTGGCTCTACGCGGCGGGCAGACCCGAGTACGTCTACCGCGGGGAGTTCCACCTCTCGACCGAGACTCAGGCCTCGTAGTAGTCGGCGCGGAACTCGTCGATGGACCTGAAGCCGAGGGCCCGGTAGAGCCCGATCGCCGCAAGGTTTTCGGGTTTCACGAACAGGACTGCCCTTCGACCCTCGGCTCCGATCAGGACAAGGAGGCTCTCCATCAGGGCCCGCCCGAGCCCCCTTCCCCTCCGGTCCGGCACCACGTAGACCCCACCTATCTGGTCCACAGCGAAGCCCCGGGCGTTGGTGCCTGCCTTGCCCACGAACCTTCCACCCTCGGTGGCATAGAGGATCAGCTGCTCCTCGATGCTCCGCTCGAGCGCGACCCGGCACGAGGCCGCGTCAAAGCGGTGGATGGGGGTCAGGACCTCCTCCCGCTCGTAGGCTTCCTGGAGGGGGTAGAGGGCTCCCGCATGCTGGATGGAGGCGCGCCCGATGCTCAGAGCGGGGGGAATCGTGGCCGCGGCCGGCCGGGGTGCATAGGCCATGAGTTCGTACCTCACCTCGACCCTCGGGAGGTAGGCGCATCCGCGTTCGAAGGCCAGCACGTCCCTCGCCGGACCTATGGCCGACACCGCCGCCCAGGATCTGGCTGACAAGGCGGTGGCAAGCTCGGCCATCCCCTCTTCTGTCGCTCGGCCGCCCTCATTCCCCTGGGCCAGGAGGGGGAAGGCGAGGCGGCTTGGATGGCAGAGGATGGCTGCCGTGATGTCGGTCTCGGCCGTCCCCGATATCCACACCCCGCCCCGGAAGCCCGAGGGCAGCCTGAGCTCGCCCTTGCGGACAAGCCGACCCGTGAAGCCGGCACAGCGTTCCTCCCTGAGCACGAGGAAGGCGGCCAGGTCGGCCAGGTCGGCCTGGCCGGCGCGTCGCCAGACCGCCTTGCTCACTTGCCCAGCACGATGGGCAGTCTGCCCTGGGCCGTGGCGGCGCCGGAGAGGACGTCGATCCCCGCCTGGATGGACTCGCGGGAATAGCCGTAGACCGCGACGGCGGCCTCGGCCCAGGAGGCCCTCGAAAGGGGGGCCGGGCTCTGGACCGAGAGGATGGCGACCCTCTTGCCCGCGGCGTGGGCCCGCTCGGCGAAATCCATCCCCGCAGCGTTGGCGACACAGACCAGGACTGATGAGGCCCCCGGGAGGAGGCGCTCGAACTCGTCGAGCTCGGCCGGGAGGGCGCCTGAGTCAGGATGCCAGGAAAAGCGGTACGAGGCCGCGCCGGGGTAGGCCGCCGTCCCGGCGGCCAGGAAGTCCTGGAAGGGACCCGCGAGCAGAAGCCTTCCCGAGGGACTGAAGGGCAGACGGGACTGGCCCAGGGCCGTCGCGCTCCTGAAGGCCATGTCCCGGAAGAAGGGCGCGGCCTCGGGGTCGGGCACCCTGGAGGCGATGAGCCGGGGATCGGGGATGAGATGGTCCTTGCCGAGGGGCTTGAGGTAGCGCAACTTGGCGGTGATGACCCTGAGGGCTGCCTCGCGCGCCCTTGCCTTGAAGGCGGGGCGCTCCCGGTAAGCCGAGATGAGCCTCGTCCAGATCTGGTCATCGAGCTCGGGGAGGCGGCTCATCATGACGATGTCGTTTCCCGCCTCGATGGCGCGCAGGCAGGCCTGGGATACGGCCGCGCCATCCCCCGCGGCCCCAGTCATGTAAAGGTCGTCGGTGACGGCGATGCCGGTGAAGCCTATGCGCTTGCGGAGGACCTCGGTCATGAAGAAGGGGGAGAGGGAGGCTGGGGAGCCGTCCCGCGTGATCAAAGGGAAGCTCAGGTGGCCGCTCATGATGGCCGGTATGCCCTCGGCGGCGAGCATGCGGTAGGGGACAAGCTCGCGGTCCCAGAGGGTCTTCTCGTCGACCATGAGGACAGGAAGGACGCCGTGGGAATCCTGCTCGGTATCCCCGTGTCCCGGGAAGTGCTTTGCCGTTGCGATGACGCCGGCCTCGGCCAGGCCACGGGCGAAGGCGGCGCCGAGGGCGGCCGCCTCCATGGGGTCGGAGGAGAATGCGCGGGGCCCGATGATCTGGCTCTTTGGCCTGGTGGCGAGGTCGACCGTCGGGGCGAAGTTCATGTTGACGCCAAGGGCCGCGAGCTCGGGGCCGATGAGGTAGGCGGAGCGGAAGGCATCATAGGGCCGGCCCGAG
>JANXYO010000030.1 GCA_025356015.1 Spirochaetaceae bacterium
AGCAGCAGCAGAAGCAACAAGGAACCTAGGCAGGCTCTACCTCCGATGACTCGGGGGTGGGTGGGGGGGAGTACAGGAGGCCTAAGACATCGGCCTTTGAGCGACAACCGACCGTTCATCCTCACTCCCAGGGTCCCCTTCATCTTGACTTGAAGTACGTACGCTCACAGAACACACAGTACTGTACAGTAAGTACACATCATAGCAATTGTGCTGTAATTGTCCCTTCGCCCAATCAGACATTTCTTATTGCACCTGTCCTATTTTTCACAATATTGTCCTTTTTTGGTTTCCACCGCCCAATTTGCTAATGTGTACACAGGGCCTCAATTCGGTACAGTGTTTGCCGCTTCAGGAGCAAACAAGCTCCCCCCCCTTCCCCGCCCAGAGGGGCCTCAACGGCTCTCCGACCAACATCAACAACGTCGAGACCTGGTGCAACGTGCCCGTCATCGTGGCGCGCGGCGGAGCCTGGTTCTCGGGCTTCGGCACCAAGACGAGCGCTGGCACGAAGGTCTTCTCCCTCGTGGGCAAGGTCCGCAACACGGGCCTCGTCGAGCTGCCGCTCGGCTCCCCCCTGGACGCCATGATCTACGGCATGGGCGAGGGCGCCGGGCCCCAGAAGCGCATCAAGGCCGTCCAGTCGGGCGGCCCCTCGGGCGGCTGCGTCCCGGCAAGGCTCTTCAAGACCCCCATCGACTACGAGGCCCTCGCCTCCCTCGGCGCCATCATGGGCTCGGGAGGCATGGTCGTCATGGACCAGGACAACTGCATGGTCGACGTGGCCCGCTACTTCGTGGGCTTCACGGCCGGCGAGTCCTGCGGCAAATGCACTGCCTGCCGCGAGGGCCTGAACCAGATGCTTCGCATCCTCGAGGGCGTCTCCCGCGGTGAGGCCACGTCTTCCGACCTCGAACTCCTCGCCGAGCTCGCCGAGACTGCGAGGGACTCGGCCCTCTGCGGCCTGGGCCAGACCGCGGCCAACCCCGTGCTCACTACCCTCAAATACTTCCGCGACGAGTACGAGCGCCACATCCGCGACCACCGCTGCGAGGCGGGGGTCTGCGAGAGCCTCTACCTCGCCCTCTGCGAGAATTCCTGCCCCCTGCACATGAACATCCCCGGCTACCTCCAGCTCCTCAAGGAGAACCGCATCGAGGAGGCCTTCGAGCTCACCCTGAGGGAGAATCCCCTGCCGGGCACCCTTGGCCGCATCTGCCACTTCCACTGCCGCATGCGCTGCAAGCGCGACCAGCTCGACGAGCCGGTGTCCCAGGGCGAGATCCACCGCTACCTGGCGGACACGATGTACAAGATGGGCAGGGAGAGGGCGATCTACAGCCGCCTGGCCAAGGAGAAGCTCCCGGACACCGGCAAGAAGGTCGCGATCGTGGGAGCCGGCCCCGCCGGGCTCACCGCCGCCTTCTACCTGGTCAGGCTGGGGCACGAGGTGACGATCTACGACGCCCACGAGGAGGCGGGAGGCATCCCGCGCTGGGGCATCCCGGCCTATCGCCTTCCCAAGGACGTGCTCCGCAAGGAGGTGGGCTTCATACGAAAGCTCGGCGTCCGCTTTGTCTTCGACACCCATGTGGGGGTCGACCTCGCCTGGGCCAAGCTCGGCGAGCTCTACGACGCCGTGCTGGTGAGCGTCGGAGCCCTCAAGGACGTGAGCATCGGCATACCCGGCGAGGACCTAAGCGGTGTCATGCACGGCTACAAGCTCCTCGAGGAGATCAACGCTGACCTGCGGCCCAGGCTGGGGGCGAACGTGGTCGTCGTGGGGGGTGGCAATTCGGCCGTCGACGTGGCGCGCTCGGCCCTGAGGCTCGGCTCCCACGTCACCATGGTCTACCGCCGCTCGCGGCAGGACATGCCCGCGAACAGGGAGGAACTCGAGGGAGCCCTCGAGGAGGGGGTCGAGCTCGTCTGCATGGCCCAGCCCCTCGAGATACTCGGCGAGAACGGCGTGGCGCGCGCGCTCGTGGCCATGCGCATGAAGGCCGGGGCGATAGACGCGACAGGAAGGCCCGCGCCCGTGGCCACGGGGGAGAGCTATGAGATAGCCTGCGACGCCCTTGTCGTCGCCGTGGGCGAGAAGGTCGACCCCGACGGGATCGAATCGGTCGGGGTCGGCTTGGGCCGCGACGGCCGCCTGGTCATCGACCCCTTCAGCTACAGGACGGCCAATCCCAGGTTCTTCGCGGCCGGCGACGCGGTCACCGGTCCTGCCACCGCCGCCGAGGCGATGGGCCAGGCCAAGTTCGCGGCCGCCGCCATAGACGGCGCCCTCATGGGCGAGCAGCAGACGGCGGGAGCCCTCGTGGGCTCGCCACGCTTCGATTCCCTGTTCCGGCAGTTCGACTACGCGATGCAGGTGCCCCTCGACACCTCGCGGGCCCTCATGGGCAAGCCCAAGAGGGTGCCCCCCGAGGAAAGGCGGGGCAACTTCATCGAGATTTCCCACGGCTACACGGGGGAGCAGGCCCGCCTCGAGGCCGAGCGCTGTCTGCGCTGCGACGTCAGGGAGAGGGCGAGGCGGCCCACCGGAGCCTCGGGGGCCGGTATCCCTGCGGCTGCCACCCTCGGCGAGAGGAGGAAAAAATGAAAGAGCAGAAGGCGAGCATCGTCGTGGACGGCAGGACCGTCAGCGTGGATGCGGGGACCGTCCTCCTCGATGCCTGTGCCGCGGCCGGATCGAAGGTGCCGACGCTCTGCTTCCTGAAGGATGTTTCGAGCAACGCGTCCTGCGGGGTATGCGTCGTCGAGGTCGAGGGGGCGAAGTCCCTGGTCCGCTCCTGCGTCGTCCCGGTCTGGGACGGCATGAAGGTGAAGACGACAAGCCCCCGGGTCCTCAGGGCGAGACGCAACGCCGTCGAGCTACTCCTGGCGAACCATCCGGCCGACTGCCTCATCTGCAGCCGCAACGGCTCCTGCGAGCTCCAGACGGTCGCCGAGCGCCTGGGCATACGCGAGCTGCGCCTGCCCCGCACCAGGAAGGCCCCCGAGCTCGACACCTCGACCGACGGCCTCGTGCGCGACAACGGCAAGTGCATCCTCTGCGGCCGCTGCGTCGCCGTCTGCGCCGAGCTCCAGTCGGTCTCGGCGATAGGTCTCGCCGGCAGGGGGACGCGCACCAGGGTGGCCACCTTCATGGACAGGGGCCTTGCGACGAGCAGCTGCGTCCAGTGCGGCCAGTGCTCGGTGGTCTGCCCGACGGGGGCCATCACCGAGCGCGACGACACGGCCGAGGTCTGGAAGGCCCTCTCTGACCCAGGCCTGACGACGATCGTGCAGACGGCCCCCGCCATCAGGGCCTCCCTCGGCGAGGCCCTCGGCATGGCGCCGGGAAGCCTCGTCACTGGCAAGATGGTAGCGGCCTTGAGGCGCCTCGGCTTCACCAAGGTCTTCGACACCCAGTTCACCGCCGACCTCACCATCATGGAGGAGGGCAGCGAGCTCATCGCCCGCCTCACCCAGGGCGGGACCCTCCCCATGATCACGAGCTGCTCGCCGGGATGGATCAACTTCATCGAGACCTTCTACCCCTCCCTCCTCGGCCACCTCTCCTCCTGCAAGTCGCCCCAGCAGATGTTCGGCGCCATCGCGAAGAGCTTCTACGCGGAGCGCTCGGGGATAGCCCCCGAGACCATGCGCGTCGCCTCGATCATGCCCTGCACGGCGAAGAAGCACGAGGCGAAGCGGCCCGAGATGAGGGGGGCCTTTGAATACTGGAAGACCAAGCGCGACGGCGCTTCGCCGGCGTCCCCGGGCCCCTGGTACGATGTCGACTGGGCCCTCACGACCAGGGAGCTCGCGCGGATGGTGAGGATCGCGGGCATCGACATCGAGACCCTCGCCGAGGAGGCCTTCGACGATCCCCTGGGCGGCTCGACCGGAGCCGCGACTATCTTCGGGACTACAGGCGGAGTCATGGAGGCTGCCCTGAGGACGGTCTACGAGATCGTCACCGGCAAGGGCCTCGAGAGCCTGGATTTCCACGCGGTGCGGGGCCTGGACGGCATCAAGACGGCCGAGGTCGACCTGAACGGCACGGTGGTGCGCGTCGCTGTGGCCCATACCCTGAGAAATGCCCGTACCATCCTCGACGAGATCGCCGCAGGGAAGAGCCCCTATCATTTCATCGAGGTGATGACCTGCCCCGGAGGCTGCATAGGAGGAGGAGGCCAGCCGGTCGGGATCGACGCCGCGAAGCGTATGGCGCGAAACACGGCGATGTACGCCGAGGACCTCCGGCTGGGCGTGCGTAAGTCCCATGAGAATCCCGCCGTCAAGGCCCTCTACGCGGAGTTCCTGGGCAAGCCCCTGGGCCACCTCTCGCACGAGCTATTGCACACGGGATACGCGAAGCGAAGCGTCTAGCTGCAGGGGCACTCCGGCCGATTTCCGGAGTGCCCCGGGAGCCTGCCCTAGCAGGATCTTCTGCGGGCGGGCCTCTCCATCGCGAGGGCGAGCTCAGGGGCCTTTGCCCTTCCTCGGGAGAACTCGCGCATGTTCCCTTCCCTCTGCCCGTCTCCCGCGAGGCTCGCCACCTGGTCGAGCAACCAGCGGTGTTCCGCGGTTGTCAGCTCACCCCTCCAGCGGGACTCGTCGAGGAGGCCAACAAGCTTGGACATCATGGCGCTGCCGGAAACGATGATAGTCGCACTCAAACCTTCCTCCTGTTCGGCCCTGTCTTGCCGATCGATGTAGATATTCCAAGAGTGCCTGTTTTGCGTGCTCTATTAGCATTGAGGATCTTCCCGCGCAGTCAAGCCGCAATGGAGAAAAAAATAAAGAAACGGAATTATATACATCTTGTATTTCAGGGCCCTGAAGACCCCATTGCGGCATTGGCTCTCGCTATTCCTTTATGCGGCGAGACCTGCTAGAATCCCCCCTCATTGCGCCGCTCCCCCCCAAGGAGGGCGCAGCCGCAATCCCAGGCCCCGGAAAAAGCGAGGGAACATGTCATTCGAGGCGATCGCGTTCGACGTCGATGGTACGCTCTACCCCGCATCGGCCCTCTATCTGCGCTCGGTCTTCCTGGCCCTGAAGAACCCAAGGCTCGCCCTGACCTTCGCCCGGATGCGCAGCGACCTGCGGAGCCTCGCGACCGAGGCCTCATACCGGGCAGCCCCGCCCGCGGACGGCTGCGCCTTCCGGAAGATGGAAGCCGGCCTCGTCGCCGCCCGGCTTGGCTGGGATCGGAACAAGACCGAGGAGCTCATCTCCCGCCGTCTTTATGGCGAGGTGGCCGCGCTCTTCTCCCGCGTGCGCCCCTTCGCCGGCCTCGAGGATGCCCTCTCGTCCCTCAAGGGGGCGGGCCTGCGCCTCGCCGTCCTCTCGGACCTTCCTCCGGAGCGCAAGCTCGAGCTCCTGGGCCTTTCCCGCTGGTTCGAGGCGGCCCTCTGCGCCGAGGATTCCGGATTCCTTAAGCCCGAGAAGGAGCCCTTCCTCATGCTGGCGGCCCGCCTCGGCCTCCCGCCGGAGAAGATCCTCTATGTCGGCAACAGCCCCGCCTATGACATCGTGGGGGCGAGACAGGCAGGCATGGGCACGGCTCTCGTGTCGGCCCGAAGGACGCGCGCCGAGCGCCGAGCGGGGCCCGACCTCACCTTCTACGACTGGAATGACCTCGTCAGCTACGCCCTCGCGCGCTAGTCCCGCCAAACCTCGGCGACCTTGGGGACGGCGCGCAGACGCTCGAGGGCCCCTTCAGAGGCCGAGCAGGTTATCTGGGTGTGGGCCTTCACCACGATCTCCCCGCCATCCACCCCTGCCCCAGCACCGTCCTCATCGGGGCCAGCGCCCGGGGATGCCCCGGGGGCGACTCTTGGGCTGGGGACGTGGAAGAAGAGGGTGCAGGATCCCGGCTCGTCGAAGACAGCGTCGCGCAGCTCGTAGAGGTCCTCCTCGGTGGCCACACCCTCGGCGAGCCTCACGTGGACCTCCCTCCAGGAGCGCTCCTTGAGGGTCCCCGGGTCGAGGAAGTCCTCGACCTTGAGGGAGGGGGCGTTCCGGGTCAAGTCGATCTTGCCCTTGAGGAAGAGGACGGAGTCGACCACAAAGCGGTCCCGCCAGCGCTCGAGCACATCGGCGAAGACGACGATCTCGAGGCTTCCCGCGGGGTCCTCGACAGCGCCAAAGGCCATCTTCTTTCCCGTCTTGGTGATGATCTCGCGGAACTCCTTGAGCATGGCGACCACCGTGTAGGTCCTGTCGGGGTTCGAGCGCTCGGGATGGGCGAGGTCGGCGTCGCTACAGCGCTGCCAGAGCTTGGACCACTCGTCCATGGGGTGGCCGGAGAAGTAGAAGCCCAGGAGCTCCTTCTCCATCCGCAGGATCTCGGAGCGGGGATATTCCTCGGCCCGGCTTACGGCGAAGGGCGGGTACTCCTCCTCGCCCGAGCCGTCAAAGAGGCTCACCTGGCCATAGCGGCCCGCCTCCTCCTTGGCCGCGGCGTAGTCCACGGCCCTCTCGATGTCGAGGACGAGCTCGCGCCGCGAATTTCCAAGGGAGTCGAAGCAGCCCGTCATCGCGAGGCACTCGAGGGTCTTTCGGTTCATCGACTGGGAGCCCATGCGCTCGACAAAGTCGATGAAAGAGGGGAAGGGTCCGCGCTTGGCCCTCTCGGCGACCATGGCGTCAGCGACGCCCTGCCCCACGCCCTTGATGCCCAGCAGGCCATAGACGATCTTGCCGTCGCAGACGCTGAAACGGGCCTCTGAGCGGTTGATGTCGGGGGGCTGGACCTCCCTTCCCATCGACCTCGCCTCTCCAATGTACTCGGTGAGCTTGTCGGTGTTCGTGATCTCGTTGGTGAGGTTGGCCGCCATGAACTCGGCCGGGAAATTGGCCTTGAGATAGGCGGTGCGGTAGGCCACGACGGAGTAGGCGGCGGCGTGGCTCTTGTTGAAGCCATAGCCCGCGAAGGGGACCAGGATGTCGAAGATGCGGCCGGCGTCCTCGGCCTTGAAGCCGTTGGCCAGGGCCCCGGCGACGAACTTCTCCTTCTCCTTGACCATCACGTCCATCTTCTTCTTGCCCATGGCGCGGCGCAGGAGGTCGGCCTGGCCGAGGCTGTAGCCCGCTATCCTCTGGGCCACCTCCATGACCTGCTCCTGGTAGACGATGACCCCGTAGGTCTGCTTGAGGATGGGCTCGAGACAGGGGTCGGGGTAGACGATGGGCTCCCTGCCCCATTTCGCGTTGATGAACTGGGGGATGTTGTCCATCGGCCCCGGGCGGTAGAGGGCGTTGAGGGCGATGAGGTCCTCGAGGCTGTTGGGCTTGGCCTGCTTGAGGATGGCCTGCATGCCCGAGGACTCGAACTGGAAGATCGAGGTGGACTTGCCCTCGCCCAGGAGGGCGAAGGTCCTCTCGTCGTCGTCGGGGATCTTCTCCTCGTCGATCTCGATGCCGCGCTTGCGCAAGAGCTCGATGGTGTTCTTGATCAGGGTCAGGGTCTTGAGGCCCAGGAAGTCCATCTTCACGAGGCCGCAGTCCTCGAGGAAGTCCATCGTGTACTGGGTGGACACGACCCCCGTCTTGGCGTCCTTGAAAAGGGGGACGTAGTCGGTGAGGTCTGTCTTCCCGATGACGATGCCCGCGGCGTGGAAACTCGTGTGCCTGTTCTTGTGCTCGAGCTTCGCGGCGATCTCGAAGAGGTCCTTGTAGCGCAGCTGCCCCGCGAGCTCTCGCAGCTTGGGCTCCTGCTCGAAGGCCTTTTCCAGGCTCATCTTGGGATCCTCGGGCACGAGCTTGGCGATGTTGTTCGCCTCCTCGAAGCTCAGGTCCAGGGCCCGTGAAACGTCCTTGATGACAGCCTTGGCCTTGAGGGTCCCGAAGGTGATGATCTGGCCCACCCGCCTTGAGCCGTACTTGCGGGTCACATAGTCGATGACTTCCCCACGGCGCTCGAAGCAGAAGTCGATGTCGAAATCGGGCATCGAGATGCGCTCGGGGTTGAGGAAGCGCTCGAAAAGCAGGTCGTAGCGCAGGGGATCTATGTCGGTGATGCGCAGGGAGTAGGCGACTATGCTGCCGGCGCCCGAGCCTCGGCCCGGGCCCACGGGGATGCCGTGGGACTTGGCCCAGTCGATGAAGTCCCAGACGATGAGGAAGTAGCCCGTGAACTTCATCTTGAAGATGACGTCGAGCTCGTATTCGGCGCGTTTGACGATGTCCTCGCCCACCACGCTGTAGCGCCGCTTCAGGCCCTCGAAGGTTAGGTGCCTCATGTACTCCTCGGGGCTCGAGTAGCCCACGGGGATCTCGTAGTCGGGCAACAGGGGCCCAGGCATGGGCACGGTGAGGGCCACCATCTCGTTGATCAGAGCCGTGTTGGCGAGGGCCTCGGGCACTTCCTTGAAGATCGCTGCCATCTCCTCGGCCGTCTTCATGTAGAACTCGGGACCGTGGAAGCGCATCCGGCTTGCGTCGGCCACCTTCCGGTTCGTGCCGATGCAGAGCATCACGTCGTGGGCGGCCGCGTCGGAGCGCTCCAGGTAGTGGAGGTCGTTCGTGGCGATCAGGGGCAGGGCGAGCTTGCGCGACATCTCGACGATGGCCTTGTTCGCCGGCTTCTGCTCGGGAATCCCGTGGTCCTGGAGCTCGAGATAGTAGTGGTCCTTCCCAAAGAGCTCGGCGTAGCGAGCGGCCACCTTCTCGGCCTCGCCCACCCTGCCGGCGAGGATCAGGCTGGGTATCTCCCCGCCCAGACAAGCGGTGCTCGCGATGAGGCCCTTTGCGTGCTCGGCGAGGAGCTCGAAGTCTATCCTCGGCTTGTAGTAGAAGCCCTCGGTGTAGGAGGCCGAGGAGAGCTTGAGGAGGTTGCGGTAGCCCTCGAAGTTCTCGGCCAGGAGGACCAGGTGGAAATACTTGTTCCCCGTCTCCGTCCCCGTGCGCTCGAAGCGCGAGCCCCCGGCGACATAGAACTCCGAGCCCACGATGGGGTTGATCTCGGCCGCCCTGCACTCGTTGTAGAACTTCAGGGCCCCGAAGAGGTTGCCGTGGTCGGTGAGGGCCAGGCCGGGCATGCCCAAGGCCTTGGCCTTGGCCACGAGGGAGTGGATCGAGGCCGCCCCGTCGAGGAGGGAGAAATCGGAATGGTTGTGGAGATGGACGAAATCCGGCATAGCTAGGATCGAGTATAGCGAGGGGGAGGGGGGAGCACCAGCATCACAGCCGACCTCCCGCGCCATTTCAAATGGCGTCCAGGCTCTCGGATTCGGGGCGCTGGCCCCAGCTCGGCTGCGAGGTGTCTCACTAGGTCCTCGCTCTGCGCTTCGTCAGAACAGTGGCGCAGAGCTGCGGAATCGTTCGACCCCTCTCCGCCGGCTTGCCCCCGCCCCGCGTCCGAGCGAGCCCTGGACTGGATGGCGCAGGAGAATAGGAGCAGGGAGGTTGCGGCCTCGGGGGCGGCTCCGCTGCCCCCACTCCATTTTGCGAGGCCGCCCTTGTGTGCCAAAGCGGGTGATGAAGATCGACCGCCCGGATAGCCGGGCAACCGATATCGCCACTGAGAAGATTAGATGGCGAAGCCGCTCGCGTTATAGCTGTGGCCATTGACGGCGAAGCCGCCGGTCATGGTCGGCGTCATGCTCCCGCTTGGCATGTCCATCGTCATGTCCATTGTGAAGGTGCTCACGGGGCCGCCAGTGAAGTTAAGGCCGCCAACGAAGTGCATGTTCATGTCCATAGCCGCGCTGACAAGCACCGTGACTGTGAGGCTGCCGCTAATTGTGTAGCCGCTGCTCGCGTCGAAGTAATTGTTGAATGTGGCCGTGACGGTCATGTCCATCGAATTGCCGGCATGCTTGGTATAGGTTCCGGTGTAGGTCACACCATTCCCGATACCAACTGGACCGAATGAAGTTGGAACGTTAACAGCACCCGTCGTGCTAATGGCGCTGGAACCGCTTTCATAGCCAAGATAATACGCACCCAGGGCCTTCGAGACCTCCGTATCGGACACCGGAGGGGTGGAGCCTGCTCCGCTGCAGGACAGGGCGAGGAGTGAGAGGAGGCAGATGGCGAGAATGGATGTAAATAGCTTTTTCATGGGACCTCCGAGCTGGGATGATTATTCTTAAACCCTTATTCCCCGACCGTCAATCTATCTCAAATCGGGTTGATTTCCTGTCACAACCAGCCAAAAACCAGCCCTAATTATGACGCACTCATGATACGGGAGGTCATCAATCCATGAGATCGAAGCTGTTCGCATTTCTCGCCATCCTCGCCTCGGCGGCCGCGGCCCAGGCTCAGGCCCCGAATGCGGGGCCTGTCGCCTACGAAGTCCTCAACAGGAAGACCGAAGCCGCGGTCGAGGTCCTTGTCATCGAGTTCCAGGCCCAGGGCTCGGATTTCAGGACCCAGGCCATCCTCGTCCGCCCCACCTCGGCCGGCCCCCATCCCGGGGTCCTTTATCTTCACAAGCTGGGACCTGGCGGCTCGAGTGGCCAGTTCCGCGAGGAGGCCATGCTCCTCGCCGCAAAGGGTGTCATCTGCCTCCTGCCCCAGGGCAGGGTTCCCTGGAAGCAGAAATGGTCGGGGGACGAGCTCGACCTCCCAAGGGGCCGGGCCCAGCTCGCCGAGTTCTCAGCGGCTCTGTCCCTCCTCGAGGCCGAGGCAGGCGTCGACAGACAGAGGATCCTCCTGGTTGGGCACGACTACGGGGCGATGTTCGGCCTCGTTCTCGCCGCCGCAAATCCGGGGATCAGCGCCATGGCCTTCCTTGCCTTTGCCCCACGTTTCTCGGACTGGAAGGACTATTTCTCCCCCAGGAAGAACCTGAGTCCAGCCGTCTATGACGAGATCATGGCCCCCCTCGATCCCATGAAGGCCCTGGAAGGGCTTAAGGGCCGGAGGCTCTTCCTCCAGTTCGCGGCCAGCGATGGCTTCGTCTCCCCCCAGACCGTGGCCGAGATCAGGGCAGCGGCCGGAGAGGGGTCGGTCTTCGACATCGTGTCGAGCCAAGGCACCGACCACGAGAACCTCCACCAGAACGGCTCGGCCACCCGTCTTGCCTGGATGGAAAGACAGCTCTTCGGGCAGTAGAATGTCCTCCCTTGAGGCCCCGCGTGCGGAAGCCCGGGGCCGAAGGGGGGCATCGCATGGAAGGGCAATGGGCGGCCGAGACCAGGCCCGAACCGGCCGAGCTCGTTGAAAGATACGGAAAACTGGTCACCAGCCTCTGCCGCTCCTTCTTCAGGGACGAGGAGAGGGCACGAGAGGCTGCCCAGGAGGCCTGGCTGGAGATCCTCCAGAGCATGGGGTCCTTCAGGGGGGAGAGCCGCTTCCAGACCTGGCTCTACCGGGTCGTCCACAGACGCCTCGTGAGGCTAAAGGACGAGGAAAGGAAACAGAGCCTGCGCGCCTTGAGGGAGGAGTACCACGGGGAAGATTTTCCCGATCCGGGCCTCATCGGCCCCGAACTCGAGCTCTGGGCGATGGAGACCTGCAGGGAGTGCATGAAGGGTGTCCTCTTCTGCCTCGATACCGATGCCCGCCTTGCCTTCCTTTTTCGCTTCGTGGTCGGACTCAGCTACGCCGAGATAGCAGTGATCATGGAAAAGACCGAGGTATCACTCAGACAGTCCGCCTCTCGCGCCCGCCACCTTGTCGCCCGCTTCATCAAGGGAGACTGCGGTCTGTCCCGCAATGGCGCCAGATGCCGCTGCCGCAACGACAGGTGGATCCGCGAGACCGATCTCCAGGCCCGTTTTGCCCGTCTTGGAAGGACAGTCCAGGCTGCCGAGCTCTACAGCCAGGCCGGTGCCGTCTTTCCCGGCCGCAACTATTGGGCAGGAATGCTCGAGGGATGATGAGTGTGGGGCCCATGACGAGCGAAAACCTCGCTTTGTGTCGAAAACTCGGCGCGGAGCTGATACATTTCCGGGGGCATCCCAGGCCTTTGAGGTCTGGTGCGTGCCAAGGGGAGAGCCTTTGAGGGTCACTGTCACCGGCGGTACGGGATTCATCGGAAGCTGCGTCGTGGAACTCCTTCTCGCCGAGGGGCACGAGGTGTCATGTCTCGTCCTTCCGGGCTCGGGGAAGGGCTGGCTCGGGGATCCCAAGATCAGGTATGTCGAGGGCGACATCCTCAGGGGCGAATCCATGCGGCCGATCATGGAGGAGAGCGAGGCTGTCATCCACCTCGCGGGCATCACCAGGGCCCGGAGCGAGGAGGACTTCGTATCCGTGAATGTCGAGGGCACGCGCGCCCTCCTCGACGCGGCGGGCAGGCAGGCCCACAGGCCCCATGTCATCCTGATGAGCTCCCTCGCCGCCGTGGGACCCTGCACTCCTGGCGAGACCCACGACGAGGATGCCCCCTTGAGGCCGATAACAGCCTATGGCCGCAGCAAGGCGGCCCTCGAGGAGCTTGCCCTGGCCTACGGGGACTCTGTTCCCTGGACCACCATCAGGGCGCCCGGGGTCTACGGCCCCAGGGACCGCGACTTCCTCGGCTTCTTCCGCCTCGCCAGGGCCGGCCTGCGGATCGTGACCAATCCGCCGAGCGTGGTTTCCCTTGTCTATGTGAAGACCCTTGCCCGGGCCATCGTCTCCTGCATCCGCAATCCCTCGGCATACGGCAATGCCTTCTTCATCGCCGACGACGGGACCTGCGACTGGGACCAGCTCCAGGGAATGATCGCCTCAAGCCTCCAGGCGAAGACGATGAGGATATCGGTCCCCGCCTGGGTCTATTCCGCGATCTGCGTCTTCTCGGGCTTCGCCAGGCATTTCTCGAAAAAGCCCCCCCTGCTTTCCAGGGACAAGCTCCTCGAGATGCGGGAGCCGCGCTGGGTCGTCTCAACCGAGAAGGCGAAGCGACTCCTTGGATTCAGCCCCCTGCTCCCCACAAGCAGGGCGATCGCCGAGACCTGCGACTGGTACCGGGAAGTCGGCTGGATCAAGGGCAGGTGGCTGGGAAGCTCGGCCGCAAACCGCAACTAAATGAAAAGGCCGCTCCCTTCGCGGAAGCGGCCGGGCGCTGCCGCGCGGGACGGCCAGGGTGAGGCATTGCTGCCCTCCCTTTGCGCCGTCCGCGCGCGCAACTGCTCGGGATTAGCCCTTGAAGCCGGCGGCCTCGAGGGTCGTCTTGAAGCCTTCGAGGCTGGCCTTGAGGGCGGTGAGGGCCTGGACCTGGGCTGCGACCTCGGCCTGGGCCTTGGCTGCGCCCAGGGCCTTGGGGGAGGCGACGAGACCGGCATTGATGGTCTTCACGTCGACCTTGGCCTTCTTGCCTGCCTTCACGGCCTCGGCGAGCTCCTTCTTTACTGCGGGGATGAGGGCCTCGACGGCGGTGGCGAGGGCGGCCGACTCGGTCTTGGCGGCCTCGAGACCGGTCGCGGCCTCGGTCGTGGCCTTGCCCGAAGCGTCAAGGAGGGCCTTGGCGAGGGTCTTGGTCTTGCCGTAGTCCTTGGCGGTCAGGTTGGCCGCGAGGGCCTCGTTGGCAGCGGCGGCGGCCTTGAAGGACTCGACTGCATAGAGGTCAGCCTTGGCAGCCTGGGCGGCGGCGAAGGAGGCGTTGGCGGCATCGACATCGGCCTGGGGGAGCTTGGGGGAGCAGGAGGCGAAAACGAGGGCGAGGGCGACGAGGGGAAGAAAAACCTTGAGATGCTTCATGAACCGATTCCTCCGTACACGAAAGAGGGGGGCCGACAGTGGCTACACACGGTAGCCGCAAGTTGTCTATTCCCCCGACCTTCCGCGACAGGATACGCATATGACACCATTTGATCAACACATGTGGCGATTTTCCTGATTATACAATGTTAGCGACCATTTTCGTCGTGGCGCACATTTTTCACCGTGGCGCGCTGCTCTGGGGAGTAACTCCCTTTGATCAGGAGTGATGAAGCCAGCAGGCGACCTCGCGCCCTGGGCCGACCCCGGTCAGTCCCGGCTCCTCCTGTCCGCAGCGCGCCATCGCCACGGGGCAGCGTGGGCGGAAGCGGCAGCCCCTTGGGGCTTCAAGAAGCCTCGATGCCTCGCCCCGGATGAGGGAGGCGCGGTCGCGCAGGAATGAGGAGCCCCCTGCCGGTGAGGGGATGGCGCGGATGAGGCCCCGGGTGTAGGGATGCAGGGGGGAGAGATAGAGCTCCCCGCTCCCCGCCGACTCGACGATCCTGCCTAGGTACATCACCGCGACCCTGTCGCTGATGTGCTCGACCACCCGCAGGTCATGGGCGATGAAGAGAAAGGCTATCCCCAGGGACTCGCGGAGCTCGGCGACGAGGTTGAGGATCTGGGCCTGGACCGATACGTCGAGGGCCGACACCGGCTCGTCACAGACGACAAAGGCCGGCTCGACCAGGAGGGCCCGGGCAAAGCCGAGGCGCTGGAGTTGGCCGCCCGAGAGCTCACCCGGATAGCGCTCGAGGAGCTCCTTCGAGAGGCCGACCCGCGCCAGCATCCCCTCCGTCCTTTCCCTCTCGGCCCCCGGGGCCAGACGGTGGACGCGCAGGACCTCCCGAAGCACAGTGCCGACCCTGAAGCGGGGGTTGAACGAGGCGAAGGGGTTCTGGAAGACGATCTGCATCGAGCGCCTCAGCCTCGAAAGCCCCCTGCCGTCCAGCGCCCCGATGTCCTCGCCCCTGAAGGACAGGCTGCCTGCATCCCTCTCGATGAGCCGCAGGGCGAGGCGCGCGAGGGTCGACTTGCCGCAACCCGACTCCCCCACGAGGCCGAGGATCCCTGCCTCGAGCACACTGATGTCCACCCAATCGACCGCCCTGAGCCTTCCTGCGCTCCGCCCCAGGAGGTCCCTCGGCCCCGCGGGGAAGGTCTTCTCAAGCAGGCGAGCCTCGAAGATGGCCGGCCTGCCCGCCCCTTCCCTGTTCCCGCCAGTCAAGCGATGCCCCTGAGACTCAAGGAATGGGTCCTGAAGCAGGCGCTTTTCCGGCCGGGCCCCGCCTCAACTGAAGGAGGCAGGCCGTCCATGCAGGAGGCGAGGGCATGACGGCAGCGGGGGAAGAAGGGGCAGCCCGAGTCGGCCTCGTAGACCCCCGGGGGTAGACCCAGGATGGTGGCGAGCCTCGTGCCGCGGGAGCCAGGCCGGGGCATCGCCTCGAGGAGGGCCTCGGTGTAGGGGTGGGCGGGCGAGCCGAGGACCTCGGCCGTACCCCCTGTCTCGACGATCCTGCCCGCGTACATGACGGCGATGCGCGTGGAGGTCTCGGCCACGATGCCCATGTCGTGGGTCACGAGGAGAACAGCCATGCCAAGCTCCTCTTTGAGCTCCTCGAGGAACAGCAGGACCTGGGCCTGGACGGTGACGTCGAGGGCTGTCGTCGGCTCGTCGGCCACCAGCAGGCGCGGCCTGCCGGCGAGGGCGAGGAGGATCATCATGCGCTGGAGCATCCCGCCCGAGAACTCGTGGGGATATTGCGCATAACGCGTGACGGGATCCCGGATGCCGAGCCTCGAGAAGAGGCCCAGGGCGGCCTCCCTCGCTGCCTTGCGGTCCAGGCCCGCGACGCTCCTGAAGGCCTCGGCCACCTGCTCGCCCATCCTAAGGAGGGGATTGAAGCTCGTGCCGGGGTCCTGGAAGACCATCGAGGCCCCCCTGCCCCGGAAAGAGCGAAGCTCGGCTTCGCCCAGCTCCAGGAGCTCCCGGCCCTCGAAGCGGACCGAGCCCGTGACGGCGGTCGAGCTCATGTCGTGGAGGCCAAGGATGGCCTTGGCGGTCGCGCTCTTGCCCGAGCCCGATTCCCCGACGAGGGCGAGGCCCTCGCCCCCCTCGAGCTCGAGGTCGACGCCGCGCACCGCCATGGCGGCACCGCCCTCGCCGGCGAAGGCGACCCGCAGGCCCCGAAGGGACAGAAGGCCGCTCACGCCCCCCTCCTGCCGGGGTCGAAGCGGGTCTGCAGACCGTCGCCGAGGAGGTTGAAGGCTATCACGGCCGCCATGATGGCGAGGCCGGGGGCGACGGCCAGGGAGGGGGCGAAGAGGAGGTATTCCCGGCCTTCCGCGAGCATGGCACCCCAGTCGGCTAGGGGGGGCTGGACACCCAGGCCCAGGAAGCTCAGCGCCGCGAGGTCGAGGATCGAATAGGCGAAGTCGATCGTCGACTGGACCAGGACAACGGGAGCCACGTTTGGGGCGATGTGGACGAACACGATGCGCGAACTCGAGTAGCCGAGGGCCTGGGCCGCCTCGACGTAGGCGAGCCGGGACTCGACGAGGGTCAGCGAGCGCACGAGGCGGGCTATGGTCGGCACATAGACCACGGCGAGGGCGATCACGGCGTTCGCCATGCCGCGGCCCACCGAGGCGACGATGAGGAGGGCAAGCAGGAGGGCCGGGAAGGCGAGGAGGACGTCGAAGATCCTCGAGAGCATGGCGTCGACCAGGCCCCCGGCGTAGCCCGAGACGAGGCCAAGGACCGTGCCCAGGAGGGTCGAGCTCGCGACAACGAGGAGGGCGGCGAGGAGGGTCGACCTCGAGCCGTAAAGGAGGCGCGACAAAAGGTCGCGGCCGAGCTTGTCGGCTCCGAGGGGATGGTCCTGGGATGGCGGTGCGAAGGAGCTCCTCAGGTCGATGGCCTGGGGCGGGTGGGGAGCGATAGCCGGCGCGAGGAGGGCGCCGAGGCACAGGAGGGCGACCAAGGAGGAGGCCGCCAGGAGGACGGCCCTCCCCGCCTTCGGTCTGCGTCTCATGCCTGGCGTATCCGCGGATCGATGATGCCGTAGAGGAGGTCGACCAGGAGGTTGATGAGGAGGAAGGCGGAGACGATGAAGAGGGTGAGGCCCTGGACGACGGGATAGTCGGAGGTCTGGATCGCGTTGACCAGGAGGCTCCCGAGGCCGCCGAGGCCGAAGGTGTACTCGACGAGGACGGTACCCGACAGGAGGAAGCCGATCTGCAGGCCCGTGATCGTGACCAAGGGCAGGAGGGCATTGCGCAGGGCGTGCTTGAGCACGATCGTGCGGCGCGGCAGGCCCTTGAGGATGGCGGTCTGGATATAGGGCCTGCGCATGGCCTCTATCATGCCGCTGCGGGTCATCCTCATGCTCAGGGCGAGCATGTTCAGGGCAAGGGCGACCGAGGGCATGAGGAGGTAGCGGAGGTTCTCGGCGAAGTTCCTCCCCGAGCCCAGGGCGGGCAGCCAGCCGAGGGTATACGAGAACAAGAGGATGCCCAGGATCCCCGTGAGGAACACGGGGGAGGAAAGGGCGGCGAGGGAGAGGCTGGTGGCGAGGATGTCCACCCAGCTGCCCTTGCGCAGCGCCGCCAGGATGCCGAGCGGCACTGCGGCGAGGAGGGCGATGGCGACGCTCATCGCGATCAGCTGGAGGCTGACCGGGAGCCTCGCGGCGATCATGGCCGAGACGCCCTGCTTGAGCCTGTAGCTCTCGCCAAGGTCGCCCAAGAGGGCCCCGGCCATCCAGCGCAGGTACTGGGAGGGGACGCTCTCGTCCAGGTGGTATTTCGCCCGTATCGCCTCGAGGACGGCCGTCGAGGTCTGCCGCCCCCCTGCCATGACGACGGCCGGGTCCTGGGGTGTGAGCCTGGCCGCCACGAACACCAGGAAGGAGGCGACGAGGAGGACGGGGACGAGCTGGAGGAGCCTCCTGGCCAGGTATGCGAGCACGCTCCGTCCTTCTTTGTCCCCCGGCCTACTTCTTCAGGTACATGCCGCGGGCTATGGAATCCCAGTACCAGATGGGCGACATCGTGTAGCCGCCGACCTTCTCGCTCGCCGCGTAGAAAATCTTGGGGTGGTCGACGAAGATGTAGGGTGCGTCGGCCGCGGCGAGCTGGAGGGCCGAGATGAGGAGCTTGGCCCTCTCCTTGTCGTCCGAGGAGCGCGATTGCTGGTCGATGAGGGCATCGACCTTCGGGTTCGAGTAGACGGCGAAATCGCTTCCGCCCTCGCCCATGCCCGAGGAGTGGAGGAAGGGCTGGATGTTGGCCGCGGGGTCGGGGAAGTCGGCCCCCCAGCCGCCCATGACGATGTCATAGTCGCGCTTGCCCGAGAACTGCCTGGTCGTGAGCTCGGCCTCGCCCACCTTCTCGATCTCGAGCTGGATGCCCAGCTTGGCGAGGTCGGCCTGGAGGGCCTGGGCAACGTTGACCCTGAAGGCGTCCCCGTCGGTGAGAATTTTCGCCTTGAAGCCACCCGCCCCGCGTGACTTGGCGAGGAGCTCCCTGGCCCTGGCGGGGTCGTAGGCGTACTTCTCCACGGTGTTCTGGAAGGTCTCCCAGGCCGCCTTCTCGTAGGTCCAGAGGGCCGGGCCGACGCTCTGGTTCCCCGCCGCAACCCCCGCCTCCTTCACGATCCCGTCCATGACGGCGCCCACGTTGAATGCCGTGATGATAGCCTTGCGGACCTGGGGATCGTCGAGGGGCTTCCTGCGGGTATTGAAGGCGATCCAGTCGTCGGACAGGCCCTCGACTCCGACGAGTTGCGCGCCCTTTATAGACCGCACCACGGGCAGGAGGTCGACGGGGAGCTTGATTGTCGCATCGATCTCGCCGGTCTTGAGGCCCGTCACCCTGGTCGCGTCCTCGCCGATGATCTTGAAGACGACCCTGTCCAGAAAGGGGCCCTTGTCCCTGTCCCAGTAGCCGTCGAAGCGCTCGACGACGATCTCGCTCCCTGGCTTCCAGCTCGCGAACTTGAAGGGGCCGGTGCCGAGGAGGCCGCCCTCGGGCTTGCCGAAGTTGGAGGCGTGGGCCTCGTAGTATGCCTTGCTTATGACATGGCCCGCCGTGGTGGCGAGGGCGTACCTGAACATCGCGTCCGGGGTCTTGAGGCTGATCCTCACTGTGGAGTCGTCGGTCCTCTCGATCCTGTCGACGCTGCCGTACATCCAGGCGAGGGAGGAGGCGGTCTTCGGGTCGCGTATCCTGTCGAGGGAGAAGACGACGTCGTCGGCGCCCATCGCGCTGCCGTCCTGGAATTTCACGCCCTTGCGCAGGTGGTAGACGTAGGTCTTCGGATCGGGACTCTCCCACTTCTCGGCGAGGTTGGGAAGGAGCTCCCCGGTCGGGCTGAAGCGGAGCAGGCCCTCGGTTATCTCATTGACGACCGGGTTAGTCGTGAAATCGTAGGCCTGGGCGGGGTCGAGGGCGACGATGTCCCCGGTGATGGCGAAGCTGAGGCTTCCGCCCTTGGAGGCCCCGGGAGCTGCCCTGGCGCAGCTCGAGAGGGTCGCGACGAGGACGATGCACGCAAGCGCGAAGGCCGCTGGCAGGGCCCTGCCTGATCCACTTTTTCTCATCATGCGCTCCTTCGGGGCTTGGGCGATCCCTGCCCCGGAACGATGACAAGGCTACAGCCCCCGGCTCCGGGCCGTCAAGCTCGGCTCCGGATTTTGAAGCCCCGCCCGCTGGAATGCGAGACGCCGGCTGCGGTAGTCTTGTCCCAAGGAGCAACCATGCAAGCCTCCAAGAACATCGCCCTCGTCGCGCACGACAACATGAAACGGGACCTCGTCGAATGGGTCGAGTACAACTACCACACCCTCCTGCGGCACCGCCTGGTCTGTACGGGCACGACGGGCAGGCTCATCGACGCGGCCGTGAGGCAGAAGGCGGGCGAGGAGCTCCCCGAGGGCTTCGAGATCCAGAGGCTCAAGTCCGGTCCCCTTGGCGGCGACCAGCAGCTTGGCGCCCTCATCGCCGAGGGCGGGATCGACCTCGTGATCTTCTTCTGGGACCCCATGTCGCCCCATCCCCACGACGTCGACGTCAAGGCCCTGCTGCGTATCGCCGTCCTCTACAACATCCCCATGGCCTGCAACCGCTCCACCGCCGACTTCATGATCTCGTCCTCGATCTTCGACAAGGCCTACGAGCCCGTGAAGAAGGACTTCGCCGACTACATCGCCAGGGAGCCCATCTGACAAAGCCCTTCGAGCCTTCCTGACGGAGCCCGGTGCTGTTGACCCCCGCTGTGCCGGGCACGATACTTCTACAGCGCAAGGAGCACAGCAAATGAGTATTGTCGCGGCCGCGCTTGCGATCCTGGGATGCGCCATCCTGGTCAGTCTGGTCGTAGCCCTCGTGCGCACCCTCATGACAGCGCGGGCAAAACCAGGCTCGGCGCCACTGCCTGAGGCCTCCCTCGAGACAGCCACGGGTGTGGAGGGAAAGCTCGCGGCCCTAGTCAAGCGTCCCACCGTCTCCTGGCACGACTACGGCCGGGCCGACCGCGCGGCCTTCGCCGGCCTCACCGCAGACCTTGTCAGGCTCTTCCCCCTCGTCCACAAGAATCTCGACCGCAAGGAGATAGGCGACTGGGGCCTGCTCTACGAGTGGAAGGGGAGCGATCCGTCCCTCGCCCCCGCGATACTCTGCTCGCATTTCGACGTCGTCCCGGCAGAAGACGCGAAGGAATGGAGCCACCCGCCCTTCTCAGGCGATGTGGCCGAGGGCTATGTCTGGGGTAGGGGAAGCCAGGACATCAAGTGCACCCTCGCCTGCATCCTCGACGCTGCCGAACGCCTCCTGGCCGAGGGCTTTTGCCCGAGACGGGGGATCTACTTCGCCTTCGGAGGGGACGAGGAAGTGGGAGGGCCGCGCGGAGCCGGGGCCATCGGCGGCTGGCTCTCGGCCCGGGGCGTCAGG
>JANXYO010000039.1 GCA_025356015.1 Spirochaetaceae bacterium
GGGCAGTTTGACTGGGGCGGTCGCCTCCCAAACGGTAACGGAGGTGCGCGAAGGTTACCTTGCACTGGTTGGAAATCAGTGCTCTAGTGTAAAGGCAGAAGGTAGCTTGACTGCGAGTCTGACAGGACGAGCAGGTACGAAAGTAGGTCTTAGTGATCTGGCGGTGGCATGTGGAAGCGCCGTCACTTAACGGATAAAAGGTACTCTGGGGATAACAGGCTGATCTTGCCCAAGAGTTCACATCGACGGCAAGGTTTGGCACCTCGATGTCGGCTCATCGCATCCTGGGGCTGGAGCAGGTCCCAAGGGTTTGGCTGTTCGCCAATTAAAGCGGTACGTGAGCTGGGTTCAGAACGTCGTGAGACAGTTCGGTCCCTATCTGCCACGGGCGTTGGATGGTTGAGAGGAGCTGCCTTTAGTACGAGAGGACCGAGGTGGACGAACCTCTGGTGTACCAGTTATCCTGCCAAGGGTAAGTGCTGGGTAGCCAAGTTCGGAAGGGATAACCGCTGAAAGCATCTAAGTGGGAAGCCCACCTCAAGATGAACCATCCCTAGGGGTTTAACCCCTCTGAAGGTACCAGGGAGACTACCTGGTTGATAGGTTGGAGATGCAAGCGCAGTAATGCGTTCAGTCGACCAATACTAATCTACCGTGAGGCTTGACCATATTATTCTTCTCTCTCCGCGCCCCCGACAAAGGGGCGTGCGGACACCGCGATGTGCACAGTCCTTCGTCACACAAAAGGATCCTGCGATTCCCCGGGCCTTAAGCCCCGAAAAGGCTTCTGGCCCACCCCGTAACTACGTAATTTTTGCCTGGTGATTATCGTGAGGGGGCAACACCCGTTCCCATTCCGAACACGGAAGTTAAGCCCCTCAACGCCGATGGTACTGCCTTAACGGTGGGAGAGTAGGTCGTCGCCAGGCTTTTTTTTATTCTCTCGACAATGCCGCTCAACGCTCGTCCTTGCCCGTGATGGTGAAAGATGCTAGACTTTCATGATACCTACGGGTTGGGGGAACGCATGGCCGAACAGGATACTCAGATTCAGCTCGTCACTTTCCAGATCAGCGATGAGCTGTACGGGATCGACATCATGGACGTGAAGGAAATCGTCCGCGTCCAGGACATACGCTCCATTCCGAACGCCCCGAGCTATGTCGAGGGCCTTTTCAACCTCCGCGGCGAGATCATCCCCATCATATCCCTGCACAAGCGTTTCCACCTCAGGAAGGCCAACCTCGGCGAGGATGGCGAATTACTGTCTGGCTTCATCATCATAGATCTGGACGGCATGAAGCTCGGTGTCATCATTGACCGGGTGGAACGGGTCGTCCTCATCGACGAGGGGGACATCCAGCCCCCGCCCCAGATGCTGAGCGGCATCGGGGGGGAATACATAAAGGGAGTGGTCAACCGCGAAGGCGGCTATCTGATCATACTCGACATCAGGAAGCTCTTTAGTGCCAAGGAACTCAGGAAGATCGAAGAGATCCGGCGCTAGAAACCCCCAGGAAGGACCATCTCCCGCATGAGTGTACCCGTCTTTTGCTCCTACATCCGCCGAAAGGACATGGACACGGTGCTCAACTGCCTGGTGACCGACTCGGTCGGGCCCGGCGAGTACCTGGAACGCTTCCAGAAGTCCGCGCGAGAGGCCGTGGGCTTCGACTACGGTCTCGCGGTCAGAAGCCCCTACATAGCCCTCGGCATGGCCCTGGATGCCCTTGGCCTTGTCGAGGGCGACATTGTCGCGGTTCCGGCGACAGCCCCCGCCTACTACGCCTCTGTCCTCGCGAGCAGGCGGCTCGGATGCGTATTCATCGATTCCGAGAGCGAGACGGGCATGGCCGATCTTGGTTCAGTGGCTTCCCTCGAGCCGAGGCCGAAGGCGCTGGTGCTCCACGAGGCCCTTGGCCTCATGCACGAGAGCGAGCTCGTCGCCTCCCTCGGGCTCCAGGTGATAGAGGATCTCTCGTTATCCCTCGGCGCCTATGTGGGGGAGACGAGGGCGGGCGCCAACGGCCAGCTCGCGATCCTCGGCCTCGAGCACGGCGGCCTCGTGACCGCAGGAGGCGGAGCCCTCCTTTGCGCCCGGGGCAGGAGGGAAGGACAGGTCCTCCGCAATGTGGCTGAGTCGATACTGCCAGAGCTGCACATGACGGACTACAACGCCGCCCTCGGCCTGGCCCAGCTCAGGGACCTCGAAGCCTCCATCTCGCGCCGCAGGGAGCTCGCTACCCTCTTTGCCCAGTCCCTGGCGCGAACCAGGCACAAGCTCCTCTCCCAGCCGGGCGAGGGCGAACCCGGGTACTACGCCCTTCCAGTGGCCCTTGCCTCGGGCATGAAGGACGTGCGAGCCTACGCCAAGAAGAGGGAGATTGAGACCGAGCCGGCCTTCGAGGGGAGCATGGTAGGTTCCGGCCTTGTGCCCGAGGGCAAGTGCCCAAACGCCCGCTCCCTGCTTATGCGCTGCCTGCTCTTCCCGCTCCACCAGCGGATCGGCGTCTCCGGAGCGACGAAGATCTCCAAGGTCCTCGCGACGCTGCCCTAGGGGAGGAAGCTACGTGCCCGACAGTCCCAGGCGAATCCTGATCATCGCGAACCTCGACAAGGACGACGCCCGACCTGTTGCCCTGGCGATCAAGGGGAGGCTCGAGGCCCGGGGATCCTCTGTAGCCCTGTTCGAGTTCTCGGGTGAGCCCGGACCAGCGCCTCGGGTGGCCGACTTCGACCTTGTGATATCCCTCGGCGGCGACGGCACTGTCCTGTACTCCGCCCGGCTCGCCGCTCCCGTCGGGGTCCCCCTTTTTCCGGTCAATCTCGGCCGCCTTGGCTTTATCGCCGAGATAGGCAAGGCCGACTGGGAGCGGGCCTTCGACGCATGGATCGCCGGCGAGCTACCCATCTCCGAGCGCGCGATGCTGGCGATCGAGGTCATCAGGGAAGGCTCGAGCCTCGCCAGCTTCACGGCCCTGAACGACGGGGTCCTCTCCGCCCAGGGCATAGCCAAGCTCATCGACCTCAAGGTGAGCGTGGCCGGGGCCGAACTCGGGATCTACCGCTCGGACGGGATCATCGTCGCGACGCCGACGGGTTCGACAGCCTACAACCTCGCGGCCGGCGGTCCCATCCTCCAGGCCGAGATGGAGGCGATGGTCTTCAACCCGATCTGCCCCTTTGCCCTCTCAAACCGCCCCCTCATCATCCCCCTGAACGAGACGATCGAGGTGATCGTCGAGCCCGGCAGGCGCACCGCGGCCATGCTGACCATAGACGGCCAGGAGACCCTGGCCCTCCTCCCCGGGGACGCGATACGATTCGGCAAGGCGCCCTGGAAGGCAAGGATCTACGCTTCCGGGAGGTCGGCCTTCTACGAGGTGCTCCGATCGAAACTGGCCTGGTCCGGAGGCCCCCATGCTTGAAGAGCTTTCCGTCAGGGACTTCGCCCTCATCGAGCGCCTATCGGTGAGCTTCACCGGTGGCCTCAACCTGCTCACCGGCGAGACCGGGGCCGGAAAATCCCTCCTCATCGGGGCCATCGGCTTCCTTCTGGGCGCCAAGGCCGACACCGGGGTGATCAGGACCGGTGCCGAGGAAAGCCTTGTCACCGGCGTCCTCGACGTCTGCTCGAACCGCGAGGCTCTGGAATGGCTCCGCTCCAGGGGTCTCGAGCCCGAGGATGACAGGGTCGTCATCAGGCGGGGCATTAAGGCCAACGGCCGCGGCTCGGCCTATATACAGAACCAACCAGCGCTCCGGGCCGACCTGGCCGAGTTCACCGCCCTCCTCGTCGACCTCCACGGCCAGCACGAGCACCAGTCCCTCCTCGCGCCCGAGAACCACCGCAAGCTCCTCGACCGCTACTCGCGGATCGAGGAGGAGGTCCTCGCCTATGCCGAGCGCTTCGCGGCCCTGGCCGCCGAGCGCAGGGCCTATGAGTCGGCCCTCGCCTCGGAGAAGGAGAGGCTCCGCGAGATGGACTTCCTCAGGTTCGCTGTGGACGAGATCACGAAGGCCAAGCTCAAGGGCGGGGAGGAGTCGGAGCTCGAGGCCGAGGAGCGCCTGCTCTCCCAGCACGAGAAGCTTTTCGCGGCTGTCGAGGCAGCCCACGAGGCCCTCGCCGCGAGCGGGGAGGGCGCGATGGCAGCCCTCCGCCGGGTCAGGTCAGGCCTCGAGTCGGGCCAGGCCATCGATCCAGGCCTCTCCGATCTCGCGCGCAGGACAGACGACGCCTTCTACGAGCTCGAGGACGTCGCCGATTCCCTTCGCCACTACCATGACTCGATGCGCTTCAGCCCCGAGCGCCTGGGCGAGGTCGAGACACGGCTTGCCGACATCCACAAGCTGAAGAAGAAGTACGGCCCCACCGTCGAGGCGATCCTCGCCCGGCTGGACGAGGACCGCGACCGGCTCTCCCGTCTCGAGACCTGGGAGGAGGACAAGGGCGAGTTCGAGCGCCGAATCGCGGAAATGGAGGAGAGGGTCCTTGCCGAGGCCCTGGCCATATCGGAGAAGCGCCGTGCCGGAGCGGGACCCCTGCAGACCAGGATCGAGGCCATCGTCAGGACCCTCGGCATGCCGAACGCCCGCTTCCTCGTCCGCGTCGGGCGCAAGGACAGCGAGGGCGGCAAGGCCGTCGTCGGTCCCCATGGGATAGACGAGATCGAGTTCCTTTTCGCCCCCAATCCCGGCGAGCCGGCGAAGGCCCTCGCGAGGATTGCCTCGGGCGGCGAGCTCTCGCGGGTGGCCCTGGCTGCAAAGACCGTCCTCGCCGGCACCGACGAGGTCGATACCCTCATATTCGACGAAGTGGACGCGGGGATCGGTGGCGAGGTCGCCGTTGCGGTCGGAGAGCACCTAAAGGAGCTCGGCCGGGTGAAACAGGTCCTTTGCATTACCCATCTCGCTTCCATAGCGGTTCGCGCCGATAATCACTACAGGGTCGAAAAGGAAGTCTCAGGCGGGCGCACCTCCACCCGGCTCTCTCGGATGGAGGGAAGGCAGCGCGCCGAGGAGATAGCCCGCATGCTCGCGGGCGACCCCCGCGAGGAAGCCTCCATCGCGCACGCGGTGGAGCTCCTCAGGAAGCACGGCAACTGGCGGGACGGCTGATGGGAAAGATCACCGCGGAACAGAAGACAAGGTATTTCGAAAAGGTCAAGGAACACCGGAAGGCCATAGAGGCCGGGCTCGCCAAGGAGAAGACCCTCCTGCAGCTCGTCGCGAGCGACGAGGCGGGGGCGGGCTACAAGCGCCTGGTCCTCGTCGAGAGCACCCTCGATCTCTGCTCCTGGTTCATCCTGGTGAACACCCTCTCGGTGTCCCTGCTTGGGATGAAGAACGAGGACTACCTCCTCGATGCGCGCAAGACCCTCGTGCGGGCGATCCGCTATCTCGAGGAGACGGTGACCGGCCTCCTCGACGCCCCCTTCTCCGAATACGAGGCCAAGCTCGACGAGATCAAGGACTTCGACAGCGAGAACCGCTTCCGCCTGGTGAGGAAGCTCGGCTTTGCCATCCAGTCCCTCGAGGACGCCTTCGGGGAGAACTCGAAGTACTCGGCTTCCTTCATCGAGATCTGGGGCAAGTTCGCCGCTGTGGCGAAAAATCTCGTCAACCTGAAGACAGCCGTCCCGGACATGGACTTCAGCTCCCCGATACGGGAACTTGTCATGAGCCACCTGGGCATGGTGAAGAGCCTCTTCCAGCGGAGCGCCGACAAGTACCGGGAGCAGTACGAGCTGCACACCCACAAGCCCGACGACTTCAAGCGGGCCGTCCAGTACCTCCAGGCCTTGAGGCGCATCCATGTCGTCCTCGCCGAACGCGACGAGGCCGAGACGGTGAAGAAGAGGATAGATATCTGGTCGACCAAGCTCGAGGCCGACCTCAAGAAGGCCGAAGAGGCGAAGAAGTAGGGCGCTAGCGGCGCTCTTTCAGCTCGTGCAGGGCGTCATTGGGAAGTAGTTCCCCCATGGTCGTCACCACCCTGTTGGCGGCTGAGCAGCCGAAGACGACGGGAGCCGCGGAGGCCAGGAACTCGGAGAGGACCTGTCTGCAGGCCCCGCAGGGGCTCACCGGATAGTCGGCATCGGGCGTCGCGACGACGATGCCCAGGAAATCGCGCTTGCCCGCGCTGACCGCGGCCGAGACTGCCGAGCGCTCGGCGCAGACAGTGAGGCCGAAGGAGCGGTTTTCGACGTTCGCACCGGAAAACACCGTGCCGTCGGCGCACAGCAGTGCAGCGCCGACGCGGAACTTCGAGTAAGGCGAGTACGAGGAGTTCGCGGCCTCGAGTGCGATCGCGAAAAGCCTGTCATGATCCATAGTTGCCCCTCACAGCTCAGTTGACAGATGAGAGAGCAACTATATACGATCGATTCCGGCGCGTGAAGGACTCATCCCTTATCCACGGGCGCCGAGAGCGAGAACAATGGAAGAGCATGGCAAGCGGCGCCTGGCGGCCGCGGGAGCGGTCCTGGCAGGCATCGCGTATTTCCTCATCTGCGCCATCCCCCTGCCCCGGTCCCTCGTCCTTGCTCCAGTCTGGGCCCGCAGCGTTGCCGGCCCCGGCGTTCCGGTGGCTCCTGGATCGAGGCCCTCGGGTGGCGCGGGATCGACGAGCATCCCCTTTAGGCTGGGCGAGCGTTTCGGGTACTTCGACTCCGATGGCAAGATCCTCTTCGCTTCGACACCGAGCTACGGTGTCGCCCTTTCCCGGACTTCCTACGCCAGCTATGACCGCCTCTCCGAGGCCTTTTCCCTGCGTTCCCCGGCGGGCAACGAGCTCGCCCGCTGCGAGCTTCCCGGCTATCCCTTTATGGCCGCAGGCAGGCTCTTTGTGGTGGGACCGAGCCAATCGACGGTCTCTGAGCTCGGCGCCGACGGCAAGAGCCTCTGGACCTATGAGTTCCCCTCCCTTGTCACCGCCTTCGGGGCGAGCGCCAGTCTCGCCGCCTTCGGCCTCCTCGACGGGACGATGATCGGCCTGGACGCAAAGGGCGCCGAGACCCTCCATTTTGCCCCCGGCGGCTCGCGGATCGCAGGCATCTACGGCATCGCGGTCGCGTCAGACGGCCTCATGGTCGCCGCGATATCGGGCCTGGACAAGCAGCGCCTGGTCGTCCTCGAGCGGCGCTCGGCGGCGTTCAGGGTCACCTACCACCGCTGGCTCGACTCCGACTTCCGCAGGCCCGTGGCCCTGTCTTTCACTGCCGACGGCCGCAGGCTCGTCTACGAGGCCCCCGGAGGCGCCGGCGTCTACGATCGCGCAACGCGCAGCGAATCGACCCTCGCGGTTCCCGGCCCTGAGGGCCTCGGCCTCTCCATCGGCTCCCCTGGCCTCCTCGTGCTGATCGGGCAGGGCACCGACCACAAGCGCCTGGTGCTCGCCGCCGTGCCCGACCGCAGGATAGCCGACCTTCCGGTGTTCGCGAATCAGACCTTCATCGAGTCTGAAGCCTCGTCACTTTATCTCGGCATGGACGACGAGATCGTGCGTCTGGATCTCAGGGAGGAATGATGGGCGAAGGAAGTCGGAACGGGGGCCTCGGCCCCGCTCGCATCTCCGGCATTCCGCGCAAGCAGCCCCCGCGCCGCCTCGTCACCTGTGTGGCGGCGGCCCTCCTCCTCTTTGCATGCGTCGCGGCCTGGGCCCTCGACTGGCCCCTGTCGCCCGTGCGTGTGGCAGCGACCTTCGGCACGCCGGCCAGGGGACGCTTCATCGCCGGCACGGCACTCGCCGCTGACAACGCCCTCGTGCGGGCCCTCGCCGAGGGGGAGCTGTCCTTCTCCTTCGAGGAGGGCAGCCATCCCTCGGGCCTGCCCTCGGCCCTGGGATCCTTCGCCGTCGTCGAGCACGGCCATGACATCGCGGCCGTCTACGCCCATCTTGCCTCGGGCTCGATATCCAGCTATCTCAAGACCGTGAAGGCCGAATCTATCCTGGGAAAGACAGGCAGCTCGGGCTGGACAGAAGGGCCGGGCCTCCTCCTCCAGATCTTCGACAGGAGGCTCGACCAGTGGCTCAATCCCCTGCTCGTCCTCCCTCCCTCGGGTGACGACAAGGCCCCCGTGATAAGGTCCATGGCCCTGGTCCGCGGCACGAGGTCCTATGTCCTCGGTGAGGTCCCCTCCCTCCCCCAGGGAAGCTACATGATTACTGTGGATGTCGCCGATCCGAGCGACTCCCCCTGGACGGCTGGCCCCCTCGCCCCCCTCTCGATCCGTCTCACGATGGACGGCGCAGAGATCGCCAGGGAGGTTTTCGATGTCGCCGAGGGCAAGGAGGGCCACCTCCTCCTCTTCTCCCGGAACCAGAGGGATTTCGCGGGATACCGGACAAGGGAAGGCAGGTATGTCCTCGGGGAGAGGCTCATGACTAGGGGCAAGGTGGTATTCGAGGCGAGCGCCGAGGACGCGAGCGGGAACAGGCGGACAGTTTCCTGGTCGGTCGTGGTGGAATGAGCGCGCGCCCACGGGGAAGAAGCGTGAAGACCTTCGCTACCGAGCCGCGCAAGGAGGCCATGCACCAGGTCCCCTGCGCCCTCTGCGGGGCAGATGCCTTCGCCCCCCTGTGGGACTGCGGGGCCTTTTCCTTCGTCCGCTGCCGATCCTGCGGCCTGGTGCAGCAGAATCCCCAGAGCGAGCCCTCGGCCGTCGCCGCCCGCTACGACTCGGCCTACTTCGTGTACGAGACCGAGAACCAGGTCGCCTACCGCGACCTCGAGCTCCTTGCCCTCGCCGATCTCG
>JANXYO010000045.1 GCA_025356015.1 Spirochaetaceae bacterium
GCCGGATTTTGTCCCGCTGAATGAGCCCGAAACCGGACCCCCGCCGCTGGTGCCCGAATAGCTGCCCGCGATGCTCCCTCCCGAGAGCGTCATGTTCCAGGTTCCGACCGCGGAGCCTCCGAACACGCCGAGATAGTTCAGGACCGTCGAGGCTGTTGCCGCAGTAGTGGGGCTGGCCGAGGCCTGTCCGTGATCAACGGTGGTGTTTACTGTTCTCTCAACGACACCAGTGAAGCCTCCGCTTTTCGTGTAGGTCCCGGTGATCGCGAACTTGTAGGTCTTCCCGCCAATCGGGACCGAGGCTGTCGAGATGCTTATCGCGCCCGTCGCGCCGTCGTAACTGCCCGAGATCGCGATATCCGTCGCCAGGAAGCGGATCGTGCCGGTCACGTTGTAGGTGGCCCGGGAAGCCAGGGCCTTCGCCGCCTGGGTGAAATGTAGGCTCATAGTGGCGGCTGCGTCGGAGAAGGCGATAGTGCCCACGAGCATCTCGGGCGGGGCGACTACGTCTTTTCCAGTGCCGTCCCCTGCGGGATTCGAGCAGGCCGTGAGGGCGACTGCGAGCGCCACCATGATCGGGAGGGCAATGCTGAAGACCCTCGGCAAAAGCTGTTTCATGATTCTCTCCTCGTTCGGGCGATTATCCCTGACCATGAGAGTCACAATTTCCAGCCTGACCGATGCTCACTACCCGATGCCATTTTAGGGATGTTGGCGGATTATAATACGAAATCTTCGATCTCGCAACAATTCTTAACCGTCCCCGAGCCGTCGATAGCGGGGAGCGCAATCCTTTAGCTCGGCCAGCTCCGGACGGCGAAAACAGCGAGGCTTATCGAGATGAAGAGCATGACACAGCCGATCGCGAAGTCGAGAATGCGCCAGGTGATCTTCTTCCTGAAGAGCGGCGCGAGGAAACCGGCGCCATAGGCGAGACCGAAGAACCAGATCGCGGAGGCCGATGCTGCTCCCAGTATGAAACTGGGCCGTTGGGCCGCGGGATGCCGGGCACCGATGCCGCCAAGCATGATCACGGTATCGAGATAGACATGGGGGTTGAGGAAGCCGAGCGCGAGCAGGCTGAGGACGGTCGAGCGCAGGCCGAGGCCCTCTGCTCCGCCGGTCTCGTCGGTGAGCACCCTGGGATTGATGACTGCGGCGAATGACTTGAGGCCGAACCACATGAGGAATAGCGTCCCTGCGGCCGTCACCGCGAAGAGAAGCGCCGAGTTCCCGTTTATGATAGCTCCGAGACCGAGCACTCCTCCCAAGATGAGCATGGCGTCGATCAGCGTGCAGACGAGCGCCGTCACAAACACGAAGCGCCGTCCGATGCCCTGCTTGAGGACAAAGGCGTTCTGCGCGCCTATCGCAATGATGAGTCCCAGGCCCACCGACAGGCCTTCGAAGTAGATGCTCGAGGAAAGCTGCATGTCGGCATTGTAGCAGGAGCCACGCGGAATTGCGGCCCCCTTCTCCAGACTCCGTGGGCAAACAAGGTGTGGGGGGGAGCGACCTCGACGACAACCTCGTCTCGGTGCAGGACCCCACCTCCGTGACCGGGAACCGTTTTTCCCTGACCGGCAGTCGGTCCTGTGTGGTCGGGAACCGGTCCTCCGTGGCCGGATGCCGGTCCTCCGAGCCGGGCTGCGACCGCGCAGGCGACCGGAGGCCTCTCCTCCGTGACCGAGAACCCTTCCTCCGCGGTCGGCTGCCGGTCCTCCGAGCCGGTCTGCGACCGCGCAGGCGACCGGGGGCCTCTCCTCCGTGACCGGGAACCGGTCCTCCATGGTCGGATGCCGGTCCTCCAAGCCGGGCTGCGACCGCGCAGGCGACGGGGGACTCTCCTCCGTGACCGGGAGCCCTTCCTCCGTGGCCGGATGCCGGTCCTCCGCGCCGGTCTGCCACCGCGCAGGCGACCTGAGCCCTCCCTCCGTGGCGGGGGACTATCCCTCCGTGGCAGATCGTCGGCCCTCAGCGGCCGGACTTCGAGTGGTGGAAACTAACGCTTGACAGCCCACCGGAAAAAGGGGAAATAATATTCACGTGCGGGTATTGACCCCGAGATCACCTGGGCGGGAACACAAGGGGCTGCCGCAAGACGCATTTTAAAAAGGAGGTAAGGAAGAGTGTCGGTGTTCGTAGCGTTGCGCGGTTCGACCCAGGGCTGGGCCTGGGACCGCGCCCATCCGTAAGGCAGCTGCGAAGAACCAGGAGGACACTAACGATGCCCAATTCAAGGCACAATCTAGCCCAGTTTCTGCTTGACGCGAAGAATCTGATCGCCGGCGCGAGCGAGAGCCCCGAGCTTGCCACCGTCCTTTCTGCCTACGGTTACGACGCCGAGAGGCTCTCCCAGGGCAAGAAGCTTTTGTCGGAGGCCGACGCCCTCTCGGCGAAGAAGGCCGACGAGCTCGGGGGCAGGCTCGAGGCGACCCAGGACTTCGGGAAGACCTGGGATGGCGCGAACTCGAGCTACATGAAGACCTTGAAGGTGGCTCGGCTCGCCTTCGGCGATGACGCCAAGGCCGTGGCCGCTCTCAAGCTCTACGGGGCGCGGAAGGAGACCGTCGCCGGTTGGCTCGAGCAGGCAGGGATCTTCTACGCGAACCTCGAGGCCGAGCCGAGGCTGGCCGCCGCCCTCTCCCGCTTCGGCTACTGCGCCGAGAAGCTCAAGGCCGAGGCCTCTCTCGTGGAGGCTGTGGCCAAAAGCACCCAGGTCAAGGTCAAGGAGAACGGCGCCGCCCAGGCCGCGACCGTCGCGCGCGACAAGAAGGTGCGCGAGCTCGACACCTGGGTGGGCGAGCTTCGGGCGATCGCGCGCATCGCCTTCTACGAGCAGCCCCAGGAGCTCGAGAAGCTCGGCATCATGGTGCGCAACTCCCCTGGCAGGCCCAAGAAGGCCGCGGCGGCCAAGGGCGATGCGGCGGCCAAGGCCTAAGGGTCGGGGAGGCCCCACCGTCTGATCGCCCGGTTCTTCGACGCCGAGCTGGGCTCCCGTCTCGAGGAGGCGGTCGACCTCATCATGGCAGAACGGATGGAGGAGCTGCGCCACGAGCTTTCGGGCGAGCTCGAAGGTCTCGTCGAGGGGCTGCCGGGGGCAGAGTGACGAGGGCACGCCTCGAGCGCCGCCCGCCGCGCCGCGCTATACTCCTGCCCATGCGGATCCTCTTCTCGAGCGACCTCCACGCCCTCATGCCCGCGTATCGCGTATTCGCGAAAGCTCTCGCCGAGGGGCCCTACGACGCGGGCGTCCTCGCCGGCGACCTCCTCGACGACATCCGCCTGCCCGACGAGTTCCTGATGGCCGAGCTCGGCGTCCATCCCGACGAGCTCCTGGAGGACCTGGCGGGGGCCGAGGACGAGCGCCCCTGGGAGACCGCCGCTCGTGGCTTCGCGGCCATCAACCTGCGCGGGCTCAAGGTCCTCGAGGCCCGCTTCAGGGGTGTGCTTGCCTCGGCGCGGAAGCCGGTCATCCTGGTCCCGGGCAACCACGACGCAAGCGACTGGGCGGACGGGGAGGGCATCAGCAATGTCCACGGCAGGCGTCTCGACCTCGGGCTATGGAATTTCGTGGGCTACCGGTGGACGAGCGATCACAGGACCGAGGAGGGGATGGCGAGCGAACTGGGGGCTCTTGCGCCCCTCGTCGACCGGCGCTCGGTCCTCCTCACGCACAATCCCTGCTTCGGGATCCTTGACGGCGAGAGCGGGCACTCGATCGGCAGCCGAGCCCTCCGCGCCCTGGTCATTGAGCGCAGGCCGAGCTGGCACCTCTTCGGCCACGTCCACCGGGCATACGGGCGTAGGGGCCGGTCGGTGAACGGAGCCTATCCCCGCGCGCGGGCCTTTTTCGACATCGATCTGGGCAGGGGGAAGATCGAGATGGTGGCGGCGGACACCGACTACCCCAATCCGCGCTGGGCCTGAACGCGAACGAGGCAGCCGCGGCCGGCCCTCATTCCCCGAAGGCCGAGAGGCACTCCTCGACGGTGGACAGGTGGAGCTCGATGACCGTGGATAGGGGCCGCTGGTAGCCGCCCGCCAGGTTCCAGACGATCGGCGTGCCGCGGCGTCTGGCGTAGCGGAAGACCGCCCTGTCGCGGAGCCGCAGCTGCTCGCTCGTGAGGTAGCCGCCCAGGGGATCGTCGGCGTGGGGATCGGCCCCGGCCTGGTAGAGGATGATGCCGCAGCCATCGAACATGCGCTCCAGCTCGGCCTCAAGGCCGTCCAGCCATCTGTCGGCTGCGCCGGGCTCGACGAGATCGTGGATGAAGCCGCCGAGGCTGTGGTTCACGACATAGTCGAGTCCGAGCCGCTTGACGAGGTCGGCCGTCCCGTTGCCGTAGTGCGCGTCGAAATCGGCGATCCCCACGCGGCGCGCGAGGCCATCCCGGCGTATCAGGATAGCCGCGATCGCGAGGCCGTTGAAGGTGCAGAAGCCGATCGAGGAGGCGTACTCGGCGTGGTGGAAGCCGCTGGTCGGTGAGCAGGCGACGCCCCCCTCGCGCGCGGCCGCGCGGGCCGCGGCGACGAAGCTGCCCGTGGTCCATGGCAGGCTCGCCGCGACGGAGGGCAGGAGGTTGCCGAAGCCGTTGGGCTTGCGGCAGCCGAGGATGTCCTCGACGTAGGCGCGGTCGTGGGCGAGACAGAGCTCCTCGATGCTCAGGGGCCCGAAGCCCTCCGCGATCCCCACGCGGCCGGGGAAGCGCGCCAGGGCTGCCTCGACGAAGGCCGCGGGCTTCGCGGCGCTCGGCGAGACGCTCTCGTTGTCCATGGCGTTCTGCCGGGGGTCATAGAAGAGCCTCAGCACCGCTGGGCGCCCTCAAGGAGTCGTGGCAGGACCTCCTCGGCCCTGCCCAGGAACACCTCGTCGAAGTTGGACTCATGCCCGGGCGCCTCGATGTTGACCCAGACAGTCCTCGCGCCGGCCATCGCGGCCCAGGAGGCGAAGAGGGCGGCGGGCTGGACGGTGCCCGAGGTGCCTGCGGCGATGAAGAGATCGCAGTCGCGCAGGGCCCGCTTAGCGAGGTGGTCGGCCTTGGGCGGGATCATCTCGCCGAAGAGCACGATGTCCGGCCGCAGGGCCGAGCCGCAGAGGGGGCAGAGGGGGACCTCGTCCCCCTCGCACTGCTGATCCTCGAAGCTCTCGAGCGCGCAGGGGTGGCGCGTGCAACGCGTCCTGAGGGCGTTGCCGTGGAACTCGACCACGGAGCTGCTGCCGGCGCGCGTGTGGAGGCCGTCGACGTTCTGCGTGATGAGCGCCAGCGTCCTTCCGGCCCCGAGTCTTGCCTCGAGGCCAGCGATGGCGAGGTGCGCGGGGTTGGGGCTCGCGGCGCGGGCGATTTTCCGCATCGTCCACCAATGCTGCCAGACGGCGAGGGGCTCGCTGCGCAGCGTGTCGACGTGGGAGAGCCTTGCGAGGTCCTCGTCGTTCCACAGCCCGTCGGGCCCCCTGAAGGGCCGCAGCCCCGAGGCCACCGACACGCCTGCACCTGTTAGGATCACGATGCGTCGATACAAGCTTAGGTCCATGAAGGACAGCATAGCGTCAAGAGGGATAGTCGGGAATATCTATCCGAACTTGTTCCTTGCAGCTCCTGTCAAAAATGTTGTGGTAATTCCCGCGCTATCGCGGCGCCTTGGCCCTGGGTTGTTGGTATGGTGCGCCATTTCCGAGGACGCTGGAGCGAGGGGGGAGTCGCGGCCATTGCCGCCAGATGCTTCTATGCAAGGCGATCCGCGCATCCAGATTCCATACAAGCCGATGAACCTGGATGCGCGGATCGTGTGGCTGTGGGGAGGACTCCCCCTACAGATCCCCTATTGTCGCAACCATTATCGCCTTTATCGTGTGGAGCCTGTTCTCGGCCTCGTCGAAGACCTTGGAGTTGCGGTGGCGGAAGACGTCGTCGGCGACTTCCATGGAGTCAAGGCCGTGCTTCTTCTTGATCTCCTTGCCGACGTCGGTCTCGGTGTCGTGGAAGGCGGGGAGGCAGTGGAGGAAGAGGCAGTCGCTGTTGCCGGTCTTGTTCATGAAATCCATGGTCACGCGGTACTTCTCGAGCTGCTTGATGCGCTCCTCGAACTTGGCCTCCTCGCCCATGGAGACCCACACGTCGGTGTAGAGGGCGTCGGCCCCTTTCAGGGCAGCTTCGGCCTGCTCGATCGAGTAGAACTCGATCTTTCCACCGGTCTTCGCGGCGACGGCCTTCATCTCGGCGGTGAGCTTCTCGTTGGGCCACAGCTCCTTGGGGGCGAGGGCGACGAAGGTCATGCCCATCTTGGCCGAGCCGATCATGAGGGCGTTGCCCATGTTGTTGCGGGCGTCGCCGCAGTACACGAGTTTGCACTTGTTAAGGGGCTTGGCGACGTTCTCCTCGATGGTGAGGAGGTCGGCGAGGATCTGGGTGGGGTGGTCCTCGTCGGTGAGGCCGTTCCACACGGGCACGCCGGAGTGCTTGGCGAGGTCCTCGACGAGCTTCTGGGAGAAGCCGCGGTATTGGATGCCGTCGTACATGCGCCCGAGGACCTTGGCGGTGTCCTCGACGGACTCCTTCTTGCCCATCTGGCTGTTCGTGAGGAAGGTGGCGTTCCCGCCCTCGTCCCAGCAGGCTGTCTCGAAGGCGCAGCGGGTGCGGGTCGAGGCCTTGTCGAAGATGAGGACGATGTTCTTGCGGTGGAGCAGCTCGCCCTTCACGCCGGAGCGCTTCTTGGCCTTGAGGTCGTGGGAGAGGTCGAGGAGATAGCGGATCTCGTCGCTGCTGAAGTCCTTGAGGGTAAGGAAACTGCGTCCTTTGAGGTTGACGGGCATATGATCCTCCTATGGTGAGCGCGGGGTCGCGCTTTTGTGCTTCTAGGCCTACATATAGCACCCAGGCCCCGACATGGTCAAGTAAGTGCATTAAGCATAATTACTTAGATAGTATGCATAATCATTCTTTGGTGCCTCGAAGCTTGTTGGTGCGCAGCACCCTGGCTCTGGACGCGAGGGCCGCGCAAGCCTCGAGGAACTCCTTAGCCTTTTAGTCTCGCCAGGACCGGGCTGTCCATGGGCACGAGGGGGTTGGCGCTCGCATAGTCGGAGGCGGTCTTCCCCTCCTTGGACCTGAGCTTGGGGTCGGCCCCCGCATCGAGGAGGAGGCCGAGCTTCTGGAGCGGGTTCTGCTCGGAGACCGCGGCGTACATGAGGGGGGTGAAGCCCACATTGTAGTAGTCCCTCCCCACGATGTTGACAGCCGAGCCGGCTTTCAGGAGGGCCTCGAGGATCTGGGGCCGGGGATTGTATTGGGCGGCGAACACGAGGGCGTTGCGGCCCATGGCGTCGGTCATGTTCACCTGGGCGCCCAGGGCGACGAGCTGTCTGATGACCGCCGGATTCGAATTGTACTGGGCGGCATACATGAGGGGAGCGAAGCCCATGTTGTCGAGGACGCTGACCTTGGCGTTGAGCGACGCGCCCTTCTTGACCAGGTAGGCGACCATCTCGGGGTTCTCGTTGTACTGCGCGGCGTAGGTGAGGGCCGGGCGGGCGAGGAAGGTCCAGCCGATGTCGGCCTTGACCTTGGCCCCGGCCGCAACCAGGGTCTCGATGACCGCGGTGCTCGGGTTGTACTGCGCGGCGTACATGAGGGGGGAGAGGCCACCGGTGTCCTTGGCATCAGCGCCGGCCTCGATGAGGGCGCTGACCAGCTCGGCGTCCCGCGAATAGCATACGGCCAGGAGGAGGGCGCTCACCGGGTCCGGAGGAAGGCGGTGAAGGGGATCGCTGACCGGGCTTGGCGGGACGGCTTTCCAGGCTCCGGTGGTATCGGCCGCGAGCAGGCTCTTGACCTGGGCCGCGGTGACGGCAGACCAATCGACGGCCTGCCAGGTCCTCGGCTGGGCGAAAGCGCCTGCCGCCAAGAGGGCCGCGAATAAAAGGCAGATGATTGTTCTCGTGACGATGGCTCCTTGAAGTTCGCCTGTCCAAGCCTAAAAAGAGGGTACAGGTAAATCTACTAAGAGGATCGGGCCGAGGGCGCGCCATGCCGCCGCCTCGCGCCGTCAATCAATGAGCAAGGTCAGCGGGTTTCCCCGGCGTTCTTCTTTTGCGGGTAGAGGAAGCGCTTGATCTTCTGCGTTGGCGTCTTCTCAAAGGGCTCGACCTGGATCCTCACCTTGCCGATCCGGGAGAAGGCTGCGAGGCGGGCGTTCGCTTCTTTTTTGATGCCCTCGAGCATCTGCGAGGCGGCGTGCTCCATGCCGCTCACCCTCTCGCCCGCATGGCCTATCGCCTCGCCCACGGCGTGGCCAAGGCGGGCAGCGGCCTCCTCGGCTCCCTCGATGCCGTCCTTCACGCGGGCGCCCAGTTCCTCGAGGATCTCGGGCTTGAGCTGCACGAGGACGGTGAGCCCCGATTCGTCGCCGTAGACCAGGGATTCGAGGACGAAGGGGGAGGAGTTGACGACGGCCTCAACCTCCTCGGGGTAGATGTTCTCGCCCGAGGCGCCGAGGATCATGGCCTTGAGGCGGCCGCGCACGGTGACGGTGCCCTTCGCATCCATGATCCCGAGGTCGCCGGTGCGGAACCAGCCGTCGGCCGAGAAGGCCTCGGCGGTGCGCTCGCTTGCCTTGTAGTAGCCGGGGAAGACGTTCTTGCCGCGCACCTGGATCTCGCCCTCTCCGGTGTCGGGACGGGGATCGGCGATCCGCATCTCTACCTCGTTGGCGGCGTAGCCGGTGGTGTAGATCCGGCCCTTTGTGAAGCGCCTGCCCGCGACCATGGGGGCGGTCTCGGTGAGACCGTAGCCGATGGCGTAGGGGAAGCGGGCGGCGGCGAGGAAGGCCTCGACGTCGGGCGCCAGGGGTGCGCCACCCACTCCGAAAAAGCGGATCTTGCCGCCGAAGGTCTTCATGAGCTTCATGCCCGCGATCCTGTGGAAGAGGGGCCGCAGCCAGCTATGGCGGTACAGGCCGATCTTCTCGAGGCTTGGCTTCACCGAGGCGCGGTAGATCTTCTCGATGACCAGGGGAACCGAGAGCATGACCGTGGGCCTGATGGCCTTGAGGGCGGGGAGGAGGGCGCTGGCCGAGGGTGGCCTGTCCAGGTAGTAGACGGCCGATCCCTGCATGAGGGGGATGATGAAGCCGATCGTGAACTCGTAGGCGTGGGCGAGGGGAAGGATCGAGAGGAAGCGGTCGGTCCGCCTCAGGATGATGAAGCGGCGGCAGGCCCAGGCGTCGAAGACGATGTTCCGGTGGCTGAGCATGACGCCCTTGGAGAGGCCGGTGGTGCCCGAGGTGTAGATCAGGGCTGCGAGGTCCTCGCTTCCTACCCTGGGCAGCTCGAGACCGGAGGGATCGAGGCCAGAGGGATCCACCATTTGTGTGCCCTCGGGGCCCGATATCAGCGACCAGTCCTCTATCGCGATGAGGATCCGGCCGGCTGCGGCGCTCGCCAGCTTTGGGATGAAGCGCTTGGAAAGGAATACGATGCGGCTCTCGGAATGGCTGAGGATATTGCCGATCTGCTCGGCGGTGAAGTCGGTGAGGATGGGGACGCCGACGCAGCCGAGCCTCGACAGGCCGAGAAAGGAGATGCCCCACTGGGGGCAGTTCTCGGACACGATGGCTACCCGGTCCCCACGCTTGGCTCCGTAGGCCGAGAGGAGGGTGGCGGCCCGCCGGCTCGCGGGCTCCATCTGCGCGAAGCTCAGGGCCTTGCCCTCGACCATTGACAGGAAGGGGCGTGACGCGTAACGCCTGGAGCTCTCTTTTATGAGTTCTGGTATCGTGAAATCCCGGATTTCGTACATGGTGGAGCTCCTCGACCTCGATAGACATCGCTTCTCGCCATCGAGTTGCACTGGTTTCTGTGATCTGATGTCCATGCCCCCACGGGTGGCTGGAGCAGCTTCGGCGCGGGCGCTTGATCAAGCATTTTGCTTCGACGACGCGCATCGATTTTAGCACGCAACCCTCAGGCTGTCGAATGGATCATTTCCCCGGACCCAGGCGGTAGATCGCCATCCGGGCATCGCTGGCGGCTGCGAGGACCGGGAGCCGGGGAGAGAAGGCCAGGCTCGTTGGCCGCTCGAGGAAGGCGTCGCAGCCGAGGGGGGCTGTGACGCCAAGAAAGCCAAGGCGGCCCGGGGCGGCCACGTCGAAGAGCGCGAGGCCGTCGGAGGCGCCGGCGCCCGCCACGGCGAGGAGGCGGCCGTCGGCCGAGAGCGCAAGACGTTTGGGGTAAAGGAAGCCGGAGACCCCCTCGATGCCGGCCTTGGCCGCGGCCACGGGAGCGAAGGCCCCGCCCCCGGCCGGTCTCTCGAGGCGGATGAGGGCCTTGCCGTAGTAGGAGAGGACAAAGAGGGAGGATCCGTCGCGCGAGAAGACGAGGGAGCAGGGGTCGGAGAGGGAGGCGAAGGCCGCCAGGGCCGTCCTGTCAATCCTCTGGGCAAGGGAGAGTGAGCCGTCTGAGCCTTCGCGGGCGAAGAGGTAGAGGGCGTCATCGCCCGAGGTGCCGACGGCCACAAGGGCTCCGCAAGGGTCGACGGCGACGCAGCTGGGGCGCGAGAAGGCCGAGAGGGCGCCCGTGTCCCTGACCGCCACCATCTGGGCCGGCCCGAAGGTGGCGCCGCTTCCCAGGGCCACCCTGGTCACCGCGTCGGCGCCGCCAGCCGCGACATAGGCCTCGGTCCCGCCCTGCGCAAGGGCGAAGTCGGCCGCCCCGGCCAGGCCCGGCCCCTTGAGGCTGGCAAGGAGGCTGAGGCCGGAGCCCGAGCGGGCAATGGCGTACAAGGCGCCCTGGCTGTCCGAGCTGGCGATGATGAGCTCGTCTGTGGCGAAGGCCAGACGCGAGGGAGCCAGGAAGCCGGGCTGTGAGGCTCCTGTGAGGCTCGAGAGCACGAAGGTGGAGCCCGGCTTCTCCATCTCGAAGAGGGTGATGGCATTCGACTCGCGCCCCGCCGCCGCAAGGAGGCTTCCCCCTGGCGACCAGGCAAGGTCACGGCAGTCCCCCAGGCCCCGGGCGTAGGAGGGAGAGGACATGGGCTGGTCATCCCTGGCCAGGGTCTCGACCCAGCCGAGGGGGCCCACGGCCCAGGCCTGGCTTGCGATGACCGTGGCCCTCGCGTCCCTTCCTCCCACCGGCGAATGGTCCAGGCAGTCGATGCGCAGCCTGGCCGCCGCGGCCGGCAGCGGAAGCTCCAGGAGGGAGCCGGCGCAGGCGAGGGCCGAGCCGTCCCGGTACCAGGAGAGGGACAGGGCTTGCGGACCGAGGGCTGCGCCGCTCCCGGCGCCCGTCCCCGCCCTGAAGGCCACGGTCTCTCCAGTTCCTGCCCTGCGGACCAGGGGATTCAGGTCGAGGGCCGGCCTCGTGAACTCAGGCAGGATGAGGCCGAGGCCTAGCCTCGCCGCGGGCGGTTCGAACTGGACGCTCACGAGGGTCTCCATGCCCGCAGCTATGACGAGGGCCGACGCGAGGCCGCAGAGCGCAATCTCCCCCGCCATGAGGCGAAGCTCGAGCTCCCACGGACCCGACCCGAGGGCAGGGATGCCAATTGACAGGGCTCCCGCCTCGGCCGAGAGGGGAAGGACCTGGCCGCCGGGGCCGCGCAGTGCGCCCTCGACCCTTGAGGGGCCCTGGACCGAGCCCAGGACAGCCCAGGATATCGAGAGCGAGCCCTCGCCCACCGCAGGCAGGAGGATTATGCTGCCCGCCCTGCTCTCCCCGGGAAGAAGCTCGAGCTCGAGGCTGCCTTGGGCGAGGACCAGACCAGCGGCCGAGATCCCCCTCGCGGTGAAGGCCCAGCGGCCGGGGACGAGCTCGAGATCGAGGGGAGCTGCATCGCTCGAGGTCTCGGCGAGGGCCATGCCTCCGGGCCCGCTGCCCTCGAGGGAGACCGAGGCGAGCTCGAGCCCGCTCGGGGCGAAGGTCCTGGACGAGGGCGCAGCGAAGGAGAGGGCGAGGCGGGCCCGCCGCGGTTCGTGGATGCAGGCCGGTACAAGGAGGCAGAGGGCGGGGCCAAGGATCGCGACAATGGCCGCCCTGCGGAGGGATTTGGCCTTTCTTGTCCTTGGCTGGGGGATGATGGCTGTAGCCGCGCCCGGGTGTCCGGGCAGTGGCAGAAGCGGGAAAGTGGGCAGGAGGGCTGTTCCGGACTCGGGCCTGCCCCTCGAGCTACCCGATTCGGGGCGTTCTGGCGGCATTGGGCACCTCCGGAAGGAGATACGTCGCTGATTGTCCGCTGCGCTTCAAGGCCTATGGGGCCGAGACCGATAAGAAACGATAGGGTGGAAGTGGGAAGCGTCCGCCAATGGCACTATAATTGTAAAGACTTGCCTCCCGGGAGAGCCGAATGACGAAAATGCACCTCGCTGCCACATCCCGTCCTCATCGCCGACTTTGGGCAGCGAGCTCATTGTTCCTTGGCCTCTGCTTCCTCGCGTTCTGCGCCCCGGCTGCCATTGCCCAACGCACCATCCTCTTTCAGGAGGATTTCGAAGACGAGGCGGCCGGGGCCCTGTCTTCGACCAATCTCGGCATGGTAGCCGAGGGCAGCGGCTTCGCGAGCTGGGACAACTCCATGTGGAACCCCAACGCGAATACCTTCGGCACCCTCGCTATCAACTCGGCCGGCCTTGGAATCGACAGCACCAACAAGTTCGCCCTTGCGATCAACGGAGCCGGACAGATCGTCGGCCTCGGCGCGAATTTCCCCCCTTCCTCGAGCCGATATGTCACGGCAAGCTACGACATCGACATCACCGTCGGCATCCCCGGCACGAATCCCGCGGGCATCATCCTGTACTCAGACGATCCCTCGTATCTGACGACGGGAAGCATCGCGAAGAACGCCATCCAGTTCCAGTTCGGCTACAAGACCGGGATCGGAAACCAGACGGCCGCGGTGCAGACCGACGTGTTCTCGGGCCAGGGACTCACGAACGACCTGGGCAACGTTCCCGACACCGGCACGAGCCAGACCGCCCTCATCACCACTCCCGCCTTCACCTGGGCCCTGAACACCTGGTACCGCGTGACGGTCGTCGCTGACCAGGTCGGCCACAGCTATGACCTGCGCATCGTCGACCTGACGAACGCGGGCAGCTTCTACACCATGACGGCGATCCCCTGGAACGACCCGAGCGCGGGCTATATCCGCAAGGTCTGGTTCGCCCTCCTGTCCTCCGTCCCCACCGAGTATCTCGACAATCTCAGCGTGTTCCAGGACTCGAGCCCCGCCGGGGTGACCACGCCGGAGATCTACATAAGCGGCACGGGCAAAACGGCGGTGAGCGCCGCGAACCCGAGCCTCAGCGTCAAGGCCTACAGCCCGGCCGGGAGCAACCTCTCGGCCTTCCAGTATTCGATCGACAGCGGGGCCACCTGGAAGTCCCTCACCACGAACGGCGTGACCGCCGTCACCCTCGGCACGACGAGCTATACTGCGGCGACCCTGATCAGCTCGGGAGACTGGACCAGCCTGCCCCAGGGCGCGAGCAAGGTGATGTTCCGCGCGACGAACACGAACGGCAGCTACACGAGTCCCTGGACCTACACCCTCAACAAGGACACGCTGGCTCCCGTGGCGACCATAAGCCTTCCAAACAGCGCAAGCGTGGCCTCCCTCGCCTCCATCACGGGCAATGTCGGCGATTCCGGCATCGGCATCGCCGCCAATTCCACGACCTACACCCTCCAGCGTTCGGACAACAGCCAGTACTGGACCGGCGCCGCATGGCAGGTCGGAGCGACGAGCTTCACCACGACCCACGCGATCGCGGGATCGGGAGTCCAGGTGGGCTGGACGGCGAACTCGATCCCCTCCGGCGGGAACCTCCCCCTCGGCATCAACATGAACCTCAGCGTCACGACTACCGATACCCTGGGCAATTCCACGAGCAGTTCGCCTTTCACCTTCATGGTCCAGAACAATGTCCCCACGATCACCATCGCCACGCCCACGACCGCGATCTTCAAGACCTGGGCGGCCTTCGCGGCCGCGGGGCTGAACGTCGCCTTCACGGCCAACAGCGGAACACTGAGCTCGATGCAGTATCGAATCGGCTCGGGAGGAAGCTGGAAGAGCGTCGTGCAGAACGACGGGGCCACGCCGATCGCGACCGGGGGCGCCTCTTTCGCGGGCCCGGTCTTCATCGCCCAGAGCGATTTCAACAGCCTTTTCGACGGGACGGTGCCCATCTATTTCCAGGCCTCCAACACCGCACCGCAGACCGTGCAGAGCGCCTCCTCGGTGAGCCTCCGCAAGGAGGCCAGTCTGCCCGTGATCAGCCTGAACTATCCAAGCCCAGGCAGCTTCAGCGGCCTGCCTTCGCTGAGCGGCAGCGTGGCGTCCGCGGCCGGGGGCTTTGGTTTCGCGGCCAATGCTCTCACTTATACGATCCACGACGACACAGGGCTCCTTTACTGGAACGGCAGCACGGGGACGGCTGGAGCATGGCAGGCGGGCTCCTTCCCCAACACCACTACCCACCCCGCCACGACCGACGCGACCCAGGCGAGCTGGGTCCAGCACTACCCCATCCCCCTGCCCGCGAACCTCACCAACGGGCGCTCCTACACCTTCACCGCGTCTATAGCCGACACCGCGACCAACACAGGCACGGCCTCGGTGACAAGCACCTATGGCAATTTCCCGAGCCTCGCCGTCGTCGACGGCCCTTCCGGGGGGACCTACCTGAATGCGGGGCCGGTGGCCATCTCGGGCCGCGCGGCCGACCACTCAGGTGGCACAGGGCTGGCGGCCAATTCCACTACCCTTGGCATCCAGCGCTCCGACCTGCAGTACTGGAATGGGGCTGGCTGGCAGGCGGGGGCTACGAGCGTCGCTACGGTCCATGTCCTCACGACGGGCAGCGCGGTCGCGAGCTGGAGCTATTCCTTCACGGGTGCGACCAACGGCTACACCTATAACCTTACGCCGACGGCGAACAACGGCAGCGGGACCCTCACCGGATCCGCCGCTGGCTTCGGCTTCGACAATGTGGCGGCCACGATATCCGGCAGCTACCTTTCGGCAGCCAATGCCTACATCGACGTGACCATGTCGGAAGGGGCATGGGGCAACGCGGGCCACAGTCTCCCGGTCGCCGGCGCGAGCTTCTCTGTGAGCTTCGCGCAGAACGGAGGGACGGCGACGGCCGCCACGATCACGAGCGCGACCACCACCAGTGGGGGCGGCCTCGCCGGCGGCGAGACGGTGATCCGTCTCGTCCTGTCGATCACCGGTGTCCCCAACGGCCTGGAGACAATCAGCATCGCCCCCGTCGCGGCCTCGGTCTACGACCGCGCGGGCAATGCCTCGTCCACCCTCACCACGACCGGGAACGTGTTCCTCAACAACACCACGGCCCCACGGATCGGCTCGGCGAGCCTCGCGACCACCAACGCCTACGTCGACATCGGCTTCACCACCGGCGTGTGGAGCAATCCCGCCCACACCTTGCCGGTCACGACGGGAAGCTTCGCGGCCCTCGTCTTCGCCCAGAACGGAGGCACGGCCACAGGGGCCAGCGTCACCTCCATAACGACCACAAGCGGTGGAGCGGTGAGCGGAGGCGAGAGTGTCGTGAGGCTCGCCTTAAGCATCACGGGGACTCCGAACGGTCTCGAGACGATCTCGGCCTCGCCGCTCAACGCTACCAGCATCTACGACGGCTCGGGCAACGCGATGGCCGGGACCCAGAGCACGGGGCCAGTGCCGCTCAACAATGCCACCGGCCCGCTCATCAGCTCCGGCACCGTCGCGATCGACAATTCCTATGTCGACCTGGCCTTCAGCACGGGAGTCTGGGGGAACTCGGGTGCGACCTTGCCCGTGCCGGCCTCTGGCCTCCTGCTGAGCTTCGCCAAGAACGCAGGAACCGCGACCGGAGTCTCGATCATCGGCGCGACCAGGACCACGGGCGCTGCCCTCACAGGCGGGGAGACGACGATCCGCGTCCTCATCTCGGTGAGCGGAACGATATCGGGAGCCGAGACCGTGGCCATCGGTCCGAAGACGGCGAGCGCGTATTCAGGCTCCGGGATCGTGGCCCAGACTTCGCAGACGACGGGTGCCCTTTTCCTCGTCGGCACCTCTGCCAAGGCCTATGTCTGGAATGGCGGGGCTGGCAACTGGTCAGCGGCCTCGAACTGGACTCCCACGGGCGTCCCCGGCAGCAATCCCGCGGACACCGCTACGATCAACTCCGGTGCCGTGACCCTCGATTCGATCCCCGGACCCCTCGCCTCGGTGGCGGTTACCGCCGGAAGCCTCTCGATGTCGGTCAACCTCAGCGCCACGACGATGGCCGTCGGCAACGGCGTCGGCGTGAACGATAGCACCCTGACCCTGAACGGCCACAACCTCACATCGACCAGCTTCTCGGTCAACGGCGACGCCACCATCGTGTCTAACGGCAACGGTGTCGTCTCCGACATCGGGACCCTGACGGGGACAGTCCAGTACGTGGTTGGGGGTTCGACCAATTTCAATCTGAGCTCGGGGGCGGCCTTCGCATACGTCAACCTGAGCCTGGCCTCGGGCAGCTTCACGGTAGGCGCCCCGATCTCCCTGCGCGGCAACCTGAGCAGCTCCGGCGGCTCGCTCACGTCAACGGGGACGATCACGGCGAACGGCACGAGCTCGGCACAGAGCCTCGACTTCACGCTCTCGACCGTGCAGAACCTCGTGGTGAACAACAGCTCTGGAACCCCGACCGTGAGCCTTGTGAACACGGCCCCCTTCACCTGGAACGGGAACCTCACGCTGACGGCCGGAACCCTCGCCCTGCCCAACTTCAGCCAGACCATCGGGGGCAACGCGACGGGCTCTGGAAGCCTCGACGCCTCGGCCATCCTCGCCGCAAACACCCTGACGGTTGGAGGGACGGTGGGGACCGGTGTGAGCGCCCTTGGCACCTTGAAGGCGCCGGCTGGCAGCCTGGCCGTGGGCGGGAGCACCTGGAATGTCGCCAGCTTCAGCCACGACAACGGCAGCGTTTCCTTCACCAACTCGGGCACGACGACCCTCGTGAGTCCGACTACCTTCCACGGCCTGAGCCTGGTCCAGGCGGGACAGACGATCCTCTTCCCGAGTGCCTCGCCGACGGTGATCGCCGCGGGTGGAATGCTCACAGTCGCCGGCAATCCCACGAACATCGTATCCCTGCATTCCTCGTCCAGCCCGACAGTCTGGAGCCTGACCAACAACGGTGGAGTGCCCTCGGTGGACTATGCCGACATCCAGGACGGGACCGTCACGACTGCCGCGATCACCGCCACTACATCGCACAACTCGGGCAATAACACCAACTGGAGCTTCCCGGTCTCGAACCTCTCGTGGAGCGCCACGGCCGGCAGCAGCGCCTGGGGGAACCCCGCGAACTGGCTTCCCGCCTTTGTTCCCAACTTTGGCGACAACGTGACCATCGCTGCCTCGGCCAACAATCCCATACCACCAGCCAGCGTGACCCTGAACAACCTCACGGTCAGCGGAACCCTGAACAATGGCATCCTCAACACGGTCACCCTCACCGGCAACCTGTTTGTGACCGGGACCTGGCAGAGCCCGGCCAACAGCACGGTCGTGATGAAGACCAACCTGACAACCGTCAACTCCACTGCTACACTCGGGAGCCTGGGCGTCGATCCGGGCATCGGCAGCAGCGTGAAGCTGTCTGGCAATCCCTTAAGCCTCGCGGGCAACCTAGTCGTGAGCACAGGCTCCCTCGACCTTAGCGGGAATGGCCTCGGTCTCAACAACCCCGCCAGCCTCGCTGGCACCGTCCTCAACACGGGAATCGCCGCGGCCTTCACCGCCTCGGGGGCCCTGACCTTGACCGCCGATGTCTCGATCATGACGGGAAACGGCAGCATTGGATTGAGCTCGGTGACCGGAGCCCATGCCCTCGCCCTGGATGCCGGCACAGGAAGTGTCACCGCGAGCGGGACCATCGGGGCAACGGCCCTGACCGGCCTCACAGTCACGAACAGCGACACCATCTCTGTCGCCGGAGTGACGACGAGCGGAGTCCAGAGCTACACCGCAGCCACGAGCACTACCCTGAATGGGAGCCTGACGGTGAACGCCGCCGGAGCGGGAGTCGCGTTCTCGGGCCCCGTCGTCCTGGCCGCGGGTGGTGGCGCGATCACCCTGACCGGATCGAACGTGGCGAACAACGTGGGCTTCGGCCCGAGCTCGACGGTCAACGGAGCTCAGGCCTTGAGCATCACCGCCGGCGGTGGCGCCGTGAGCTTCGGGGCCGCGGTGGGGGGCTCGATTCCTCCCAGCTCGGTGACGGTCGTGTCTGCCTTGACGGCGAGCCTGCTCGCGGTGACGACGGCCAATGGACAGAGCTACTCGGGAGTTGGAACAACGAGCCTTGGCGGCAGTCTGACCGTGAACAACCCTGGTTTTGGCGTGGCCGCCGGGGCCGTGAGCCTTATCCCTGGCGGAGGGACGATCACGCTAAACGGCAGCAATGCGGCCAACGACGTGAGCCTCGGCACGGTGAACGGGGCCCAGGCCCTGAGCATCACCGCGGGCGGCGGCGACATTGTCATGGGCGTGGTGGGCGGAGGGACTCCCCTGGGCTCCCTGAGCGTGGTCGGCGCGAACACGGCGAGCTTCGGCGGCGCTGTGACGACGAGCGGAGCCCAGCTGGTGACGGCGGGGACGATCCAGACCAATGGTACGCACACGACGACGGGGAGCGCGATCAGCCTTACGGGCAACCTGGCCTTGCAGGCGAACACGGCCCTCACGAACGGCGGGGCGGCCGCTGGCGACATCACGGTGACCGGCACGGTGACAAACCCCGCGGTCAGACTCAAGGCGTGGCCGGCGAGGTTCGTCACCGTCCCCGTCACCGTGATGTTGCCGGCGGCTCCGCCACTGTTCGTGAGGGCAGTGTCGGCCTGGAGGACAAGGCCACCGGTGAAGGTGATCGCGTTGCCCGTCGTCGTGTGGATGCCATTGGTCTGGATCGTCCCCGCAGTCACCAACTGGGAACCCGTGGTCGTCACGGCGCCGCCAAAGCGGGCCGTGGCGCCTGAGACCACGCTGAGGCTCGTGAGCGCCGTTCCCCCGCCCACGCTGTTCTGCAGGTCGATGTTCGCTGTCCCCGCGGTCAGGCTGAAGGTGCGCCCAGCGGGGTTTGTCACCGTGCCGGTCACCGTGATGTCGCCAGCGGCAGCCCCGCCGTTCGTGAGGGCCGTGTTCGCCTGCAAGGCCAGGTTGCCCGTAAGGCTGATCGCGCTCCCCGTCGTCGTGTGGGTGCCATTGGTCTGGATCGTCCCCGCCGTCACAAGCTGGGCCCCACTCGTCGTCACCGCGGCCCCGAAGCGGGCCGTCGTCGCAGAGAGCACGCTGAGGCTGGTCAGGGCCGTGCCTGCGCCCACGCTGCTCTGCAGGTCGATGTTCGCAGTCCCCGCGGTCAGGCTCAAGGCGTGGCCGCCCACGTTCGTCACCGTACCCGTCACCGTGATGTTGCCGGCGGCTCCGCCACTGTTCGTGAGGGAAGTGTCGGCCTGGAGGACAAGGTTGCCCGTGAAGCTGATCACGCTCGCCGTCGTCGTATGGGTGGCATTGGTCTGGATCGTGGTGGCCGTCACCAGCTGGGCTCCGCTCGTCGTCACGGCGCCGCCGAAGCGGGCCGTGGCGCCTGAGACCACGCTAAGGCTCGTGAGCGCCGTTCCCCCGCCCACGCTGTTCTGCAGGTCGATGTTCGCTGTCCCCGCGGTCAGGCTCAAGGCGTGGCCGGCGAGGTTCGTCACCGTCCCCGTCACCGTGATGTTGCCGGCGGCTCCGCCCCCGTTCGTCAGGGAAGTGTCGGCC
>JANXYO010000051.1 GCA_025356015.1 Spirochaetaceae bacterium
CCTCTTCGGCGGCCTCTTCCTCCTGTATTCCGCCTACCGCTTCAAGCACCCCGCCGATTTCCACCAGGCCTCGTCCGACCTGAACCGCTTCGACGGCACGCTCAACACGATCGTCCTCATCACGAGCTCCCTCACCGCGGCCCTGGCGGTGCATTCGCTGCGCGAGGGCAAGGACAGGGAGGCGCGGCGCTACCTCGCCGCGACCATCCTCTTCGGCCTCACCTTCCTCGTGGTGAGGACGATCGTGTTGAGCGTGCCGTCGAAGCGGTTCAGGTCGGACGAGGCCTGGTGGAAATCGGCGGGGTGCTTGAAGCGGTAGGCGGAATACAGGAGGAAGAGGCCGCCGAAGAGGAGTATCTCGGTGCAGATGAAGAGCCACATCCCGACGCGGCCCCTAGTCTCGTCGTGCGTCCCCGGGTGGCCGTGGGGCCCGGGGGCATGCTCGTTCGCCTCGCTCATTTGCCCTCCTCGATCCCCGTGTAGTCGTAGGGCCCGCGGGTCACGACAGGCGGTTCCTCCCAGTTCTCGAGGGGGGCGGGAGAAGGCAGGGTCCACTCGAGGGTCGCCCCACCCCAGGGATTGGCAGGGGCCTTCTCGCCCTTCTTCCCGGAGCGAAGGAGGTTGCCGAAGATCACCACGAGGCCGGCCACCATGATCCAGGCTCCCATGCTCGAGAAGCGCTGGAGACCGGTGAACTGGGGCAGGTAGTCGGCATAGCGGCGGGGCATGCCCATCCAGCCCATGATGAGCATGGGGAAGTAGAAGAGGTTGAAGCCGACGAAGCTGATGAGCCAGCCTATGATGGCGGGCCGCTTGGCCGGCATGCGGCCGGTGATCTTGGGGAACCAGTAGTGGAGGGCGGCCATCGTGCCGTAGCCCATGCCCCCGAAGATCACGTAGTGGAAGTGGCCCACGATGAAGTAGGTGTCGTGGAGCTGGACGTCGAGGGAGAGGGCCCCGATGAAGAGCCCCGTGAGCCCGCCGATCGAGAAGAGGAAGACAAAGGAGAGGGCGAAGAGGAAGGGAGGCTCGATCCTGATCGAACCCTTGTACATTGTCGAGATCCAGTTGAAGACCTTTATCGCGCTCGGCACGGCGACCAGGAAGGTGAGGAGGGAGAAGATGATGCCGGCCGTGTCGCTCTGGCCCGAGACATACATGTGGTGTCCCCAGACCAGGGAGCCGACGCTCGCTATGGCGAGGCTGGAGAAGGCTATCATCTTGTAGCCGAAGATGTTCTTGTGCGAGAAGACCGGGAAGAGATCGGACATGACCCCCATCGCCGGCAGGATCATGATGTAGACGGCCGGGTGGGAGTAGATCCAGAAGAGGTGCTGGTAGAGCAGGGGGTCGCCACCCTTGGTGGGATCGAAGACCCCGATGCCAAAGAGCCTCTCCACGACGATGAGGAGCATCGTGATGCCGATGATGGGCGTCGCGAGGATCTGGACCCAGGCCGTCGAGTACAGGCCCCAGACCGACAGGGGCATGTTGAAGAAGCGCATGCCGGGAGCCCGCAGCTGGTGGACAGTGGTGACGATGTTGATGCCCGTGAGGATCGAGGACATGCCGAGGACAAAGACCGCGAAGGTGGCCATGGGCACGTCCACCGTCGTCTTGAGGCTGAAGGGGACGTAGAAGGTCCAGCCGGTGTCCGGCGCCCCGCCGTTAACGAACACCGAGGCAAAGGCGATGAGGGCGCCTGCGATGAAGAGGTACCAGGTGAAGAGGTTGAGGCGGGGGAAGGCCATGTCATTGGCCCCGATGAGCATGGGGAGGCAGAAATTGCCGAAGATCGTCGGGACCCCGGGGATGACGACGAGGAAGACCATGATGATCCCATGGAGTGTGAACATGGCGTTGTAGGTCGCGGGACTCACGAAGCTTGAGCCGGGGTTGAATAGAGCGAGCCGCATGAGGACGCCCAGGATCACGGCGGCAGTGAAGAAGGTCCCGATCAGGCAGAGGTAGAGGATGCCGATCCTCTTGTGGTTCGTGGTGGAGAGCCAGCCCAGGAGTCCGGGATACCTGGCCTTGGCGCTGAAATAGGGCCCGCCGTCGTCAAAGTCGCGTCTTGCAGTGTCGCTCATCGTACTCCCTTCCTGTAGGTCCTCTGTTTCCTCCCCGTGATCACGAGGTAGGCCGCGAAGGAGGCGACGAGAAGCCCGATGACTATCCCGCTCACACGCATGAGGTCGAAACGCATCTGACGGCTCTCTGGATTGTAGTTGAAGCAGAACCTGAGCATCCTCGCGATAGTCGGCTTGACGATCCCCTTCGAGGCCTCGAGCAGTGACATGCCGAGATCCAGGGGCAGGAAGTCCGAGCCGTTCATGTAGCGCACGATCTTTCCCCCGGGAGCGAGGATGACGAGACCCAGGGGGTGGTCGAAGTCCTCGCCATGGCGGACGTAGGAGAGGCCAACCGAATCGGCGAGCTTGTCGATGTTCTTCTCGTCGCCCACGAGGAAGCGCCATGCCGAGGGGGGGAAGGGCCGCTCTATCGAGGCGAGGGCGATTGCCTTCTTCTCGAGGGCGTCCTTGGGGCCTTCCCTGTCGTTGACGCTCACCGTGACCAGGGAATAGTCCGCGCCGGGCCGGGACTCGAGGCCGCGCAGGGCCAGGGAGATCCCGGTAAGGAGGACGTTGCACTGGTCCTTGCAGCGGTAGTAGACGAAGCTCAGGACGACGGGAGTCTTGGCGAGCTCTGCCATCGTCACCGCCCTGCCGTCCTCGTCGGTGAAGCTCGCGTCGAGCGGGATGTATGACCCGAGCTTCTCGTCAAAGCCAAGGGGCGAGCCCAGGGCCACCGCGGCGGCCTGGGTGGCCGTTGTATGCGCCGCGGCCATACGGGGCATGAGGGTGAGGTTGAGGAGGATGGCGAGGCTTGCGGCGGCCGCGAGGCCGGAGCGAGGCGTCATCGCCCCTATTTCCAGGCCGAGGTCACATAGGCGTAGAGATCCTTGGCCTTCGCGTCGCTGACCTGGTCGGCGGCGAAGGGAGGCATCTCGCCCGCGCTGCCGTTGGGCATGGCGGGGGCCCTGATGAAGGCGGTGAAGGCCTCGAGGGTCTTGAGCTGCTTCGAGCCCTTGACCGGAAGGAGGGGGACGATGATGTTCCCGCCCGAGGGATGGCAGCCCTGGCAGTTCGCCGCGAAGACGGCCTGGCCCGAGGCGAGGTCACCCGTCGCGGCCGGTGCCGAGGCGGCGGGGGCGGTCGTCGAGCCAGGAGCGGCCGCGATGACGGCCGTGGTCTCGGCCGACAGGGCCACGCCCCGGCCGTAGATGATGCCTGCGCCGAACCAGCCGAGGCCGATGACGGCGACAAAGGCAAGGGCATAGATCGCCGTCATCCAGAAGGCCCTGATCTTGATCTCGCTCCCGAGGATGATCCCCGCCCCGAGGAGGACGAGGACGCTGCCGGCGAGGACCATCTTGATCTTGATGGCGGGCATGAGGATCGCGTGGTAGAAGTGGATCCAGTCGAAGACCCCGAAGAGGATCGTGGGGAAGACAAAGAGCAGGGCAAGTATCGATGCGTGCCTGGCCGAGGTGATGAGCTGCCGCTTCTTGAAGATGATCGCCGTTACAAAGAACACCAGGGAACCGGTTATGAGGCCAATCGGCATGTGGGTTATGGGAGCGTGCAGGGGATCGGTGAAGCCGACCTTCGCGAGCATGGCATACATGGCATCGAGCATCGTGCGCCTCCTAGGAGAAAATCTCGAAAAGCAAAGGGCAAAGCGCAAGAAAGGCTTCTTTAGGCCCTGCGGGCAAGACGGACAATTTCATGATAGCATGGCCGAGGATGGAGTGGAAGAACATGGTGCGCACCAGGGGCCTTTCGGGCCTCAGGGCGGTCCTGGCAACTGTCAAGCCAAGCGTCGTGGCCACCAACGTCCTGACAGCGATGGCCGGCTTCGCCCTCGCCGCCTTGGGGGCTGCCTCTCCCCTCGGACGGCCCTTCCAGACAGGGGCGGCGGTCCTGGCCGGGGTATCACTCATCGTCGGCGGCTCCTGCGCCCTCAACAACTGGATAGACCGCGACATCGACGCCCTCATGGAGCGCACCCGTGAGCGGCCTACCGCCTGTGGCAGCATGGGCAGGGCCAAAGCCCTCGGCCTCGGCTTCGGCCTCCTCGGCCTCGGCCTCGCCATCCTCGCCAGCGCAGGACCCGCCCCCGTCCTCCTCGCGGCCGCTGGCTCCTTCGTCTACCTCTGCCTGTATTCCCTGTGGATAAAGCGACGCAGCCCCCTAAGCCTCCTGGTGGGCGGGATCTCCGGCGCCGCCCCACCCCTCATAGGATGGGCAGCCGTGGATCCCGGCCTCGGCGGGCCGGCATTGTCCCTCTTCGCCCTGCTCCTCGTCTGGCAGCAGGCCCACGTTCGTGCCCTGGCCCTGATGAGGGCCGGCGAGTACAGGGCGGCTGGCATCCCCATGGCCGGAATGGAATTGGCCCCCTCGCGCTCGCGCCTCTCGATCCTCGGCTGGATCGCCGCCCTCCTGCCCTTCCCCTACCTCATCCGTCCGCCTCTCCCGGCCCCCCTGCTTGCCTGTTTGCCCGGCATCGCCTGGCTCGCCCTCGGCCTCCTCTTGCCCGGCAGGAGGCGCCCCGGAGCCTGGCCCAGGGCGATGTTCCTGGCTTCACTGGCCTACCTCATCCTCGTCTTCACAGTCCTCGTCGGCGCTACCGCCGTGCTCGGCGGCGCCGCCAGCCCCAGCAACTAGGGGCTCGCAGGCTGCCCCGCCGGGCCTAGCCCAGGGCCTATTCCGCGAAGGGGTCGCTCTGGGCCGAGACAGCCTGGCCTGCAGAGGCCGGGGCCGAGGCGGCTTGGCCTGAGGAGCCAAGAGACCTCGCGCGGTACTGGCTCGGGGACATCGAGGTGGCGTTCTTGAAAATCTTGTTGAAAGCCGACTTGGAGTTGAAGCCGCAGTCGAGGGCCAGGTCGAGGATGCTCGCACCCGAGCGCGCGGGATCGGCGAGCTCGCGTTTCACCTGCTCGAGGCGGTAGCCGTTCACATAATCGTAGAAGCTCGTGTTGAGCCTCTGGTTGAGGAGCTGGGAGAGGTGGTGGTGGGAGGTCGCGAGCAGGGCGGCGAGCTTGGAGAGGGTCAGCTCAGGATCGGCGTAGGGACGCCTCTGGCGCATCGCCTTCTCGAGCCGGGCGAGGATGAGCTCGGACTCCTCATCGGAGAAGGCCGACTTCTGGTATTTGGGCTTCGAGGGGCATACGGGGGCCAAGGGCGGCCGTTCGAGGAGGAAAACGTCCTTCTGGTGGAATGACTTGTAGCTGATGTAGTAGGCGGCGAAGGCTGCGGCGAGGGGGGCGAAGAGATACATGAGGGCGAACTTGATGAAGAAGAGAAAGAGGATGTAGGAGAGGCCGCGGGCAGCCAGGGCCAAGGCGAAGGCGATGACCACCTTCCTGATCCAGGCGAGGGTTATGGAGTCGATCGAGGAGAAGGATTCCCTGATCATGCTCTCGTAGCGCCGTAGCTCGAACCAGATGAGGGCGAGATAGGCCCAGACCTGGAGCTCGATGGCCAGCTCATACCAGAAGCGGCCAAAGTACTCTGCCGGGGTGTAGCCCGCGTTTCGCAGCCACACATCGACAAACATCATCTTGTAGACCGGCTCCTCGAGGAAAAAAGGCAAGCAGAGGGCAAGGAGGCCGGCGGCGACGGCCGCGTGCAGGGCGAGCCGCTTCCTGATCCTGAACAGGGGATCGACAAGGGACTCGACGTAAAAATAGAAGACGGGGCCGACGAGGAGTCTGGCCATGGGCTCGATCCCGATCAGGAAGGGCCATTCCCTGTACAGGCCGGTGCGGAAGAGCAGACCGTCCAGGGTGGAGACAGGCAGGAGGAGGAAGAAGAGGGACAGGAGACGGCCGGCCCTCGCGTTGCCCCGGTCGGAGCGTGCGAACACGAAGGCGAGGAAGAGGCACTGGGCCGAGCCTAGGACCAGGACGATGGTCAGTGGGTCGGGGAAAGCAGCCATCTACTCCTTGTTGCCGCCGCCCGTCATCCCCATCACGATGTATTTCTGGAAGAGCACCGCGATCAAAAGCGGGGGGATCGAGGCCACGACTCCTCCGGCGGTGATCATACCATAGTCCACGGAATTCTTGCCCGAGAATTCGGCGATGGCGACGGGCATCGTCTTGGAGGCGAGGGTCGAGGTGAATATGAGGGAGAAGAAGAACTCGTCCCAGGCGACGATGAAGGCGAGGATGGCCGTGGCCACCAGGCCCGGTCTCGCCATGGGCAGGTAGACATAGCGCAGGGTCTGGAGCCTCGTGCAGCCGTCGATCAGGGCGGCCTCCTCGAAGCTCTTCGAGATCGAGCCGAAGTAGCTCCTAGTCGACCACACGATGAAGGGTATCGTCATCGACAGGTAGAGGAAGACCAGGGTCACCTTCCTGTCGAGGAGGCCAAGGGCGTTGATCGCCACGTAGAGGGGGATCACGATGACCACGGGCGGTACCATGTAGGTGAAGAGGAGGGCATACAGGAGCTGGTCCTTGAAGGCGAAGCGGAGCCTGGCGAAGGAGTAGGACGCGAGGGTTCCGGTGGCGAGGCCGACGAGGGTCACGAGGCCGGCGACGATGAGGCTGTTGAGGAGGGCGAACTTGAAGGCCCTGGCGATGTCGTTGCCCCCGGTCCCGAATATGGCGAGGTAGCGCTCGAGGCTCGCGTTGGCAGGCTCGAAGCGGTAGGGCACGGTGATGAGGTCGCGCCGGAGGGAGATGCTCGAGATGAAGAGCCAGACGAAGGGGGCCATCGTGAAGGCGAGGAGGACGAGGCCGGCCGCGCACTGGAAGACGGTGTAGCCGAGCCTCCTGGGCGAGAGGGCCCTAGTCATTGATGTCCTCCTGCCTGAGCAGCCTGAGATAGGAGAAGGTGAGGGCAAGGACGATGAAGGCGATGAGGTAGGCTATCGTCGCCGCGGCCGAGTAGTCGAGGTTTGTGAAGCCGCGCAGGTAGGCCTCGTAGGTGAGGACCATGGTGCCGTTGGCCGGCCCGCCCCTGGTCATGACATAGAAGATGTCGAAGGCCTTGAACTTCTCCATCGAGCGCATGACGACGACGACGAGGAGGGTGGGCACGAGGTGGGGCATCGTGACGTACCAGAAACGCCTGAAGGGCCCGGCCCCGTCGATCCTCGCCGCCTCGTAGAGGGCCTTGTTGATGAACTGCAGGGCGGCCAGGAAGAAGATCGCCGCGAGGGGGGTCATCTTCCAGACGTCGGCGAGGACCAGCATGTTCATCGCAACGCTCGGGTCGCCGAGCCAGCTGCGGCACTCCTTGATGATGCCCATCCACTGCAGCAGGGCGTTGAGGGCTCCGAACTCGGGGTGGTAGATCCATTTCCAGAGCGCCGCCGAGACATTGGTCGGTATGGCCCAGGGCAGGATGATGAGGGCCCTCAGGGCCGACACGCCGGGGAAGGAGCCGTTGAGGAGGAGGGCGACAAGGAGGCCGAGGCCCGTCTCGAGGACGAGGGAGCTCAAGGTGAAGTACAACGTGCGGCCAAGTGACTGCCAGAACCAGGCTGAGCCTAGCACTGAGGCGTAGTTGGCTAGGCCGACGAAGGAGCCCCTGTTCTCCGACAGGAGCTCCATGTTCATGAGGGTGTAGACAAAGGTGATGGCGAGGGGCACCAGGACCACAGCGAGGACGACGAGGCCGGCCGGCGAGAGGAGGAGGAAGGCGTAGGCCTCCTCGCTTAAATCCCCGCCGGTGCGGCGCTCCGCCTTCGTCCTCATCGCGCGTCCTTCCTGCCTATGCCCCTTTGGCCCTATTTCTTCGCCGCGAGGGCCTCGGCCTCGGCCTGGGCCTCCTTGAGGGCCTGGTCGACGCTCTTCTTGCCAAGGAGGGCTTCCTGGATCTTGACCTGGAGCATCGAGGAGAAGGCGCTGTAGTAGGGGACCTTTGGCCTGTTGACGATGTAGGCGTACTGGACCTTGGCGGCCTTCACCACGTCGGGGTTGGACTTCACGACATCGGGGTCGTCGTAGAGGCTCTTCCATATGGGCAGGGCGTTCTGTACGTACTTCTTCTGGAACTCCTTCCCCGTGAGATAGAGGATGTAGGTCCAGGCCTCGTAGGGGTGCTTCGACCCCGCGGTGATCGCGAGGGGCTGTCCGCCGTTGACTGTTGCGCTCTTCACCGCTCCCGAGCCGGGGATGGTACCGATCACCACGTCGTTGACAACCGTGGAGCCCGTGGGATCCTTGGCCGCTGAGTAGTTGTAGGTCCAGTTGAGCACAAAGGCGGCTGTCCCGGCGTCAAAGGCGTCGCGGACATTGTCCTCGATGTACTCGGTCGACTTGGGGTTCGTGATCCCGTTCTTGATCGAGTCGACCATGAACTGCAGGGCCTTTTTATTGGCGGCCGAGCTCAGGGTGGGCTTGCCGGAGGCGTCGACCATGGCGCCGCCAAAGGAGGCGACGATCGTCGTGTAGTCGCAGATCAGGGCCTCGGCCTGTGACCAGCTCCAGACGATCGGGTACTGCACGATGCCCTTGTCCTTCATGACCTTGCCCATCTTCAAAAGCTCGTCCCAGGTCTTGGGCGGGGCATTGAAGCCGGCCTTCTCGAGCATGGCCTTGTTGTAGAACAGGTATTTGCAGTCGTTGAGCCAAGGCATGCCGTAGAGCTTGCCGTTGTAGACGCAGGCGTCGAGGGCGCCGGGGAAGATGTCGGCCTTGTCGGCCGCGGCAAGGTCGGGCACCGTCTTCACGATGCCGCCCTTGGCGAACTTGGCGGTGAAGGGGCCGTCCGAGAGGACGACATCGTAGCCGCCCGAGGCCGCCGAGGTGATGATCTTCTGCTCGAGCTCCTCGTAGGGGACAAAGCTGAGCTCGACCTGGATGTTCGGGTTGCGGGCCTCGAACTCCCTGGTGGCTGCTGTGGTGTCCTCCTCGCTGTAGCCTGCCTGCTTCATGAACAGGGCGTTGATGACGACCTTGTCGGCGGCCATGAGAGCGGAAGCGGAAAACAGGACGAGGGCAACGAGGGCAAGGATGGCCAGAGTTCTTCGTTCCATGGATCCTCCTCGCGCCGGGTGCGGCCACAACGGACGAAAAGGGGAGACCTCAAGCCCAGGCGCCCTTCCGGTATCGCACGCTTATGAGCGGCGGTCGTCTCTCCCGATCGGGAAGGACCAAAATTCCCGATGAAGCCCGGCCCAAGCCCCCTAAACCGCTGCGGGCGCGGCCCCCGCTCCGCGGGCCCGGCCGCCTTCGGCCAGCCTCAGGAAGAGGACCCCGGCCATTATCGCCATGGCGCCGGCCACCTGGAGGAAGCCGAGGCGCTCCCCGAGGAGGAGATAGGCGATGACCATGGTGAAGGCAGGCTCCAGGGAGACGACGAGGTTGGCGACACTGGATGGGAGGTGGCTGAGGCTCACCAGATAGAGGCCGAAGCCAGCCACCGTCGGCCCGGCAGCCAGGAGGAAGAGGATGGCCCAGCCGGCCCAGGATTCCCCCAGCCAGAGGAAGTCCCCAAGGCCGCGCGCCGCGCCCGGGAGCCTCCCTCCCGAAGCCAGGCTGAAGAGGGCGAGGAAGACGGCCGCGACCGCGAAGATGTACAGGAGGCTCGTCCAGGGATCGAGGCCGCGCCTTGAGGCCGAGCGGCCCATGATGCTGTACACGGCATAGGAAAGGCCGGCTAGCACTCCGGCGAGGATGCCCGACACGTTCGTCCTCCAGACCTCGGCCTTCAGGGCGTCGGCGACGAGGACGCAACCACCGATGGTGAGGGCTATGGCGACGAGCTTGGATATGGTGAGCCTCTCCTTGAGAAAGACGCGTCCCAAGACGGCGGTGAAGGCGCCCGAGCAGTAGACCAGGACGGTCGCCACCGCGGCCCCGTTCCAGGCGACCGAGAGGGTCCAGAGGGCATTGAATATCGCGAGCACAAGTCCGTAGAAGACCAGGTAGCCGAGCTGGATCCTCGAGACGCGAAGGAGGCTAGGCTTGGCGATGGCGAGCACGGGCAGGATGGTCGCCACTGCGAAAACATCCCGCCAGAAGGCGAGGACCAGGGCGGGGATGTGGTATTCCAGGCTAAGGTGCCTGATGAAGATGGCGGTCGTGGAGAGGATCGCGGCAGCCGCGATGGCGGCGGTGAAGCCCCGGCCCGAAAGCCTCTCGGTGTCGATGTTGCTTGGCATGGGCCTGATACTAGCGGGAAAGGCCGCGCATCGCATAGCTCCGCGATTCCAGGCCGGGATGCCTCTAGGCCAGTTCGATCTCGGATATGAAGCGGTCATACTCCCGGTTGAGCTCCTCCTCGCTCGCCGATCCCTCGGCAGAGAGGATGCTTCCCTCCTCGCGCTCGATGCCCTCGACACGCGTGAGCGGGGACTCGCTCGCGATGATACGGTTTGTCTCGAGGATGACAAGGTCGCGCAGTATCGCGTCGAGGCTCCTGTCGGTCTCGAGCTTCCTGCGGTCGAGATCCTCGTGGGCTGTCGCGACCGGGCGCTCCCTGAGGTGGAGGTAGCGAGTTTCGGTCTCCTTCTTGAGTTCGACGATGCCCTGGACCTTCGCCTCGATGCCGAGGTCGCTCGCGAGCAGCTCGCGCAAGCGCTCGCCCACCTGCTTGACGAGGACGAGGCCGGAATACTTGTCGTGGTAATTGCCGAGGTAGGAGAGGATCCCGTCCTGCTTGTCGACGATCGAGTGGACGTCCACCTCGGAGCTGACCTCGCCCAGGACCTTCCTGAGCATCGCCAGGTCCCGGATCTTGCCCTCGATGGACTGGAGCCTCTGCTCGGGTCCGTCGTCTTCTTCGATCTGGCGGGGTCTGCGCGCTCCCGTCTTGACCGTGTTGCTCATGTAGCCGGCAAGGACAACGGCTGCGACCGAGAGGCAGCCGAGGACGAGGACGGCCAGTATCAGGCTTCCCATGTGATCCACCCCACGGTCCAACTGTACTATCGCTTTCAGGCGGAGACAATCCACGGACTCTCTAGCGCAAGGCAAAAGCGCATCCCTTCAATCGCCGGCTCCTGTCGCGCGCGTATTCGGCATGCATGGCGAGAGCGCATGCGAGGAGGGGCTTGTGAACAGTCTAAATTCCATCCTGCTCGAGGGCAACCTGGTCCGCGATCCCGAGAGCAAGACCCTGCCGTCCGGTAGCGAGGTCTGCAACTTCTCGATCGCCGCCGACCGCTTCTACAAGCCGGCCGAGGGCGAGCTCGAGAAGGAGGTCTCCTACTTCGACGTTGAGGCCTGGGCGAGGCTGGGCACGGCCTGCGCCCAGAACCTCAAGAAGGGGCGGGGCGTCAGGGTCGTGGGGAGGCTCAAGCAGGACCGCTGGACAGACCCTGAGGGGAAGACCAAGTCGAAGGTCAAGATCGTGGCCGAGCACGTCGAGTTCAAGCCGGTGAAGAAGGATGCCGCCCAATCCCAGGAGGACATGGCGCCGGCTGAGCCCGCGCCCGTGTTCTAGGCGCCGCCCGCGGCATGGTGGGCCGCGGCCGCCTGCGCGATCGCCGCGGGCGGCTGCGGGACGGCCTCTGCGGCGAGCGCGGCGAGCGAGGCCTGGGAATCGACGACGGCTCGAGTGAGGGAATCGAGGAAGCGGTCGCGTATGGCGGGATCGCGCATCCGGGCAGTCGGGCCCGATACGCTGATCGCCCCGGCGAAGTCCGAGCCGGGAAGGCGCAGGGGCTTGGCGAGGCAGGTTAGTCCCGTCTCGTACTCCTCCCGGTCGAGGCCATAGCCGATCTCCCTGGCCTTGATGGCCTCCTTGAGCACTTCCTCGGGGTCGGTGATCGTCTTGTCGTTGATCTTGGGCAGTGGGCCTACGCCGAGGATGGCCCTGGCCCTGTCGTCGGGCAGGAGGGAGAGAATCGCCTTGCCCACGCCCGTGCAGTACAGGGGAAGCCTGTCGCCGGGCACCGAGCGCATGCGCAGGCTCCTGTCGGCCTCGGCGCGGTCGAGATAGACGGCGCTGCCGCCCGAGAGGCAGGCTAGGTTCGCGGTCTCGCCGGTCTCGCGGGCGAGACGCTCAAGGAAAGGCCGCACCCGTTCCACGACGATGGAGCGGACAGGGACCCGGGCCCCGAGCTCGAAGAGGGCAAGGCCGAGGGACCAGCCAGAGCCGCGCCTCTCGGCGACGCCGCGGGATTCGAGGACGGAGAGATAGCGCAGGGCGGTAGCCTTGTTCATTCCCGTATCGCGGGAGAGCCTCGCGAGTGTGATTTCGCCGCCCGTTCTGGCGAGATAGAAAAGAAGGTCGAGGGCTTTTCCCGCAGATTCGCTCATTCCGCTCCCCGCAAAGGCAAAGGTTTTGATTCCCGAAACCGGGTTTTGCTAGTCGAACTATAGAGTAGATTCTTGTCCCGAGCTACGTCAAGTATACGATTACATTAAAACAGCATATCAGTATTTGACGATTCACGCCATGAGTTACGGAACTTTGTTCCAAAACAGCGAGGCGGCGCGTGGATGGAGCCAGGCCAGGGCCAGCCTGAGTGGGGATGGCCCTATTCCTTGGAAGTGGACTCCTCGGCCTGCCAGAAACCGTCCTTCCAATTGAACCTGCTCGTGTCGGGGAGGACCCTGCCC